>JBLWKA010000118.1:0-15294 GCA_048381555.1 Oscillochloridaceae bacterium umkhey_bin13
CTCGGCTCCTGGCGTTCATCAAGTTACGGAGCGCGATCTCGCCCCTACCGAATCGCTCCGCACACCCGCAAATCAGCCAGAAAGGCCTGCACATCGGCCTGAGCGACGTCAGGCGTTACCTCGTACTGATCAACCAGCGCTGCGACCAGGGCGGCAGGGTTACGCTGCCCATCAATCAACTCCCAAATCACCCGTCCGACTTCGTTCAGCACAATCACACTGCCAACCTCCGGCAAGAGCAAGACCGCCTCTTGCTCAACCTGCTCACCAATGACTCCTGGCTGACGCCGAATCGGGCTATCCCACTCACTCATAGACTTGATTCCTTATTGCACACACCCCCAAGCCAATCACCCATAGGATCCGCAACCACAACGCCCGTAACCCTATCACTGGCGCGGGACCAACCACAACCAAGCGCCCGATCAAGCCTAAAAGCCCTTGCCGAACCGATAAACTTGGGCGACCAGGCCGTTCACGCAGGGCCACAACCCCAACAATTTCATGCACGGCAACCAGGGGATCAGGCTGTCGGCAGGCATCACCCCGCAACAGCAAGCCGGTACTAGTCTGGCGCAACACCCGATGGGTCAACAAGCTGCCAGCCTGCTGTACCGTAACAATCGTTCCTGGCCCAAGCTCCCCCTCGGGCGGTACCAGCACCACGGTATCACCAGGATGCAACAAGGGGGCCATACTCCAGCCTGTTACCACGAGGCGCAACGGGCCACCCTGGCGTTGCCACCTGGTTAACATCGCTTTATGCACAAATATCTGGTGTAAACACGTGCGTCCTAACGCCCGATATTCGGCAAATAGACCCGTCGTAGTTCACCTGGACCTGGGGACACGGTTGGGGTGGTCGTGGCCGTAGGCGTTTCACCGGTTGGGGTTGTGGGCGTCGTCGGAGTTGTAGGTGCCGTCGGTTCGCTTGTAGGCGTTGTTGGGGTTACGGTAACATTCGTAGGAGTCGTGGGTGTCGTGGGTTCACCCGTCGGATTCGTGGGGGTTGTCGACTCACTGGTTGGGGTCGTGGGAGTTGGCGGCGGCTGCAACTCATCGGGAATCGCCAACAACAACGCCGGATCACCAAAGATCGTATAGGTATCAACCAGATCCAGGTTTCGCCCCGTGGCAAACAGGCCAAGTTTTGCGGCAATTGTGGCCGGGCCTAAACGTTGCCGCCCGCCAGCAAACAGAGCTTGGAACAAGCCGCTGGCCAATAACTCGTGTCCTGTCGCCAGCCCTAACCCAGTTGGCGAGAAGGCCGCTGCAAATCCACCTTCTTGACGCACCAAAATCTCGATCAATGACTCATTTGGGTTGGCCCCTGTGCCGGGATGCAGCCAATAGCCATCCAGACAGCCCAGACTAACTACCAGACCAGGCATACTAGTCGTATTCAGTAAACCAGCACTACTACTGGTCAGAAAACTTTCGCCAGCCCAGCGATTGAGCGAGGCATGGCCAGCATAGGTCAGGGTTAGGGTGCCACTCAGGTTCACGGTTTCGGTCAGGGCCTGCACCAGGCGTGGGCACCCCGGCTCACTCTGCCCATTGGGACCGCAGTAGCTATTAAGGAACAGCCGCTGAACACGTAAGGATGGTTCGGGCACACTCGCGCTGATCACCCGATCCAAAGTCGCCGCAAAATCACCCGCCGGATCAGGACTGTTATCGGCAATAAACGTCGTTGTTCGCCGCCAGGCAGCCTCGGGCGGAGCAGTTTCATGGGCCTGGGTTTTGGCCAGCACATTGGCAATTTCGGCCTCATTCCGTACCGTAATCCGCCCAATCACCAGATCGGGCATAATATCATTGCCCACAAAGGCCGCTAACTGGTTCGAACTATCAACCTGACCCTGCCAAGGATCAACCCAGGCCAGGTTTGGCAGCATCAAGATGTCGGGGGCTGGACCATACGTACCCAGGTTATAGCGAAAGAAGTTCCAATGCCCATCGCCAACTAATAACACATACTGTGGAGCCGGGCGCTGCCAATGCAGGTGGGCATAGGCCAGGAAGCGTTTAATTGCAACCGGGTGATAGATCCCAGCATTAAACTCATCAATTAAGGTTTGTAGATCAATCACCGCCGTCCGCATCCCCTCTGCCGCCCGATAGGCTGCCAGGGTCTGAGTGGCTGTCATCAAACTGCTCGGGGCAATGTAAAGATAGTCAGCCCCGTTCGTCGTCGCCCGCAGGTTGGAGGAAGTATACGCTGTGAAACTCAGTGGCGTGCGGAAGGCCGTGGCCCCCGCCACATAATACTGGGCCGTACCAATAGGTTGAACCGCGAAGATCGCTTCAGGGCCAGTCAAGGCGGTGCTACTTAACCAGCGCGGTGCCCGCGGGTTGCTTACCTCAAGCCCAACCACGGTACCATTACTCAGACCGCTGATCCGAAAGCGCTGCGGCTGGTTTGCACTGAAGCTAAACCCTAACTGATCCGCCTCTGCCACAAACCGGCGGTCATAACTGATCGCATACCAGTCAAAGCGTTGCTCGTTATTGCTCAGGCCGGGCTGCAGCACATTGGTCACCGTAAGCGTATTCACACCCTCGCGCAGGCCGCTTACCGCCAGATCACGCGTGATCGTTCGCCTCGTGATACCATCCCAGGTCTCATCAGCAAGCAACTGGCCATTCAAGCTCAAGCGGGCGCGCTGGTCAGGATTGACCGCGCTACTCGACGTAAACGGTACAAGTTCTGCCGTCAAACCGGCTGGGCTGCCGCCCGCGAGCACCGCCGTCAGGGTGATCGGAAAAGTGCCCACGGCATTGCTCGAACTTGTCGAACGCAGCCTTGACCAGAACCAGGTATCACGCCCGGTAAAGTGGTGCGTCCACCAGATCAACTGTTGCTCGGCCCGTACTGTCGCCCGATACGAACTCGGTTCAACCTCAGGCGCACTATAGGTCGGCGTTGCTGCCACCACTGCCATGCGGGGACTAGCTGGGCCACCGACCTCAAGCCAGTAGACATTGGTACGGGTATATTCGCTCGCTACCGTATAGTTGCGCGAAACTACCGTCTCGGTCACGGTTAACTGGCCATTCAGAATCACGGTATCGAGCACGGGTGCACTGCTGACCGGCTCACCATAGAAGAAGAGCAGATCATCAGGGTCAAAGCGCCCATCAGTCTCACCGATCACATGGATCGCGACCGGCTGATCCTGATTAGTCAGCCGCAACTGGCGCGGATCGAGTGTATCTACTGGCACGCCAGCCGCTACCAGATCAGCATAACTCAGGCGATAGATCCCGGGCTGATCCAGGCTGATTTTGTAACGCGGCTGGCTGCTCTGGCTCGGCACGACCACGTCAGGTTGGCCGGGAGCCTGACGCCACTGCCGAGCCTGATCTGCATTCAAGAGCAACCCCGGAAATAAGGCAGCACTCAAGGGATCATCAGGCAAATAAGGGGCAGTCTGTCCTTGCAGATCCGGCTCGTCCCAGCGCAGTTCGGCAGTAAGCCGCGGGTACCAGCGCACCTGCTCGGTCGCCGCACAGTAGAGCACGGGGTTGAAGGCCAGGGTGACAATCCGCTGGTCTCGCACCCAAGCTTCACCCGTGACCCGCACAGGGTCGGCACTGCAACCATCAAGAGCAGGCAGATCAACCGACGAAGCCAAGCCCAACCCCGTTTGCTCACCCTCACGACCAAGCGGCTGGCCTTGCGGCAGGATCGCAGCCTCAGCCAAACGCAGCGCCTGGCGCCGCACCTGGGGCTGCAAACCATCCGGCACCAACGCAACGGTACCCGTTGGCGGCACCGCCAAGATTGCATAACTTACCGGCAGGCCAGGAGCGGCTGGATCCTGATCTAGCCCAGCCACGCTCAAGCGTTGATCACGACCGCTCGCTGCCAACTGATAGCTTGGACTACGCAACTCCAGGCGCACCCCGCTTGCATTGGCCTGCAACAGGCGCGGGGTAACAGCAGCGTCGGCGGCTGACGAACGCGAGGCCACCGGCATCAATTGGGCCGTAAGCAAAAGTGCAAGCAGGGTGGAGACGAGGCCCACATGGCGTAGATGCATAGGGATTGGTGGGGGGTAAAGGGGGAAAGAGCCAGTTATCAAGCCTGTGCTCCCCTCTCCCGTAGGTAGGAGAGGGGAGCAGGGGATGAGGGCCAAAGCGCAGCTAGCGCCTTACCAGCGGAATAAACACCCGGCTGTTCGAAGCCGTAACTGCGGCAGGCGTCACCGGTCCGTACTCCTCAGTGGTACTATCAGCATTTACAACCTGGAGCCAATAGCTCGCTCCAGCCACCGGGGTTAGATCGGTAAAGCTATAACTACCGCCACTGAGCGCATCACCACCGCCCTCAATCAGATCAGCATTAAGCGCAACCGCATCATTCAGGCTCCCGGTCGTACTGCGTAGCAGATTAAAGCCCGCGATCTCGCGCTCGCTGGCGGTCTCCCAGGCCAATTCGACCCCAGCAGCAGTATGACTGGCCGTAAACGAAGCCAGCTCCACCGAGAGGGGACCGGGCAACCCAAGCGGCGTAACGGTGGGCACACCACCCAGCGCACCATTAATGCCAAAGCTACGCACATACAAGTTATCGCTCAAGCCGAGTGCGGCAAAATCAATTGCAATCTCGATCACCGTCTCACTCGCCGCCGCGAACGTCGTTGTGGCCGGGCCAGAAGCACTACACGGCCCGGTAATAAGACCTGCGCACGTGTTAAGCACCAGAGCACTCGTACCATTATACGAAATCCGATAATCGGTCGTACCGTTCCCCAAACGCACTAAAAACGTCGAACTCGAGAACGTCGCCGTTGGGTCAAAGCGCAGGTACAGAATGCCATTGCTACTCGTATAGTAGAAGGCATTCACGCCGCCACCCGAGCCTGATGAGCCTAAGGCTACAACCGGGCCCCAATCAGCCGGGTTGCCATCCACATTGATCGTCAGAGCCAAGGCTGAACGTGAGGGCATCAACACCGTCAGGAGCAAGAGCACTCCAAGAAAGGCCCCCAAACGTAGCAGTTTATGCATAGCCGCCTCCTTAAAACATGACTGAACAAGCCAGGCCAACCCACCCTACAGCGAGCGTGCCACTACCCGTATGCATAATGATCACCTGGCTCAGTCAAAAAAACCACCTCGCCATCCAAGCTATAGCCCATAATCATTGGGGGTATTCAGCGGATCCTTAAGCGGGCCAATATTCAGCGGTGTACCAGCGCGGGTCGCAAGGCGGGTCATACTCACCACGGCGGGGCGCTGATAGGGCCGACGGATAGCCCCTGGTTGGGCGGGTTGGGCGGGCTGGGCAGGGCGATGGTTAATGCTCGTCTCGCTCATAGGGTCGTCCTTTCGGCAGCAGGCAGGATAGCAGACCAGTAACTCGGATCAGGCAACAACTCAAGGTAGGCACAGGATACCGTAGCGGCGATCTGGTGGGCGCGCCCCAACAACGTCGGGGCACGATAAGGGTCAAGGCTCACTACCGGGGTCAGGCTGATCAATTCAGCCGCCGCCGCCGCCCGCGCCATAGGAGCGCAAGCAACCTGCGGAGCCTGTCTCAGCCGGAAGATCCCGGTCAGAGGCGCACACGCTGGGCCACGAGGCCCAAGTTGGCTTGGATTGGTAAAAGGAGTAGCATACATCTGCCAACCTTCAGACGCTGGCAGTATCAAGATCAGATCATCATTCAAAACCGAACCAGGTGGAGCGTTGCGTGCTGCTGTGGTTTTGCCTGCCCCCGAAGGTCCAAGCAACAGATAGCCATGCGTATTATACGCAATTCCGGCCCCATGCACGAGCAAACCACCCGCCGCAAAGGTCAGGTAGGCACACACCACCCGCAAGGTATACTCAGTCGCCGCAAACTGGAGCGGTTCAGAGGCCCGGACCTGCCCTGTACCACGCTCCAGATCAAGCCGAGCGACCCAACCAGGCTCGTGGATCAGCACACATGGCCCTGAAATCTGAAGATGCGGTGCCATTGGCGCATCCACCACAGCCCCAGCGACAAACGCAGCGGTTGCTTCAGGGTTAAGCACCTCAAGGGTAAACTGGGGCAGAGTCCCAGTCAGAAAGCCCGTATAGGCCGCTGCCAACTGGGCCTCTAGCGCTGGTTCGGCTCCATGGATCGCCATCGGCAAGCCTGCAATCGCCAACGTGATCGGTCTGGTTAGACTTAACGTAGCCACGGCGACCTCGTGGGATTAGGTCGCACGAGGCGACGGGCCAGCCGCATAAACGGCTTGAGCCAGCGATATGGGTAGGCCAACGGCCACCAGTGCCCCCAGGCTGGGGCATAACTCGCTCGCAGATAGTTCGGATCAGGGAAGGCCAGACGCAGCAGCATATGCAAGCGGGTACGCATCCGCAACGGCTGCAACATATCCCACGAGTTAAGCGGGACGTACGGCGCATCCGGCCCGGTGTAGATCACCCGCGCATCAAACGAATGACGCAATTGGGCCAGTACCTCCTCGGGCACTCCCGTCTCAAAATAGCGTTGGCTCTCATCAAGTGCCGTTGTCAGGGCCACCTCCCAACCAAGGGCCTGGGCCTGCTGCACTAATAACGGCCAATCAATCTGCCCCGAACTTACCAACAGATGCAGATCATAGATCCAAATCAGGCGTGCTGGTTCTTGCCCGTGGCGCAAGACCAGATGGGCCGCTTGATAGAGTAACGAGGCGGTTGCAGTCAGGCAAGTTGCCCGCCCAACCTCCCCACCGGCCTCAAGATAGGCCCGTGGTGGTAACCAGGCTTGTTGTTGCGTCCAGAACCAGGTCACTGGGGAGGCACGCCAATCAGCGCTGCCACTGACCAGAGACCAATGGATCTCGAGTTGCAGATCGCCCTGTGGACCACCACTCAGGTGGACATGCGGTTCCAGCGCTGGCAGCAACTCAGGAGCCAAACTTGGGATCGGATGATAACCAAGTTGCGCCAGGGCCGCCAGCACCGCTGGCACCGCATCTTCGGGTACCAGCAGATCAAGATCGCTAATCGGGCGCAGGATCGTCCCGTGATAGTAGGGTTCAGAGAGCGCTGCGCCCTTGAGCACCAGCACTGGCGTCAGCGGATTTAGTACTGCTAGGATCGGGGCGAGGGCCATAAACAGCTTTAAATTATGCCCGGTTGCCTCGTAGACAAGCGCCTGCAACTCTCCCCGCACCTCGATCGGCATAGCAGTTGGCCAGCCATTGGTGCTAAAAGCCCGCAGCAACAAGCCAGCAACGCCATGATTACGAGCCAGCGCCACCAACGCACACCACTGCTCAGTGGTCCAGTCCACCCCAAGCGACCGGGTTACAACCCGGCCCGTAATGACTGCACCCACAAGCTTGACCAATGATGGCATACCCATACGGAACAAAACCTAGTACATCCGCAGTAACAGTATACTCAAAACCTACACCTTCGCCTACATGTAATTAGTAACAATTTGTAGCAATGCGATTACCCACACCTGATTCGGCTTGCGCAAAGCCTGCTCACACCTAGTCATGCACGCTGCATCAGCTATGGCGACTTGACTTGAGCCAGAAGCGTTTTCCCCACTCACCACTGATCGGGCGGAACCCCCACTTAGAGCTTGCGCTCGCGGGTTTCCCATTTGCCCCGGAAGCTAATCCAGAACGACATCACGATCAAGCGGAGGTCGAGCCAGAATGAACGGCGGCGAATATAGAGCATATCGTAGCGAAATTTGCGCCGCGGCGGGGCATCTTTAGGTATATAGATCGTCGCAATCCCGGTCAGACCCGGACGCACCGCCAGCCGCTCCCAGAAGCCGGGCACCAGTTCATACGAACTGTAGTTACCCTCACTATCGCGCACCAGTTCCCCAACCGCCAGCGCCCGCGGCCCAACAAAACTCATTTCGCCACGCCAGATATTCAGGATCTGGGGCAACTCGTCCATGCCACAGGCCCGCAAGAAGTGTCCGACCCGAGTGATGCGACGATCATTTTGCTCGGCCTGGCGCAAGCCCGCGTTCTGGATCATGGTGCGAAATTTGCGCACCCGGAAGATCTGCCCGCCCCGGCCCCAACGCTCTTGAAAATAGAAGACCGGACCTCCATCTTCAAGCTTAATTGCCAATGCAACCAGCACCCAGAGTGGTGCCGACGCAATGAGCATGGCTGTTGCGAGGAGCAAATCCAACGCCCGTTTGGCTGACGAGTCACGCACAACATCAATGGTCTGGGGCTGAACCTGTACCGCAGCCGCGTCGGTAACGGCAATTTTGGACGAAATCAGACGTGGGGATGGTGTGTAGGGACGGCGCTCAAGCTCCATAAGGTCAGTTTCCTTAATGCGCAACCAGCGGGATGATCCAGCAGCGACCAGGCCATGAAAGAAGTAACCAGCTTCAAACGGTGGGAATGGCAGCAACACGGGCAAGCAGGTGCTCGTACTGATCAGTCACAATCGAACGGGCAAGATACTGCTCGGCATACTGACGGCCCCGCTGACCATAGCTACTGCGCAACCCGGGATCGGCTTCAAGGCTCAGAATGGCTTGAGCGAGCATGTGGGGCTGGCCTGGGGGCAAACAGATCCCACAACCAGCCTGCTCAATGAACGTCGCCACATCACTGCCAGGATCAGCACTCGCCAGCAACGGACGTCCACTGGCCATAATTTCATAGATCTTCGAAGGAAGCGAATAACCGGTTGTGCCAGGAAGGTGCAGCGCGACTTGCACATCAGCCATCGCCCGCAACCAGGGCAACTGATCACGCGGCAGGAAGGGCAGAAAACGCAGATTTGGGAGCTTCAATTCACGGGCACGACGCTCTAAATCCGGCTTATTGACCCCTTCGCCAACAATCAGAAACTGGATGTGTGGGTGGTCAACCAGGAGGGCCGCTGCGTCAAGCAGGGACTGAAGATCATACACGTAACCAAGGTTTCCCGCATAGCATACCACAAACTTGTCGCTATAGTTCAACGAATCGCGCAAGGCGTTGCTTCGCGGTAACGGACGAATAAAGGCTGTATCCACAAAGTTCGGGATTAACTGTACTTTGGCTGGTGGCACACCCTTGGCTTGCAGGCTCCGCTCGAACGACGGCGCAATCACACTGACCGCTGCTGCCAACCGATACATCAGCCGTTCTAAGCGTTCCATACCCGCAATTGCGTAACGATTGGTCAATTGACCGGCCTGCACCGGTACTTCAGGATAAAGATCCTGCACATTGTAGACAAACGGCGTCCCGGAGATCGCCCCAATCGCTGCCGCTGCCAAGCCGGTAAAAAACGAACCATTCGGGGCCAGAATCACATCGTAACGGCGGCGCTGGATGATCCCAAACAAGGCTGCCAACAGATTGAATGACAGGTAGCTCACCAGGCGGTGCAGCATGCGTTGCTTCGTGCCCGAGGCATAGACCCACAGGCGCAACACATCGCCGCCCACTTCCACGGTGCGCTGAGCCAAACGCCCTCGATAGGCCGCCTCGATCTGAAACTGGGCATAATGCGGGAAGGCCGTAATCACATCAACCATATGCCCGCGTTCGCGCAACCCGTCCACGACCTGGGCCATCAAATTGCCCGTGGGATTGGTGTCAGGTGGGTATTGAATAATCAGCAAAAGAATGTGCATAGGGTGTAAACAGTTTCCCTATTTCTCCACCACCAGATTCCCCAACACCAACGCATCCATGCGCGTGCGCAGAAAACAATCAATGGCTTCTTCTGGGCTACAGACAATCGGTTCGTTCTCGTTAAACGAGGTATTGAGGATCACCGGGGTGCCGGTTAACGCGGCGAAGGCACTGATCAACTGATGGTAGCGCGGATTAGTAGCCTGATCAACGGTCTGGAGCCGCCCGGTTCCGTCGATGTGGGTCACCGCCGGGATCTCGGCCTGACGTTCGGGGCGCACCCCATACACCTTGATCATAAATGGGTCGGGGTAGCTCTGGTCAAAATAGGTTCCGGTCGCCTCGCTGAGCACCGAGGGTGCAAAGGGCCGGAAGGGTTCGCGGTGCTTGATCCGTGCATTCAAGATATCCTTCATATCGGTGCGGCGCGGATCAGCAAGAATGCTGCGATTGCCCAAGGCCCGTGGCCCCCATTCCATACGGCCCTGGAACCAGCCTACGACATTGCCAGCAGCGACCAGTTCGGCTGCCCGGCGGCAGGTCAAGGCATCGTCAAGGCGCGTATAGGCCACGCCTCGCGCCTCTAAGGCAGCGGCACAGGCGGCATCGCTGAACTGCGGCCCGGTATAGGCATGGTCGAGCACAAAGCTACGCGGCTGGCCCAGAATCTGATGGTAAACATAGTAAGCCGCCCCAAGCGAGGTACCCGCATCGCCGGCTGCCGCCTGAATGTAGATCTCATCGAACTTGGTCTGGGGCAAGATCTTGCCATTAAAGGCACTGTTGAGTGCCACTCCACCCGCCATACACAGATTCTTCTGGCCAGTTTTCTGCTGGAGCATCTGCACCAGGGCCATTTCGGCTTCTTCGAGCATGGCCTGTAACGAGGCCGCAACCGCTTCGTGGCGCGGAGTCAGCGGGCTGCGCGGTTCACGCGGCGGGCCAAGTAGATCAACCAGCCGCTGCGAGAAGAGCGTACCGAGCACTGGCTCGCCATCGTCCCAGACCATCGCCGCCCCTTCGGCATGATGGACAAAAAAGTCCAGTCCAAGCTCGAAGGTCCCATCACGCTGCACGCGCACAACCTGGCGCAACTGATCAACCAGATCGGGCTTGCCATACGGGGCCAGCCCCATCACCTTGCCTTCGTCGCCATATTTGGGAAAGCCGAGCCACTGGCTGACCGCCGTATAAAAGATGCCCAGCGAATGGGGAAAACTGATGCTATCGAAGACCTCGATCCGATTGCCGCGCCCAATCCCCCACATCGTGCTCGAGAAATCGCCCATGCCATCCACCGAAAGTAGTGCGGCCTCTTCAAAAGGCGACACGAAGAAGGCACTGGCCAGATGGGCGCGGTGGTGCTCGACATTATGGAACTGGGCCTTAAGCTCACTCGGCTTAAGGTTGAGGGCTTCGCAGAGCGCAGTTTTGGGGTCACGCACCTTGGCGGCATTGCTGAGGCGGTCGCGGATCAGGCTAAAACTGGGGCGGCGAGCCAGCGCAAACAGCACCTTCTGATGGAGTTTCGCACTCGGATCACGCGAAATCGCCACATGATCGAGATCAGCAGGCGCAATCCCCGCCTCGGCCAAACAGAAGCGGATCGCCTCACTGGGGAAACCGGCCCAATACTTGATGCGGCGAAACCGTTCTTCTTCAGCGGCCGCAACGAGCCGCCCATTGTGGATCAACGTCGCCGAAGCACCGCCGTGATACGCATTGATACCAAGGATATACAAGATCAGAGGCTCCTTAAATTAACGCAACGCCCCCAAGGCGCCAAGCGGATGCGAACCCGCAAACGGGGTAAGGGCTAGTCTAGCATAAGCGATGAACCCCATCGTATGCCATTGCGGTGTGGTAATCCAAAACCCAAAACCGGCCTAACGCCCCCGGTAGCCGACCAACAGAGCCAAAATTTTTGGATACTCAAGCAACGTCATACGGCGTTCATCAGGATCAACCCACCAGCGTGCTAGATCGGTTGTTTCCAGCCGTACTGGTTGCACCGAAACGACGATGTCACTATGGGCAAAGACCCGGTCGGCAATCAGACGGGTGCGACGGGTATGCTGGGGACTGGTCACCAGGATTAGGCTTTGCCAGCCCTCGCGTTGGGCTAGATCACGTACCGCTTCGAGTTCGGTATAGGTGGAACGAACCCGCCGATCAAGGGTGTACAAGTGGGCGAGGGGCACGCCTCCTTCGCTCTGGGCCAAGTAGCGATTCCGAAGACTAACCACTTGGTCAGTAGGTGCAACCTGGCCCATATCTGTAAGGAGAATCCGCTCGGCATAGCCTTCATGATAGAGCCGGATCGCCTCGCGGATACGGTTATCACCCCCAGCCATAGGAACCAGGGCCTCAGCCGTGATCATCGGATCGCGCACCACCAATCCTAAGCCAACCCAAGGCAACCAGACGGGCCAGATCAGTGCAAAGCAGCCCAGGACTGCCAGCACATACCAGACGCGATGACGCGCACCAACCGAGGGCAAAACCGGCCTAGTTCCACCCATGACTTCAGTTCCAGCGCATCTGATCAGGAGACTGAAGTGCGCGGGACTGACGTTGGCGAGCCTCATAGATCTTGGCATCAACCAGAAAGCGGTACCAACAGCCTTGCAGAAAGTGAAAAATTAAGCCCTCAGTCCCATCAAGAAAGCCTAACCGCAAGAGATAACGAACCAGAAAATAACCAAAGGCACGGAGAAAAAGTGGTGCCCGCCCATACGAGCCACGTAACCAGCGCCGTCGCTCAATCGGATTGCCAGTTAACTGTGCCCGCACAAGACGGCGCGCTGCTTGATCCTGGGTCGCCGAGGCCAGATACTCCTGAGCTTCCAGGGCCGCCCAACGATTATGGCGCTGGGTCCAAATCCCAAGATCAGAGGTGATGATATCAATCAAATCGCCATGCAAACGGGTAGTCGGGCCATCAACCAGAAAATGCTGATCATAGAGACGATCTTCGCAACGGCCCCGATCATGCCGAAACAGGCGCAAATGGTACACTGGATAATGGCCACCATGCATGATGGCCCGGCCCATAAAGATCGTGCGACGGCTCGCCATGGCTCCAGTCCAGCGTTGATCCGCCCCACTGGCAAAAAAATGCTGGATGGAAGCTGCTAACTCAGGCGTCACCCGTTCGTCGGCATCCAGATGGAACACCCACGGATGAGCCAACGCAAGCGTAGTCTGGGCCCAATTGCGTTGAGCCGCATAGTTCTCGAAGGGATGTTCAACAATCTGCTCGGTATAACGCCGCGCAATTGCCACAGTTTGATCGGTACTGCCCGAGTCGACCACGATAAGCTCGCCGGCCCACGCCGCCACACTGTCCAGACACGCCGGAAGGTTAGCTTCTTCGTTATAGGTTAAAACAATAACCGAGACTGGCAAACGCTTCATTTCTGGGCCAGCACAATCAGATGTGCCCCAAAACTAGGCAGACGATCACCCAACCATTCGAAAACAATCCCACTTGGATGGAGGCGGGTCGAATAAAGGGTATGGCTTGAGGTGACAGCACGCACCGTAAAACCAGCGGTGGTTACGGTTTGATGGAGGCTATCTAGGTTGTAGATTCGATAATGATATGGTTCGTGGACAAATTTTGGCATTTTGCCCAACAAGATCAAGCCACGATTCAGGGCGAAGGTAAGGTTCGGCGTAGTCAGGGCCAATAGTCCACCAGGTTTCAAGACCCGCCAACACTCACGCAAAAACGCCCCGTCGTCAGTCAGATGTTCGATCAACTCACCGGCCGTAATTGCATCAACTTGCTGATCAGCAATCGGCAAACCTCGGAAGATATCACTTTGCAGATGCTGAACTCCGCTACCCGCATTGACTCGCTGCACAATATCAAGGCCTACACATGACCAACCCTGCTGTACCAAGTAATCAGCGAAACTCCCCGGGCAATAGCCTAAATCTAAGCATATTCCCGGCGAACGATCTCGAAAAAAGCGCAGCACTTTACGTATTCGCGGAAAATCAGGAACGGAAAAATCACTAAAACTAGCCTGTTGAAGTCGAGCATTGCTCTCTGTCATGGATTTCTGTCTCTATCAAGTGGCACAAACACGCCGGTTCGCCTCCCAAGCAGATCGGTATAAAGGGTGAGCACTTGTTGGCAAACGGCATCAGTGCTATAGCGGTGTTGCACGAAGCGCTTAGCCGCTTGGCCCAGCTGTTGGCGCAGCGCGTGATCGGCTGCGAGACGCGTTAAGGCTGTCACGAGGGGTTGCACGGAACAGGGAGTGATCAGGCCAGCCCCAGCCGCGTGAACGTCGTGATGAATGCCAATTTGATCGGAGAGGATCACTGGCAACCCGGCGGCCATCGCTTCGACTGCCGCAATCCCAAAGTTCTCGGAATAGGACGGCAAGACAAAAAAGTCGGCCTCAGCCAGCGCAGCCAGTTTTGCCTCGCCACTGACAAAGCCAGTCCAGATGATCGCATCGGCAACGCCTTCACGCGCTGCCAGAGCCTGAAGCGCCGTGACCAAGCTCGGTTCACCTGAGCCAGCAATCACCAGCGCCAGCGCAGGATTGCTGCGCCGCGCCTCGGCAAAGGCCGGAATTAGCAGATCGAGGCCCTTTTTTTGATCAAGGCGCGAGAGGAACAGGACTACAGTTCGGCCCTGAAGCTGGGGATAATGGGTGGACAGTTTGCCCCGTGCGGCTGCCAATTCGTGGGCAGGCAACGCAACGGGCAAGGGAATAACGACCCCACGATGAGGCACGCCCAATGATGCCGCTTCGATCCGTTCCTGTTCGCTCGTATAGTGAACCGCCGCTGCTCCAGCCAGGGCATGGCGGTCAAGCAGTTGAAAGGAAAGTTGTTTGAGCAGGGGTTTGCGCTGCTGCATGCCCCAACGGTTCAGCGTGCCTAGCGGGCGAATGAGGTAGGGGCGGTTCCGTTTACGGGCGATCCAGGCGGCGATCAAGGGGGCAAACGAGAACAGGCCATGGATGTGTAGCAGATCATACTGGGTGATGTGCTGATCCAACCATTGCGCAAGCGGCCACGAAACGGTGTAAAAGCGGGTCTGACGCGGAAAATAGCGATACGTAACCCCTTGTTCGACCACCGCTTGGTAGAGTGGCACGGCCTGCTTGCCGCGACCATTGTCATCAGTGGCAATGACGGTAACCTTCAGGCCTGCGGTAACCAGGCCAGTGGCAAGCGCACGCGCCACCACGACCGGGCCGCCACGTTGCGGGCCAAGCGAGGGAATGACGTGGAGGATGTGCATGGGTGGGCTGCGCCTTGCTGATTTTTTGCAGGTTTTTATGTTAAATGTAGATTTTTTCGTGGGGGCCAGCCCCCATCCCCCTCTTTTCTCGTCTTTTTATCGATCTTTTTTCGTGGGGGCCAGCCCCCACACCCCCGCGAGGGGGCCTTGCCCCCTTCGAACCCCCAATTTGAGCGCGTTGCTAGCTTGTACGCTTGGCAGCGCATGCCTCATGCCTGACGGTGCATTTTCTGGTGGCGGGTAGTTCCATTGCTGCGACACATTTTCATATTTCAGCTTTCCACTTTCAGCTTTCCCCCGCCTCATGCCTGACGGTGCATTTTCTGGTGGCGGGTAGTTCCATTGCTGCGACACATTTTCATATTTCAGCTTTCCACTTTCAGCTTTCCCCCGCCTCATGCCTGACGGTGCATTTTCTGGTGGCGG
>JBLWKA010000118.1:15394-17222 GCA_048381555.1 Oscillochloridaceae bacterium umkhey_bin13
ATTTTCTGGTGGCGGGTAGTTCCATTGCTGCGACACATTTTCATATTTCAGCTTTCCACTTTCAGCTTTCCCCCGCCTCATGCCTGACGGTGCATTTTCTGGTGGCGGGTAGTTCCATTGCTGCGACGCATTTTCATATTTCAGCTTTCCACTTTCAGCTTTCCCCCGCCTCATGCCTGACGGTGCATTTTCTGGTGGCGGGTAGTTCCATTGCTGCGACGCATTTTCATATTTCAGCTTTCATATTTCCCCAGCCCTCTGCGTGAGCGTTGACCTGGAAATTCACCCCTTCACCAGTCGATCATACTCCGCATGCGAGCCAATCCAGAACCAGATCAGCCCTTCAGGTACGGCAACTGCTAAAGCGCGATAACGCAACCCAATCCGCACACTCCAGAAGCGCCCAAGTTGTTTGAAGTGAAGCGAGGGATGCTGCGGATTTGCTTTGAGCAGTTCATAGCTCTTATCAGCCTGCGCTTGCACAGCGGACGGTAAGCGATCATAGTGTTGCCAAAAAGCAGGACTAGCAAAATGTCTCATAGCTCGGTCGCTGTTCCTGTCTGGAAGTCTCGGATCGCTTCGTCAGCAAGAGCATCAAGCCGTCCCGCCACAACATCGGCTTCAATCTGCACATCCCATTGTTCGGCCTCAAACAATTCGTACCAAGTACGCAGTTCACGCAGTTCGTCAATGGTGAGTTGCTTAATTGCGGTTTTGATTTCATTGACTGTAGTCATTATCGGTATTCCTTACTGAAACTCTACTTGCGAAAGTTGGCCTGATTCTTCTGCTCGTCCCAGATAAAGCGTAGCGCGTTGCTCATTGCACGTCAAGAGTCTGATGGCGGAGGCGTATGGTGGGGACTGCGCCGTGCGCCAATTTGAGCTTTTTTCCTGGGGCCTGTGTCTACGCTTGCTAGGTTACGTTAAATGTAGATCTTTTTTTGTGGTGGACAGATTTTATACTTTTATAAGGGGTGATTTTTTATACCTAATTCGATCTTTTTTCGTGGGGGCCAGCCCCCACACCCCCGCGAGGGGGCCTTGCCCCCTTCGAACCCCCAATTTAGGCGCGTTGCTGGCTTGTACGCTTGGCAGCGCATGCCTCATGCCTGACGATACATTTCCTGGTGGCAGGTAGCTCGATTGCTGCGACGCATGTTCAGCTTTCCGTTTTCAGCTCTCCTTTTTCCCCCGCCTCATGCCTGACAGTGCATTTTCTAGCAGTGATGAGTTCGATTGCTGCGAAGCTTTTTCGTCTTTCCGCTTTCAGCTTTCCCCCGCTTTCCCCCGCTTTCCCCCGCCTCATTCCTGACGGTACATTTTCTGGTGGCGGGTAGTTCCATTGCTGCGACGCATTTTCTGCATTCCGCATTCCGCTTTCAGTTTTCCCCCCCTCAGTCACTTATCAACTCGCAAATGGCAGGTGCAGCATGCAAACGGGAGGCGCAGCGATCATAGTACCCGAATGCCGTTAACCCATCCACATACGCCTGGTCACGCACCGTCAGGAATGAGGCATATGCACGGGCTGTCGCATGGCTACATACCATAAATTGGGGTTCGAAGGGGCAAGGCCCCTCGCGGGGGTGTGGGGGCTGGCCCCCACGAAAAAAGATCGAAAATAACACAAGAAATAAAAAGAGTATAGGGCTAGTCCCTACACTAAGACCAGGGTGTAGGGACTGGTTCCCACGAAAAAAGCCCCAAAACCAGATCACCTCTCACGAAGTGCCTCCAGCAGGCGTTGCTGAAAATGGGCCGCTGTGAAGTGGGTTTCGTAGCGGGTACGCGCCTGCGCCGACCAGGCATGCCATTGCGGGCCAGGG
>JBLWKA010000119.1:0-17052 GCA_048381555.1 Oscillochloridaceae bacterium umkhey_bin13
CGGGGGTGTGGGGCTCACTCTGTGGAGCCGGTGTGTTTTTTGATGAAGTCGGGTGGTGACACGGCCGCTTTCGCGCAGTTCGCACCAGCCTCCCCTAATCTAACGCCTGATCAAGGTCATCCAGCAGATCATCCAGATCCTCGATCCCGACACTGAGGCGCACCAGGCCCGCTGGTACTTCCAGGGTCGAACCAGCCACCGAGGCGTGGGTCATCGCGGCAGGCACTTCAATCAGGCTCTCGACTCCACCCAGACTTTCGGCCAGCGTAAAGAGCCGGGTGCGGCTCACGATTTTATGGGCGGCTTTTTCGCCGCCCCCGGCAATAAAACTGACCATGCCACTGAAGCCAAGCATCTGGCGGCGGGCCAACTCGTGCTGGGGATGCTCGGGCAAGCCCGGATAGATCACCTGCTCGACGGCGGCGTGGCTCTGCAAGAACCGTGCGACTGCTATGGCATTTTCGCCATGCTGGCGCATCCGCAACTGCAAGGTCTTGATGCCCCGCAGCACGAGCCAACAGTCGAAGGGGCCGGGCGTGCCACCGGCCGCGTTTTGCACAAAACGCAAGCGGGCCGCAACCTCGTCATCATTGGTGATCAAGGCCCCGCCGACCACATCCGAGTGCCCGCCCAGATATTTGGTCGTCGAATGGAGCACAATATCAGCGCCGAGGGCCAGCGGGCGCTGGCAGGCAGGCGAAGCAAAGGTATTGTCTACGACGGTCAGCACCCCCTGCGCGTGGCCCAGGGCACTGATCGCGGCAATATCAGCCAATTTCAGCAGCGGATTGGTCGGGGTTTCCAGCCAGATCAAACGGGTCTGCGGGGTCAGCGCGCCCGCAATCTGTTCCGGATCACGGGTATCCACAAAACTGGTACTGATCCCCTTATCCTCAAGCACGCGCTTAAAGAGCCGGTAGGTACCGCCATAGACATCATCGCCACAGACAACATGATCGCCACTCTTAAGCAGCGCCAGGGCCAGGGTGGTTTCGGCGGCCAACCCCGAAGCAAAACAGATCCCGTGCTGGCCATCTTCGAGCGCGGCGAGCGCCACTTCGAGCGCGGTACGGGTCGGGTTGCCCGAACGGGCATAGTCATAGCCCTTATGAACACCAACGGCTTCCTGGGCGAAGGTGCTGGTCTGATAGATCGGAACGATCACTGCCCCGGTAGCGGGATCGGGATCCTGGCCGGCGTGGATCGCACGGGTGGCAAAACCATACTCAGGCATCGGTGCCTCCTGGTCGGATGAGTCGCGTAGGGCGATTATAGCATGGTGGGGCTGGGCAAGGGGCTGTCCGCGAATGCGGGCAACGCGATCCCTGGGCGGGCAACGCGATCCCTGGGCGGGCGACGTGATCCCTGGGCGGGCGACGCGATCCCTGGGCGGGCAACGCGATCCCTGGGCGGGCGACGCGATCCCTGGGCGGGCAACGCGATCCCTGGGCGGGCGACGTGATCCCTGGGCGGGCGACGTGTAAGGCCGAAGCATTCGCATGGGATGGATCGTGTTTGCAATCGATCATCCGGTGGCGAATGCTTCGGCCCTCCGTGTCGCCACCACGGATCCGATGGCGCGATGCGGCCCTCCATGTCGCCACCACGGATCCGATGGCGCGATGCGCAACGCGATCCCTGGGCGGGCGACGTGATCCCTGGGCGTCCGATACGTTCCTGGGGTTCAAACCCAACACAACATCAATGCCGAAAATGGACGAAGATGCGCCCGAAATTGCGGTCGTCCTTCTCGATGCGATGGTACAGTGCCCGAATATGGGCTTGATTAAGAAAACGCAGCACGCGCTTCTTGAGTTGCCCGCTCCCCTTGCCTGGGATAATCTCGACCAGGGCAATGCGCTTATCAACCGCATCCTGAATAATCCGGTTCAATTGGGTTTCGATCTGATCGCTCCGATTATAGATCGCGTGCAGATCGAGGACTAACTTTGCCATCGTAGCAGCCTTGTTCAATCACGATCAAGCGCACCCCGACCAATTCTAGCACAGCGCAGGGCGACCAACGTCTTACCCAGAGGCCAACGGAAAAATCGCACAAACGTATGCTTTTATTGGACAGCGCCCCCCGAATCTGGTATAATTGTAGATGGCATTTAACGCATTAGAAAGCGGCGGAGTGACACATGGAGATCGGGATTGTCCGGCCCGTCAATATTACCAGTGAAGTGCGCACAGCGTATCTCAGCTACGCAATGAGCGTCATCGTAGCCCGTGCGCTCCCCGATGCGCGTGACGGGCTCAAACCCGTGCAGCGGCGCATCCTGTATGGCATGTGGGACATGGGCTTCCGCAGCAACCAGGCCTACAAAAAGAGCGCCCGTATTGTCGGGGATGTGCTGGGCAAAATGCACCCCCACGGCGACTCATCGGTCTACGATGCGCTCGCACGCCTGGCCCAGCCCTGGAATATGCGCTATCAACTGATTGACGGCCAAGGGAATTTTGGCTGTTTCACGGGCGATACGCGCATTAAACTGCTCGATGGTACCGAGCGCACCTTTGCCGAATTGGCAGACTTGCCACCGAACGAGATTTTTTACGTCTATTCGGTTGATAGCCACGGCAAGATTGTGGTTGGCGAAGGTCGCTACTCGCGGATTACACGCCGCAACGCCGAATTAGTCGAACTGACTTTTGATGATGGCTCAACCGTGCGTTGCACGCCTGATCATCGTTTTATGCTCCGTGATGGCACCTGGAAGCAGGCCCATGAACTGACGATCGAAGACAGTTTGATGGCAGGCTACTTCGATACCGCTCCGGTGCGGCGTGGCTCGAATGACTATCTGCGCGTGCTTCAGCCAGCCACCGGGGAGTACGAGTTCGTTCATCATCTTGCTGATGCCTATAACGAGCAGCGCGGTCTGACGCCTTTGCGTGGTCGCACATTTGTGCGCCACCATCGGGATTTCAACCGTTTCGATAATCGGCCTACAAATATTGAGCGTATGGGCTGGCTCGAACATTTTCATCTGCACGCAGCCCATCTCGATCAACTCTGGAGTGACGAAACCTTCCGTGCGGCCCAAGCGGCTGGAGTGCGTGCCTACTATGCAAACCATCCCGAGGCTCGTCAGGCCCGGCGTGAACGGATGGTTGCGCAGAACCAAGATCCTGCGTTTCGTACTGCGAACGGACCGCGGGTTGCATCGTCTCTGCGTGCGCGCTATCAGCGTGATCCTGAACCGGCCCGCCGTCAGGGCGAGTATCTTCGTCAGTTGTGGCAAGATCCGGTGTACCGAGCAAAGATGAGTCGGGCCTTGCGTGGGATCGAGAAGCGCCCACTCACTGCGGTCCAGCGTGAGCGTGTGGCCAAAATTGTGGCTGAGCGTAGCCGTGCCATGTGGGCTGATCCCCAGGAACGTCAGCGGATTGTTGCGGCCATTACCTTCGCTATGAGCGATCCAGCCCTCCGTCAACAGTTGAGCGAAGGGGCACGCCGCCTCTGGATCGATCCGGATTATCGTGCCCGCTTTGCGCCTGACCATCATCGCCGCATGGCGCAGCGCCTTTGGGCGAATCCGGCGATGCGGCACATGCATCGTGCTAAGCTCGCCCGTCAATGGGCTGACCCCCAGTTTCGGCAAGCCCAATCGGCTGCCGTGCGGGCCAGTAATGCGCGGCGGATCGCGGCTAACCCGACGATGATGAACGAATTGGCGTCACGCTCCGCCGAATCTCTGCGTGAGAAGTGGGCTGATCAAACCTATGCCCGCCAAGTGATGCGTACCAAGGTGGCGGGTTATGTTGCCCGCTTAATGGCTCAGTTCGGGCCTGAGGCCGTTACGCCAGCGCTTTATGATGCCCAGCGCAATGCAAATTGGATCCCTAAGAGCACCAAGCTTGGGTCCTACTTCAATAGCTTTGACGAGGCGCTTCAGGTTGCGGCAACCCATAACCATCGGGTTGTTTCAATGCGCTGGCTTGATGAGCGGGTTGATGTCTACGATATTACGGTGGACGAGCATCATAATTTTATGCTCGCCAACGGCTGTGTGGTGCATAACAGTGTGGACGGCGATCCGCCGGCCGCGATGCGCTATACCGAGGCGCGTCTGTCTGCTATTGCCGAAGAACTGCTCTTCGATATTGATAAAGATACCGTAGACTTCCGCGATAACTTCGACTCGTCTTACCGCGAACCGGCGGTGCTGCCCGCCATGCTGCCCAATCTGCTCCTGAATGGAGCCGCTGGCATTGCTGTCGGCATGGCCACCAATATCCCGCCCCATAACCTGAATGAGCTCTGTGATGCGATTACGTATCTGATTGACAACCCCGAGGCCACGGTCGAGGAGTTGATCAAGATTGTGCCCGGCCCCGATTTTCCCACCGCCGCCAGTATTCTTGGCACCGAGGGCATTCTGGCCGCTTATTCGACTGGGCGCGGTCAGATCACGCTGCGCGCTAAAGCCCATATCGAAGAAGCGAACCGCGGGGCCTTCAATATCGTCGTCACCGAGCTGCCGTACCAGGTCAATAAGGCTCGCCTCCAGGAACGCATTGCCGAACTCGTCAAAGATAAGAAGATCGAAGGCGTGCGTGATGTGCGTGATGAGTCAGATCGCACCGGCATGCGCCTGGTTATTCTGCTCAAACAGGATGCCCAGCCCAAAAAGGTGCTGAATGCGCTCTATAAGCATACCCAGATGCAGACAACCTTCGGCATCAATATGCTGGCCCTGGTCGAAAATGGCCGTCAACCTAAGGTGCTGACCCTCAAGCGTATGCTGCAGGAGTATATCGCCCATCGCCAAGAGGTGATTCGGCGGCGTACCGAGTTTGATCTGGCCAAGGCCAAGGCCCGGGCCCATATTCTCGAAGGTTTGAAGATCGCCCTCGACAATATTGATGCGATTATTCGCACCATTCGTGAATCACGTACCACCGAAAGTGCGCGCAACAATCTGATGCGCAACTTCACCCTGACCGAAATTCAGGCTAACGCGATTCTCGAAATGCAACTGCGCCGCTTAGCTGCGCTCGAACGCAAAAAGATCGAGGATGAGTATAACGAGGTGATCAAACTGATCGCCGAGCTCGAAGATATCCTCGCTAATCCGCGCAAGGTGCTGCACCTGATCAAGACCGACCTAGCCCATCTGAAGCAGAAGTATGGCGATGAGCGCCGTACCCGGATCGTGCCCGACGTGAGCGGTGAAGTCTCGGACGAGGATCTTATTCCCGATATTCGCGTCCTGATCACCTTCACTGATCGCGGCTATATCAAGCGCCAGGCCGCCGACACCTACCGCACTCAGCGCCGCGGCGGGCGTGGCATCCAGAGCCATAAGACCAAGGGTGAAGACCTGGTGCGCCACTTGCTCAACTGTAGCTCGCTCGAAAACCTGCTCTTCTTCACGGATCGCGGCAAGGTCTACCAACTCAAGGCCCACGAAGTCCCGGATAGTTCGCGCACCGCCAAGGGTCTCCCGCTGGTCAACCTGATCTCGCTCGAACCGGGTGAACAGGTCACGAGTATGTTGGCCGTGCCTGATTTTAACGGCGAATATCTGGTGATGGCAACCCATCGCGGCAAGATCAAACGCACTGCCCTGCGCGAGTACAGTCAGGTGCGCTCGAACGGCCTGATTGCGATTGGCCTCGAAGAGGGCGACCGCCTGGGCTGGGTGCAGGTCAGTCACGGTCAGGAAGACATTCTGATGACGACGGTGCGCGGTCAGACCGCCCGCTTCCGGCAGAGCGAAGTGCGTCCGATGGGTCGCCCAGCCACCGGCGTTAACGGCATCAATCTGGGCGAGGACGACCGTGTGATCAGCATGCAGCTGGTGCGGCCCGACCATGATCTGCTGGTCGTGACGGCTCGCGGTATGGGCAAGCGCACCAGCCTTGATGAGTACCCGACCAAGGGTCGGGCTACCGGGGGCGTGATCACGATCAAGTTGCGCCAGGGCGACGAAATCGCCGGGGCCGAAATTGTCACTGATCGTTCGTTACTGACCTTCATCAGTACCGGGGGCGTCTTGATGCGCACTAGCGCCGACGAGATCTCGCGGCTCGGACGGATCACGCAGGGCGTGATCGCGGTTAACCTTGATGCTGGGGATCGCATCGCGGCTCTGTCGGTCGAAGAACCCGAAGAGCTTGACGGGCCACCACCGACGCTGGTCAGTCCGAATGGGATCTAGAGTGACGCACAGGGGCGTTGCACATGCAACGCCCTGCGTCCTAACTCAGATGTAGCAGTAGATTACGGCGCAGCAATAAGCAATAAACCTGTTGTGCCGTACTCCCATTCCTCGATCACGAAACCATCAATCCCACTTGGTCGTACGCCATAGAGGCGATCCCAAACGATCCAGGCGCGCCCTCCTGTAGTAAGGTGGCGTTGCAACGCTGGATATGCAAACTCATTCACTGTAAAAGGTCTTCCCCCTTCATAGTAATAACTGGCAAAGCTCTCGGCCCCATAAAGGGGCAGGGATGGGCCGTGATATCGGATCACAAATGGAGCCTGCGCCCAGGGAGGGGCAAAGAAGATCGCATCTGCGGGTTGGGCAGCCGCTGCCACATTAGCTGCAATCCGATCCCATCCTCCAGTACGACGCGCATTCGGGCTTGCCGTTAACCAGGTGACAAAACTGGTCAGAACCAGCATAACGAGTCGAGTAGCCCTCGACCAATAGAAACGAAGTAGCGTTGTAGCTGGCCTACTTCGAGTGCAGCTGCGGCCAGGGCCAGCAATAACCAGGGTTGAGCCAATAACAGGTAGCGTGCTGTAAATTGGCTGTCACCCTGGAAAATCAGCACAGCAGCCAATACCGGTATCAAGAGGCCACCAGTCAACCAGATGCGCTGTGTCCATGTTGCCAGCATTGTCACCCATAGGAACCCAAGCAACAGTTGCAATATAGCTAATACCACAAGAATGAGGCTCACCATATTGTTATTGGGAAAAGCGGTGATGAGCGCCAATAAGCCAGTACCGACCTGAGCAAAAAGATTGCGTGATGCAGACTGGGTCGTTGCTTCGGCTACGACAATCTGGTATTGAACTGCTGGAATCCAGGGCAAGAGCAACAGTAAGACTACCAGTTGCACCCCGATCCAACCTAATAGTGCCCCCCAGCGCGTCTGCCAAGCTAACGTAGGCGGGAAGTGCCATGCGCGGTACAGCAGCAACCATCCGACGGCTAGACCAAGCCCGGCTACGGTCAAGCCGCCAAAATAGCTCGTATAACAGAGTGCGGTGCCGCTTAGTACCGAAGCGAGCCAGGGCCAGCGACCGGGCCGCTGCACGTAGACTACTGCGGCCAGGGCTAGCAGCAAACTAAGAAAAACCGCCAGCACATAGGCTCGCGCCTCTTGGGCGTAATACAGCGCAAATGGATTGATCGCAAGAAGGAGCGCTGCAGTCAGTCCAACTGAGCGTGACCAGAGTTGAGTTCCTAACAGGGCGATCAGCGGAATACATCCGACGAACGCAATGGTCGAGAGCAAGCGCAGGCTTGCCTCACGTGAATCACCCCAGAACAGCGCCCAACTGCGGGCAAGAACAAAATAAAGCGGAGGAGTTTCTTCGTTACGCAGATTGATCTGGATCAAGGCCGGCCAAGACTCCGCTCGCACGGCCAGCACGGTATAGGCTTCATCAGCCCAAAACGGCGATGCGTTAGGTTTCAACGCAAGCAAGCCAAGTGCGAGCGCAATCAGGATGGCAACGTGAAATATCCAGGAACGAAGGAACTGGAACTGTCCTAAGTGAGATCGCATATCACCCAACGTCTACCTTGCTACCTTGATCGGAGTAGCTAGGCGCGGGTTCGTTAACTGAGCCGGGATCTCGCCAATCCGCAACTGCTCACCTTCGTGGCGGATCAGGGCTACGAACTGGTCAACGAGGTGCGGATCCCATTGCACGCCACGTCCACGCAACAAAATCCCCAGCGCCTCTTCGCTACGCATAGCTGGACGATAGGCCCGATTGG
Source organism: Oscillochloridaceae bacterium umkhey_bin13 (assembly GCA_048381555.1). Taxonomy (GTDB): domain Bacteria; phylum Chloroflexota; class Chloroflexia; order Chloroflexales; family Chloroflexaceae; genus Viridilinea. The sequence goes on from JBLWKA010000119.1 coordinate 7,971, forward strand.
CAGTCATAGCCTCGTAGGCGTCGGCAATCGCCAGAATGCGCGCCTCTAACGGAATGGCTTCGCCAGCCAACCCGCACGGGTAACCCTGGCCGTCCCAACGTTCGTGGTGAGCAGCAATGATCGGCAGGGTTGGATGCAAACCACCTACCTGCTCGATAATCCGCACCCCAATCTGAGGATGCAGGGACATCATTGCAAACTCTTCGGCATCAAGAGCACCGGGTTTAAGCAGTACATGGTCGCGCACCCCAATCTTGCCCACATCATGGAGCAAACTGGCGTAATCGAGCAGTTCGATCCGCTCGGGAGCCAGTCCAATCACTTCAGCGAGGCGCACCGCATAGCGGGTGACCTGGCGCGAATGGCCGTAGGTATAGGTATCACGGGCATCAATCGCCTCGCTAAGCGCAGCAATCGTCTGACGATGCTGCTCTTTGAGGGCACGGTGCAGACGAGCATTATCAAGTGAAGCCGCGACCTGGCCTGCAAAGATGCCCAGTAACTGGCGTTCGGCCCCATCAAACGGCGGCTGTTCGGCGTGACGGGCCAGGTGCAAATAGCCTACCGGCCGATCATGGCTGCGTAACTCAACCCCGAGTTGCCGTGGGTCACTGCTTGCCCCAACGGGACAACCAACCATGGTCATATGGGTCTGTTGCAGATCTTCGGCGGTGAGAGGCTTCGGGAGCGCAAGCTGGGGCCCAAGCGGAGACCGATTGGTGGCACTGCGGGCCAACAGCAGGCGCAACTGATCGCCCTCGATCATACTCAAACTGACCGCCGCAGGTGCATAACGCTGCCAGAGGAAACTGATGATCTGCTGCACCTGATGTTCGAGTTCCAGGGTACTCGCAATCGCCTGACTAAACTGGTACATAAAAACCAGATCCGAGAGCCGGTTCTTTTCCTGGCGGGTGCGCCGCAGTTCCAGGCAGGTGCGCACCGTCCGGGTCAGATTCTCGGCCTCAACCGGCTTATCCAAATAATCGAGCGCTCCGAGTTTCAGGGCATCGCGGGCCGTATCTACCGTGGCGTGGGCGGTCAACACGATCGTATCAACCTGGGGAAAGTGTTGACGGATCTGGGTCAAGAGTTCGAGCCCACCCATTACCGGCATCTGCAGATCGGTAAGCACCAGATCAAACGGCTTGCTCTGCAGCAGGGCTAACGCAGCCTGGCCATGCTCGGCCACTTCGACCTCATAATTCATGCGGAGCAGACGTTGGCAGAAGGTGCGAATATTCACATCATCTTCAACCACAAGCAGGCGCGCCCGCGCTGGTGTCGCGGCAACAGATGGCGGGTGCTGAGACATAGAGAGGTAATCCTTGGCTGAAAGGTCGCCAGCCGCAGCGGGCGGCAATCCCTGTAATTTCCTTTTAATTTTTCTAGTTTACCCTAAATCGCTTGCGTTTTAACTACAGCAGGCCATACGCCGCGTGAAAAGATTCTCATCTTGGGGCTGTATCTTGGCACAGGATTGCTGCTCTTGGCCAAGGTTAACGTGTTTGGAGAGCCAAACCCTACCTAAACAAATAAACATCCGGCCCTGAGAGTTTACTCAGGGCCGGATGCAGCAGGTCGGTTAGGGATGGGGTTACCCTGCCTGGCGACTAAAGAAGTTTTGCACCCGGCGCTCAAGCTCCTCAAAGTCAAATGGTTTGGTCAAATACTCGTTGACCCCAGCCCGGAAGGCGTGCTTCTCGGTATCGGGGGAACCGAAGGCCGTGACCATAATCACATAGACTGGAGAATTGTTTTGGCGCAGGGTACGCACGAGATCAAGCCCGCTCATGCGGGGCATGTTCATATCAGTAATTACCACATCGCAGGGCTGGTTCGCAAGCCGTTCCAGGGCAATCACCCCATCTTCGGCTTCAACCACCGTGTAGCCGCTATTGATCAGCAAAAAGCGGTACAGGCGGCGGGTGGCCGGATCGTCTTCGACAACCATCACCGTAGGTGACACAGGTGCCTCACTTTAAGATCGGGATCACTCACTCACAAGAACGTGATGCATGCAGGTAATCACACAAGGTTTACGTCAAAACCATCATCTGCATCCATCCATGCTGCTACTATACCATATGCTTGCCCTGCCTTAGGCAGCACGATACTCTGCCAGATCCCGATCCTCGATCGTGGGCATAAAACGTGACATCTCGACCATCTTGAAGATCTTCTGGTGGTGCGGGCTAACGTGCATCGCAAAGAGCTTATACCCCGCCTTGCGCGCCGAGACCACAAACTTCAAGAGGGCCGAAATTCCGGCTGAGTTGATGAACGAGACCTCGCTAAAGTCCAGCACCGTAATCGGGCGCATTTCCTGGCATTCGGCAGCAATTGCGGCGGCCGAAATGGCATCAACGCTGGTGGTCGTAATATGTAGGATGGCGACCTCGCCGAACTCCTCACGCCGGATGATGTCGCTCATGGCTACTCCCTTCGATACAGACGCAGGGTGAGCACCGTCCCTTGGTGCGACGAACTCACCTCTAGGTCGTCAACCAGTTCACTGATCAGATACATGCCGAAGCCACGGAGCTGGCCAGCCTCTAGGTTCGCTTCATCTACGACCCGCCGCGAGAGGTCAACCTTCTCGAGGCCGGAGCCTTCGTCGCTAATCCGAACTTCCAGCTTTTCACCATCAATTTCGAAGACCACAGCAACCAGCTTAGTGGCCTCGCGGCGATTACCGTGATCAATCGCATTATTGACCGCTTCGCTAATCGCTAGCTTTAGATCCTCGATCCGTTCTTCGGAGAAACCGAAGGCGGTTCCAACTTCGGCGGCACTCGCCCGAGCCACGCGCTCGAAGATAGGATTCGAGGGGATGTTCAGCTCGACACGCTGCATACGAAACCCCTTCTGATCGCTGCTAGGCACAGCCGTAGCTACCCTCACACTATAACGAGCATGGAGCACCACACCGTAACGTGGGTGCAGCCTACGAATAGTTTGCCGGGGCAGAATGGCGGCGGCGCGCCGAGGGCGGAGCTGGTACGGTCTTGCTCTGGCGTGCCAGGTGATCATAGCGGCGCAGATAGGCTTTGCCAAGGGAAGTATTGCCAATTTGGAGGTAACAGGCCCCCAAGTAATAGAGGGCCTGGGCGTGGCGTGGATTGCGGCGCAGTACCTTCTCGAAGAGCGGAATCGCCCGCGCTGGTTCGATCAACTCTTTGTAACAGAGGCCGAGCATAAAGCTGGTTTCGAGATCATCGGGCCAATGGTCAAGCACAAGTTGAAATTCAATCGCGGCCAGGTCGTAGCGCCCACGTCGCACATACATATACCCCAGGTCGTAGCGCAACGAGTGGGCATTGGGTGCCAGTTCGACAGCTTTGCGCCATGCGGCCAGGGCCCAGCTTTCGCGACCGAGCATACTATACATAAACCCAAGCAAATAGTGGGCCTGCGGATCACGGGGCAAGAGTTGCACCGCCCGTTCGAAGGCCCGCACAGCCTGAGCATTCAGACCCATATCGTAGAGCAGTTTGCCCATCCCCAGAAAGATTTGCCCATGACCAGGATTGAGGCGGGCGCACTCGAAGAGCAGGTCATAGGCCTGTTTAGTCTGCTTCTGGAGGCGCAGTACGGCACTCATGCGTAACCGGGCATCAACATAGTGGCGATGCTGGGGCGGCACCTGCTGATATTCGGCGATCGCCTCTTCGAAGCGCTGCTGGCGGGCCAGCAGATTGCCAAGCAGATAATGCGCGTGATGCTCTTGAGGGCGCCACTGCAACAGCGCCCGATAGATCCGCTCGGCCTCTTCTTCGTAGCGTTGCTGTTTCAGCGCATTGCTCAAGCGATAGTACCACTGGGCGACTTCCTCTTCACTGCGGGTGATCAGGTTGCTCTCGCCCGGTTCGGGATCAGGTGAAACGAAGGTTGGTTCAACCCGGAGCGCCTCGGCGAAGCAGCGCTGGGCCAATTCGTGGGCACCATGGCTCTGATGCATCAGACCCATATAATACCGTGGCTCGGCGGCCTGGGGGCGGGCATTACAGGCACTGTTATAGTGGATGTAGGCGCGTCCCGCATCGTCGGCCTTTTGGTAACAGCGACCCAGGGCAAAATGGGCTTCGTAAAGGCTCGGATTGTGTTCGAGGGTCTCTTTGAAGGCCGCAATCGCCCGGTCAATCTGACCCATCGCAGCAAACGAAACGCCCAAATTATAGTGGGCCTCGGCCAGTTGTTGATCGGTTTGTACCGCTTCGAGATATTCGCGCAGCGCCCCTTCCCAGTCATCCTGGAAGGCAAGGGCATTGCCAATATACAAGTAGATAATCGCCCGTTCACGCTCGAAGATCTGGGCCTGTTCTTCACCATCAACATACGCGGCGATCAGCGCGGCCTTAAAATGCTCAATCGCCTCAGTATAGGCCGCTCGTAGGTACGAACGCATACCCTGGCTAAAGGCTGCCCCCAGGCGGGTGCCCGCCATAAAGCGCTCACTCCCGGTAAACGTATCCAGGTCGAGCGGCATAAATTGCAACTGATCATTCGCCGACATAACCCTCTCCATCTCGCCGCAGTGGCGTTACCCCTGCATTTGGGCCTTTAACTATACCATGTCGCTGGCCCACTGTATATGCTTCGGAGGCGGTAACCCCATGGGCAACGTTGCTGTAGCCGCTCGCGTGCTGGCACACTTTAGGTGGACTTATTACGGACTACGATAGTCCTCGATCGTCAAACGCAACTGCTGCTGGAGTTCACGGGCCAGGCCGCGCCCGAAACGGGTCTGGGCCTGTTTGATCAACGTAGGTAACATCTGGATCCAATGTTCGGGACCGTGTTGCCCATCCCGGAGCGCGGTGGCCTCTTCCCAGAAGACGTCGGCCCGTTCTGGCCCCAATACCTCGGCGACAACGCCATGTAATTCGGCGTCAAGATCGAGTAAACGGCGGCGTAAGATCACAATCGTCACATCGTCACTCTGGCTGGCCCCGTTGCTCCAGGCGCGCAGCGTATGCAACATCAGCGCAACCATGGCGCGCGGGCGCAGGTGGGCATGGGCTTCGATCAGGGCTTGCAAGCGCTCGTAGCTGAAGATTGCGCCGGCCTGATCTTCGGCCTCAAGCACACCATCAGTATAGAGGATGACTGTATCGCCGGGGCCAACCTCGGCACTGGCCTCGCTATAGTCACTGTCACCATCCACCCCCAGCGGCAAACCCGAGAGTTCGAGTTCGTGGACGGTGCCATTCACAAACATAGGGAAGGTGTGCCCAGCATTCGCCAGGTGCAGATGGCCGCAACGGGTATCGAGCCGCAGGTAGAGCATGGTGACCATGCCCTGGGGAATTTCGCTTAGTACGCCCCGATTAACCCCGGCCAGGGTGACGCCGGGGGCTTCATCGCGGCGCGCTTCGTGCCGAAAGAGGGTGCGGGCCACCGCCATGCGCAGCGCGGCCGGCAAGCCTTTGCCACTCACGTCGCCAATCATGATCCCTTGCACCCCATCGCCCAGGCTCAGAAAATCATACAGATCGCCACCTAGATCACGGGCCGGTAACGAGATCGCTGCGAGTTCCCAGCCCCGTAAATGGGGGGCGGCTTCGAGCAACAGCCCTTGCTGAATATCACGCGCCATCTGGAGCTCTTGCTCGATTTCGGCTGCCCGGCGTTGTTGTTCTGGACTGAGGCTTGGGGCGGGCGCGGGCACGGGTTCAGGAGCCGACCGACGGCGTGGCCGACCAGGCCGCGTCCCAATGCGGTGGCTCACGAGAGTGCAGCAAAGGGGGCGATGCTGAAAAAAGAGGCGCTGTTTGGGCATAACGAACATCCACAATCCACAATCAACGTCCACAACCCACAATCCAAAATCCAAAAGCTAAAAGCTAAAAGCTAAAATCAGAGGCCTTGACCACTGATCATCGCAACGTAACGGCGGCAGGTCTCGCTGAGCCAACCGGCGGCAACACCATCAATCAAGCGGTCAGACGGCAGACTGGCAAGGGTGCGAATCGTCCGGCGATATTCGTTGAGGGCGTCCTGAAGGCGGCCAACCTGGCGATAACATTCGGCTAAATGGAAGGCGATCACGGGCGAGGCCGCATCAAGGGTACGTGCGCGTTCAAGTTGGCTGATCGCCGCAGCGTGGCGGCCCTGGCGGGCGGCAATCAAACCCAAGAGCAGATAGGCTTCGGTGGTCAGGGCATTCAACTCCAGGGCGCGCCGTGCTTCGGCGGCAGCCAGATCAAGATCGCCCCGATCAGCGTGGGCACGGGCGGCGAGGGCCAGGATGGTAGGGGCCTGCGCCCCCGCCAGCGGAGCCTGGTAGAACAGTTCGAGGGCGGCTTCGGCCTGGCCTGCATCCAATAAGGTGCGTCCGCGTTGGGCCAGTTCGACGACTGCCTCGTTGCGCCCTGCCGGGTACGGACTGGGCCGGGGCGGCCGTGGGGGCCGGGGTGGCGCAGGGAGCGGCGGTTTGGTCAGCGGTGCGGTCGCTCGGTTCAAGGGGGCCGTTACCCGTGCGGGGCCTGGTTTCACCAACGGAACTGACTCTTTATAATATACAAAGGCGTTGCCTACCTCGCGCCAGCGGAAACGATCAAAAATATTCCAGAGGGTTTCGGAAAAGCCCAGAAAGAGCGTCCCGCCTTCTTCCATGGCCTCGTAGAAGCGGGCCATCAGGGCACGACAGGTCTGAACCTGGAAATAGATCGTCACATTTTGGCAAAATACGATCTGCACGCCTTTGGCCTGGGCCGGGAAGGGTTCGAGCAGATTGAGTTGCTCGAAATGGACGAGGCGACGCACCCGTTCATTGACCACCAGGTCGGCCCCATAGGGTGTAAAGTAGCGGGCGCGTTGTTGTGGCGTCAGATTGGCCAGACTGCGCCCCCGGTAGCTTGCGGCCCGAGCCTTGTACAGGGCGGCCTCACTCAAATCGGTGGCCCAGACCTCGACCGGGCGGGGCAAGACGTCGCCCAGGGCCTCGAACGCACTGATCGCCAGCGAATAGGGCTCTTCGCCAGTCGCACATCCGGCGCTCCAGATCCGGATTGGTGCACCGGGGGCCAGGCGTTGGTGTAATTCCGGCAGAATGACCTCACGCAGGGCCTGCATATGGGGCCGATTACGGAAGAACTGGGTTTCGTGATTGAGCAGCAGTTCGGCGAGGCGTTGGAGTTCGGCGCGATCACCCCCAAGCGAACCGAGGTAGCCAGGCAGATCCTGGCCGACGGCGCGGGAACGGCGCTGGATCGCCGCTTCGAGTGCCACGGTCCGCGTTTCGTCCAGGTAGACGCCACAGTAGGTTGCCAACTGATCGCGGAGGGTCGCAATCTGGCGTTGGTTCAAACTGGTTGGGCGGGGTGCTCCATTCATCGCACGGCCCCCGCATCTGATGGGCGGCTGGTGACCCGCTCGACGAGGGTGCTGACGATCTGGGCCGGAGGCAAGACAAGCATGGCGGCCCCGAGTTCAATTGCCGCCCGGGGCATGCCAAAGATCGTGCTGGTCGCCTCGTCCTGGGCAATCGTCAAGCCACCGGTGCGGCGAATCGCCTGCATCCCAATCGCGCCATCGCGGCCCATACCGGTCAGCAACACCCCGGTGGCGGCTGAGCCAAAGACCGCAGCGACCGATTGCATGGCAATATCAATCGCGGGGCGTTGCAACAGCAGGGGATGGTTGCTCAGGTGAATAGAGCCGTGAGGCTGGACAAGCAGATCGAACCGATCAGGGGCCACCAGCACTTCGCCAGGGGTCAGCAGCGCGCCTTCGGTTGCCAGGTGGACGGGCAACTTGATGCTGGCACCAAGCCATTCGGCCATGCCGCCACTAAAGCCCTGGGCAATGTGCTGCACAATCAAAATGGCTGCTGGAAAAGTACGGGGCAGGCCCGCCAGGATCTGCAAGACTATTTTTGGGCCGCCGGTCGAGGCCCCGATCACGACGATGGGGAAGGGGGCGCTGCTCACGCTGACAACGGGCACATGAGGAGGCACCACGGCCTTGGCGCGGGGCGGGATCGGTTCGCGCCGGGGTGCAGGGCTGAGCGCGGCAAGTGGACGCGGGGCAAAGCCAGGCTCGCTCGGGCTCGCCTGCCGCCGTCCACGTAAATGGGTCACAACCTTGACCCGTGAAAGCAAACGGACTTTGCGCAGCAACAGCCGACGGGCCTCGTCAATTGCCCGTTGATCGCCTAAACGCGGCTTCTCCATCACATCGAGTGCGCCTGCTCCCAACATCTGGAAGGTAATATCAACTTCATAGCTGTTGAGCGAAGCGGTCAAGACCAGGATGGGCGTCGGATGGTAGGCCATAATCTGGCGGGTCGTCTCGATCCCGTCCATCACGGGCATTCGCACATCAAGGGTGATCAGATCGGGCCGTAGCTCGATCACCCGTTCGATCGCCTCACGCCCATTGGCAGCCTCGCCAACGACCACAATGTCAGGCTCACTGCCCAGCAACTCGCGAAGCATGCGCCGCATAAGCGATGAGTCATCAACGACCAGGATGCGCAGCGGTGTAGCCATAGGTGTGTCTGCTCACAGCATTTCGAGCACAAGTTTGACCCGGTTGGGCAGATTCAAAAGGTCAATATCTTTGTTCAGATAATCATCTACACCGGCCTCGAAAGCGGCATGTTTATCATCACTCGAGGTGAGCATAATGATGCGCAGATCATCGAGCAAGGGGTTGTCGCGCAGGCGCCGACAGACTTCGTAGCCGTCAATACCGGGCATCTGCACATCAAGCACCATCAAATCGGGCACCTCTTCGGCCACGCAGGCCAGGGCCTCTTCGCCACTATGGGCCAGGCGCACCTCGTAGCCGTACATCTCGAGCCGAAGCTTGACGATGTCGGTCACGAGCTTGCTATCATCAACGACCAGGATCTTGCCCATGGTTCTGTCCTCTTCCCGCTTAGGGTCGCGTCTTGCGCTACCCACTGTAGCATACTGCATTGGTATAACCGTGCCGTGGGCACAACTGGCTCAGGACTGTTGCAACGATCCTTCTGGCGAATACGAATCGCGTTCAAACGAGCCGCATCGCCCCCGTCGGCACCCGCCATCGCCCCCGTCGGCACCCGCCATCGCGTAGGGGCAGCCCAATGTGG
>JBLWKA010000120.1:0-16701 GCA_048381555.1 Oscillochloridaceae bacterium umkhey_bin13
GGGGTGGGTGGTGGTGCTCGGCCCTCGCGGGCGGGGGGTCGCCCGCGTGGGGCGGGTGATCGCCCCCCGGGTCGCCGCGCGGGGCCCGGTGGTCGCCCCAATGGGGCCGGTGGTCGCCCCAATGGGGCCGGTGGTCGCCCCGAACACCGCGTAGGGGCCGCCAAATATGGCAGTCCTTGGCACCCCCGGTCGGGCACAGCCCGGTCGGGCGGCCCAAGGGCGCCCGACCGGGCTGTCCCGAATCCGTCCGGGAGGCATCCAGCAAACAATAACAGCGGCAAGCCGGGTGGCCCGCCGCTGTTATTGTTCCTACCCGCTGAAAGCGCCCTCCTACTGCACTGTAAAGGTGAAGCTCTGCTCAACAACGATCTGCGGGGTCGTATTACTGGTGGCCCTGACATTGACAGTGTAGACTCCGGCCGTACGGGTCGGATTATTATTGGTAGGCCACGTATTACACTGGCTATTGTTATCACCCCAGATACAAAACCGCCTACGATCATCACGCAGACCCTGGGTCAGTGAACGGGTAAACACTGATTGTCCCGCTCGTGAAACCGTTATCACCACACTGCTAATCGAAGAGTTACTACTCGTGGTACCTTGCAGCGTATTGCCATCAGTCAGATTCGTCATTTGCACGGTAAAGCCTGGGCGAAGCGCCCATGCTGCTGACTGCGTATACGTTGTACCATTCGTGAAATTGTGGGGCGTGATCCGAATAGTCGCAGCAGTCACGCTCGTCTGGCCCGTGCCGCAGGTGAGCGGGGTATTCGCTACGGGGTTTTGAGCCATCACGACAAAACTGCTCTGCGTATTCGCAGTGGTCAGGCTCAGACGCGAGGGATCGAAGCCCGCATTGGCCCAGGCCTGTTGGGCCACGCTCAGTTGCGAACCAACCAGACTCGGCACCATACAGGCAGCCCCCACCTCGACCGACTGATAACAAGACCGGGCCGTACCAGCCACGATAGCCTGAGTAGCAACTATAAAATCACCAGTCGCATTGGCAGCACGTAGCAGATCAGTCGTAAACCCTGCATTTCGGAAAGTCGTATTCGTTGTCGTGAAATTGCTCAACGGATTCGTCACCAAGTTCGGCACCGTACAGAGCCGTTCGCTCTGCATGGTGATCGCACTGTCACAGGCGATCCGTTGACCGGCAGCCGGACTCTGGAGTTGGAGCCGGGCTCCATCGGGTAGACCAGCAGGCATGTTCAGGCTACCCTGATACTGAACCCCCTCGAAGAGACGCCAGTTCCCCGTATTGAGGGTACGGGCCTCGGCGACGGTCAACCCTTCGAAGGAGGGCACGGTGCAGAGCGCGGCCTCGGCAACCACCGTCTGGTTACAGGTAAGCGTACTCCCGGGGGGCGGGGTCAGTTTACGGATCACGAAGTCACCCATACTACCGGCACCAGCCACCAGGTCGGTGGTAAAGAAGGTAGTCGGTCGTCCGATCGTCTTCCATGACGCATTAGTGGGTATAAAGTTCTGACCAAGGACATTGGGCACGGTACACAATGTCGGGGCAATCTGGGCCGTCCCAGTTGCACAGACCAGAACCGTATCAGGTACAAAAGCTGGATTCTGACTATCAACGATAAAGCTAGAGCCAGGATCTACCCCACTTGGCACCGTCAGATTATTGGCTGCAAAACCAGCGGTTGTCCAGGCGGCCAGCGCATCGGCATAGCTCAGGCCAACCATATTAGGAAGCGTACAAAGATTAGGCTGCACCGAGACACTGGCCCCACAGTCAAACTTTGAGCCCACCGTTGCGGGACTTTGCGAACTGACCATAAAACTGGTGCCGGAATTAGCTACCGCATTGATCCGATCAGCACGGAAGCCAGCATCGGTCCAGGCTTTGATCGCGGCACTATTGGGGTCACCCACGATAAACTGACGGCCAACCAGATTGGGCATGGTACAGAGCGCCGTTTCGAGCGTTGCGTTCAGCAAACAGCCATCATCGGTAGTGGGTTTGCCATTCTTCTGGGTGGCCTCAGGGCTTTGTTTGATGACCCGCGAGTCGCCAGCGGCCCCGGGTGGTGGATAGAGATTGGCATAACGGAAACCCGCTGCGACCCACAGAGTCTGGGCATCACTGACGGTACGCCCCACCATATTGGGCACGGTACATACCCGATAGTCGAGTGTAATCGAGGTTTTGCTGCACGAAACTTGCGAGCCAGCTGGTTGGCTCTGACCGCCAACAATAAACTGGCTACTCTTTGGGGCACCGCCGGCGGCCTTAATATTGCTTTCGCTAAAGCCCGCGTTGCGCCAGATTGCCACAGCTTCGCTGTAGCTTAGCGTACCACCCGAAAGATCTGGTACGGTGCAGAGACTAACTGGATTAGTGGTGGGATTTGGAGTTGGCTGAGCCCAGGGGTCTGGGGTTGGCGCTGGGGGATTCTGGGGATCAACCGTCGGGGTCGGCGTGGGATCCCAGGGGCCGGGCGTGGACGATCCGGACGTGGCGCCACCAAGCAGGGTCACCATTCGATCCATGGTTGCATAGACTCCGCGTACTACGACGCGCAGGGTGCCCATGGTCAAAATAGAGATCAATGAGAGTAGGAGCCCATACTCAACTAGTGACTGACCGTGCCTGGCCATGCGGCGCGCCTTGGAGAGTCGGTTCGACTTCCGAGAAGTAGGATGCGCGTTCACAATGCCTCCAGTGGTGAAATGCTGATCTCAGAGGGTCAAATAAGAATGATTGCAATAGGACTGAGATCTGAGAGGGACGATGGAAGGTACAGGTGACGAGTTGAGCCAGGCGCTCCTTTCTGTATACGCGATCAAATCGTACGGCATAGGCCGTCAGATATAGTGTACTATACCAACGTAACGATGATACAACCAGAGTTACGGGGTTTTAGACATGTTGCATCTGAATAGGTACACTGCTAGATCTTAAGACAGCGCTTCGAGGGTGTGCAGGGCAATCATCCGTTCTTCGTTGGTGGGAATCACATAGGCAGCCACGGGACTTTTTGGGGTGCTGATGCGTGGGCCGTGGTGCTGATTAGCATCGGCATCAAACTGAAGCCCGATCCAGGCCAGGCCGGCACAAACCCGAGCGCGGATCATGCGGGAGTTTTCGCCAATCCCAGCGGTAAAAACGAAGCCATCAAGGCCACCCATAACCGCAACCAGGGCTCCGGTCTCGCGAATAATACGATAGACAAAATAGTCAAGGGCGGTAGCAGCGCGCGGTTCCGTGCTTGCTTCCAGGGCCCGCATATCGTTGCTCACTCCCGAAAGTCCCAACAAGCCTGAGCGTTTATAGAGCAACTCTTCGATCTGTTTAGCGCCCATACCTTGTTCCTGCATCAGATAAAGCAGCACGCCGGGATCAAGTTGCCCACAACGCGTACCCATGGGCAGGCCATCAAGGGCGGTGAAGCCCATGGTGCTATCTATGCTACGGCCACCCTTGATCGCGCACATGCTGGCCCCATTGCCCAGGTGCGCAACCACAATTCGGCCCTCGGCAATGGCCGGGTCGATCTGCGGTAGAACGCGGGCAATGTATTCGTACGACAGGCCGTGGAAGCCATAACGACGCACGCCAGCCGCATACAGTTCGTGGGGCAACGCGAAGGTGTCGGCTACCAGCGGATGGGTGCGGTGAAAGGCCGTATCAAAACAGGCGACATTGGGCACGCCGGGCAAGAAGTCCATGGTGGCCGCAATGCCCGCGAGATTCGCGGGTTGATGGAGCGGAGCCAACGAGACAAAGGCTTCTAGCTCATGCAAGACCGCATCCGTCAGCACAACCGGGGCACTATATTTGGCCCCCCCATGAACCACCCGGTGGCCGATGCCAATCAGACCATCTTCGGGCAGGCGCGGATCAAGCCAGGCTGCGAGTTGTTCGAGCGCATAGGCATGGCCCTTGCCCAGCGGCGGATTCTCCCAACTGGCCGCGTGGGCGATTGCCCCGGCCCCGTCACGAATCAGGAAACGAGGTTTGGTTCCAATCCCCTCGATCTGGCCTTCGTAGCGCACATGCACGTCGGCCCGGGCATAGTCGAAGATCGTGAATTTAATACTCGAAGAGCCAGCATTAAGTACCAGGATGGCTTTGCTCATTGCGCTACCTTTTATACCAATTACTATTGATGATGCCGTCTGATGGTCATTCCGAGCGGAGCCGAAGGCGAAGCGAGGAATCTGCACTGATCTGCAGCGAAGACCCCTCGCTGCCGCTCCTAATGACATATCGGATGTCATCCCAGCACCACTGGCCGACCGGCCATAGGATACTCGGGGTGACAATGCGGGCGCTCCTAATGACATATCGGATGTCATCCCAGCACCACTGGCCGACCGGCCATAGGATACTCAGGGTGACAGAGCCCCGGTTGCTTTCCCCACCACTGGCCTGCGGACTATAGGATCCTCGGGGTGACAATGGGGCGGCGCAACCGCACTGGTTTCTTGCCACACCACTGGCCGGCAGGCCATAGCATCCTCGGGGTGACAATGGGGCGGCGCAGCCGCACTGGTTTCGCTCAGCACCACTGGCCTGCGGGCCATTGGCTCCTCATGGTGACAATGCAGGATGTTCACAGGTAATTGGTATTATCACCCCAGCACCAATATCGCGTATGCTCGTTGGCGCTGGGGGAGAGGATTCAGGGAGAACATGGTCGCCCTCATCCGCATTGATGCGCGTGGTCGCCGTACTTAACTGGTGGCGGCGGCGGCTAAGGCAGCTCGACGGGCGTGGACGAACAGGACAGCCACCGCACACGAGGCCAGGCGCGCACGCAGCGTATCGGCGCGACTCGTCAGGATGATGGGCACCCGGGCACCCAGTACAATCCCGGCGGCCTCGGCGCGGGCCAGAAAGGTAAGCTGTTTGGCCAGAATATTGCCCGCTTCCAGGTTAGGAACAAGCAGAATATCGGCCTGACCAGCCACTGGCGAAACAATCTTCTTGGTACGAGCGGCCTCCATACTGATTGCATTATCGAGAGCCAGCGGGCCGTCAAGCAGGCCGCCAGTGATCTGACCCCGGTCGGCCATCTTGCAGAGTGCAGCAGCCTCGATCGTCGAGGGAATATCGGGGGTGACGGTTTCGACTGCCGAGAGGATGGCGACTTTCGGCTTGCTGATCCGCAAGACATGGGCGAGTTCAATTGCATTCTGGCAGATATCGGCCTTGGCCTTCAGATCAGGAGAAATATTGACCGCACCATCAGTGACAATCAGTGGTTTGGGATAGGTGGGCACATCAAGAATAAAACAGTGGCTAATGCGGCGCTCGGTGCGCAGACCAGTAGTGCGATTGACCACTTCGGCCAGGAGTTCATCGGTATGGAGGCTCCCCTTCATAAGCGCGTCAGCCTCGCCTTTGCGTACCAGGGCCACCGCTTCTTCGGCGGCAGCATGGCTATGGGGCACATCAATGATCTTATAGGGGGTCAGATCGATGCCTTCGGCCTCGGCCACAGTGCGAATACGGGCCTGGGGGCCAACCAGCAAAGGAATGATCAAGCCCTCACGTGCGGCATCAACCGCCCCGGTGAGCGAAATATCATCACATGGATGTACCACCGCAACGGTGATCGGATCGATTGCGGCACAGGCCTCCATCAACATCTCGTAACCATTAAACGCATTGTCACCGGGCTGCTCTTCGGGCTGTTCGTGAGTCGAGCGGTTCATGAGAAGACTCCTTGGTTGCATTCGCAGCATAGTACAAGTGGAGAACCCAGATCAGAGATCGGCCAACGGCAGCGAGACACGGAAGGTACTACCGCCTTCGGGGTTATTGCTCGCGTTAATGGTACCGCCGTGGCGAGCCACAATTTCACGAGCCACAAACAGACCGATCCCCATACCACTAATATGGTAACTGGTGGTGTTACTAGCACGGAAGAAGCGCCCAAATAGTTGCGGGAGTTCATTGGCGGGAATGCCGATGCCATGATCGCGCACCTCAACCCAGGCCATTGCATCAGCAAGATGCAGGCTCAGCGTGATTGGGCCACCTGCGGGGCTGTATTTTACCGCATTGTAAAGCAAATTTTGAAAGAGTTGCCCAAGACGGAGCGCATCACCCTGGATCGGCACGGCCTCGGTAGGGAGTTCGTCAATCAACTGATGGCGATTCAGGGTAGGACGCACTTCACCAGTCAATTGGCGCAGGAGTACGGCCAGATCGAGTCGGGTCAGTTCGATGGTGAGTTGACCGCGTTCGATCCGGGAACTATCGAGCAGCGTATTGATCAATTGGTCGAGGCGCGTGGCCTGGTCGGCAATCGCACACAGGCTGCGCAGATAGCGTTCGTTCAGATCACCCGCTTTTTGGGCTCGGCGTTGCAGCAGCGCAGCATTGCCAAGCAGGACAGTCAGGGGCGTTTTGAGTTCGTGGGAGGCGATCGAGAGAAAGCGATCCCGCAGATTCACGGCCTCTTCGGCGGCCGCCCGCGCCTCTTGGGCTTCGGCATACAGATGGGCCCGATCGAGGGCTTGGGCGCACAGGTCTGCCAGGGTCTGGGCATAGCCGGGCAAATCGGGGCTGATCGCCTCTTGGGCAAAGCTAAACCCCAGTGCTCCAAGAACGCGTCCGCCAACGATCAGGGGCAGGGCGGCAAAGGAGCGATTATGGACTGGGGTCGTGCTCAGGGCGGGATAACGGGCAAGCAGATTGGCCCGGCCACTAATCCAGATCGGTATCCCACTCCGCACTGCCTCGGCAAGGGGCACGGGGGTCGTCAGCGTGAAGGACTGCCAAGATTTGATGCTTGTGGCTGCATAGCCGGTGGCTGCGAGGGTCTGGAGTTGATCGGTATCGGGGATGCGTACCACAATCACGCCAGCCATCGCTTCGAGCACGGCAACGCCCTGGGCCACAATGACTTGCGCGACCTCGACGGGAGTATGGGCCGCCGAGAGCCCGATGGTCATGCGTTGGAGGCGGGCACTGCGGGCAGCAGCCTGTTGGCGGTCGGTCACATCGGCACTAATCCCAAAGAGGCGCAGGTAGTGACCGTTGTGATCAAAGACCGCCCGCCCAACCTCTTCGAGTATAACCAGGTTTCCATCGGGACGCAGCACCCGATAGATCAAGCGGTAGGTATCATTGGAGGGGGAGAGTTGATTCACCGTTTTGACCAGCAGTTCACGGTCATCGGGGTGCAGGCGCTGAAAAAAGTGCGCCCCGGTATCGGTAATCGCCTCGTCACCGCTAAGGCCAAGGATTTCGCCACAGTGGGGCGAGCGGCTGATGTGATCGGTGGCATAGTCCCAGTTAAAGGTAAAGAGGCGGGCTACACGCATCGCCTGGCGCACCTGTTCTTGACTTTCGTGCAACTCGCTCATGGCCTGGGCACGGCGTGAACTCTCGTTGAGCAAGCGAATATTTGCGGCAGCGAGCGCAGCGGTCCGCTCAGCCACGCGGGCTTCGAGCACTTCGTTCATCTGGCGGAGTTCACGTTGGGCGCGGCGGCGCTCGGCGGTGAGGGCTGCCAGGGCCAGGGCCGAGACCCCTTCGATCAAGAGAAAGATTTGCACTTCACGGAGGCGAAGCAGAGGGTCAGAGATCACTGCGGCAAAGGGGCCGCGTCCGATCACCGTAAACCAGACCGTAATCACCGCCAAGAGCAGCGCAATCGGAGCGGCCCCACGCGGGCCAAAGCGAACCGCCACCCAGAGCAAGACCGGAAAGGTCAGATAGGGCGAGGGGCTAAAGGCCCGGTCAGGCGGGGCCCCGAAGGTGTAGGTTGCAACCAGTAGCATAATTCCCGTGGCCAGGACGGCTTCGGCCAGCGTCCAGGGCGTAGGGCGATTGTACTCCTCGGGGCTGTGGCTCCAGGTCAGAATTGTTGAGCCGACCAGCAAGATACTCAGGCCATCGGCAGTCCACCAGAGTTGCCAGGTCGCCCAGAAGGGTGCCCCGAAGGCCAGGGCCGGAATTGCGGCCCCGATCAGCGCCGTCAACCCATTGCTGATCATCACCGCCACCAGCAGCAGGGCCACCACCTGGTGGAGACTAGTGAGCGAGCGGGGCGGCGTGGTCGCCCAACGGAAAGCAGCGGCAGCCAGGGCCGACTCGGTACAGTTGGCCAAGCCGTAGGCCAGGCTGACCGCCAGGGATTGGCCTGTGCTCAGGTTCACCACTAACACTGCGAGAAAGCAGGCCGCCAACAGATGGAACCAGAAATGGCGCGGCGCTAAGACCAGCACGGCAAAGAGCAGACCACTCGGGGGCCAGAGCTCCGCAATGCCCAGCGGCTCAAAAACGAGTGCGAGACCCAGACGGGCCAGGCCGGCATAGCTCAGTCCAAGTAACAGAGCAACAACCCATACGACCCAGCGGGGCGAGCGTTCCGCATCGAACTTGCGCATGGCCGCCTCCAGGCTAGGTTGCACCAGCCCCAGCTAGCGCCGTATCGAGCGCACGCTGGAAGGCATCCATATCGCCTCGCAGGTCGCTCAGGCGCTGGGCTACCTGGTTCGTTGCCGAGTCGGCGCTCACTGCATCGGCAGTACGTAAGCGAATCGTTTCGGCCAGGACATTGTCGAGCGTGGCGTGAATATGCTGCAACTGGGCCTGAATACGGCCAAGGTAGGTCGTCAGGGCGGCGTAGTTGCGCTGCTTTTCGGCCAGGGTCGCCCGGGTCGCTTGAAGTTGTTGCATGGTATACGCATCAGCGGTAGCGGCAAGTTGGCGATCAAGTGTACTGAGCCGTTGCTGTAGTTCGGCGAGATCCACCTGGGCAAGATAGGTTTCGATCACCTGACCCTTGGCGCTCAAGGAGTAGGTCTGTTCGAGCAGTTCGGCGGTCTGGCTGCTGATGCGCTCCAAGAGGCGACCAACTGGCCCTTCGGCCTGGGCAACACTGCGCGCGATCGCCTGGTGGGCCCGTTCGATCAGCGCCACCTGTTGACTGAGCAGCGAACTAGTCAAACCGGGGCGGAGGGGATCCTGGCTTGTGGTTGATCGTGCTGCCTGACGGACAACGACCACAACGATCAGCGCATAGAGCAACAAACCCAGGGGCAACAGCCATGGATCAAGCATCACGCCTGCGACCACGGCGGCCAACAATACCGTGAGCGCGAAGGGATGACCGGCAGCGTTACGGTAGGGGAGCATAGGCAGTACTTCTCTAGACAAGCGAGAGGACTAGCAATCCCAACAAGGCAATGCTACCATAGATGGGCTGGTATCTGACTGGTACCATGGTGTTGAAACCCCTGATTGTGGAGGAGCTATGAACGCCCTATTTCGTCGGTTCGCCCTCGTGCTGAGCCTAACGCTCGTCTTGATCCTGGCAGCGTGTGGTGGTGGGGGGAACAGTGGTGGGGGCGGTGCCATCCCTACAGCGACCCCGGAACCGGCGGCGGCGGCACCTACGCGTACGCCCCGCCCAACCCGCGAACCGGCCCCCACCCCTGAAGTCACCCCAACCCCGTTGGCTGTCCTGCGCCCGACGGCTGGCCCAGGCGAAGTGTTACCAGTCGAGATCGGTCGCCTGATGCCTTACGAACACCCTTCGGGCGTTTTTCGGATCGACATTCCAGAAGGTTGGGATCTGCAGGACAATAGCCGTCCCGACGAACTGATCCTGATCTGGACCGATCCGACCCGCAATGGCGGCGTGATCGTGGATATTTTCGAGGACGAGACGATCTACACCCCCGACCAGTTGATTGACATCCTCGAAACCTTCCTCAACAACAGTTTTGGCAGTGAACCTGACTTCTTCATGGGCGACCCCGAGACCCAGGGTGACGATAGCATTCTGATCGTCTGGAGCTATACCGCCGAAGCCGACAACGGGGTCGAAGTCAGTTTGCTCGGCAACAGTTTTATTGAACAGCGCGGCAATAAGGTCTCGATCCTGACCACCTTGATCCCGGAGGATCAGTTTGATGATCTGGTGGATCGCACCGATGAACTGATCAACACCTACCGGATCAACCCTGATGCCGTGCTTACGAGTAGCGGGGGTGGGGGTGGCAGCAGTAGCGATGGCGGGCTGGGTGGCGCGGTCTTGGGCAGCGGGGGCGATGTGCCCACCACCATCGTACGGATTGGCGAAGCGGTTGATGTTGGCAACGGTCTAACCATGAGTGTGGTGGGAGTCGAAGAATCGGCAGGTGATGGTTTTATTCGCCCAACCGCAGGCAATACCTTCCTGATTGTGCGTACGGTCTTCACCAACAGTAGCAGCAGCGGCTTCCCGGTTTCGACGGTGCTGCAGATGCAACTGGTGGGCGCAGACGGCACCGTCTACGAACTGGATATTATGGCCGCGACGGTGGCTGGGCAAACCCCCGATGGTGAAGTTCCGGCCAATGGGCGGATCGAAGGCGGGGTTGGTTTTCAGGTGCCAACGGGGACGCGTGGGCTGACCTTCGTCTTCACCCCGATCTTCGGGGGTGAGGCCGTCGGGGTAGCGTTGGATTAGGATGCGATACGACACGGTGGCGGAATACGATGCGTTCCGCCACCGCCAACATCCAATCATACCAATTACCGTTGATGATGCAGCATTGCCTAACGGAGCATACGGCTTTATGCTGCCCTGCGGCGCAATCCAAAATCCAAAAGCTAAAACCCAAAATGGTATCAATGGGTCTGCAAGACGTTGTTGTTGCTGCGCCCGGCGGCAAAATCGCTCAGATTGGCGATCGTGGTCTCGGCAATCGTGGTCATAGCTTCGTGGGTAAAGAAGGCCTGGTGGCCGGTCACGAGCACATTCGGGAAACTGATCAGACGAGCGAGCACGTCATCGTCAATCCCCAGGTCGGAGAGGTCGCGGAAGAATTTGCCCTCTTCTTCTTCATAAACATCGAGGCCCACCGCAGCGACGTGGCCGTGCTGGATGGCCTCAATCAGGGCTTCGGAATCAATCAGGCCACCGCGACTGGTATTGACGATCATCACGCCTGGCTTCATGAGCGCCAGGGTCGTGGCATTGATCATGTGGTGGGTCTGCGGCATCAGCGGCACATGCAGGCTGATAATATCGGCGCTACGCAAGAGTTCTTCGAGAGGCACATAACGCACCCCGAGTTCCAGACACTCGGGGTTTTCGCGCACATCGTAGGCCAGCACCGGACAGCCAAAGCCCTGCATGATGCGTGCAAAGATCGCCCCGATTTTGCCGGTGCCAACCACCCCGACCGTGCGCCCATAAATGTCGTGCCCGAGCAAGCCAGCCAGGCGGAAGTTGAACTCGCGGGTGCGGTTGTAGGCCCGATGAATCCGCCGATTCAGGGTCTGGAGCAGGCCGACCGCAAATTCGGCCACGGCATACGGCGAGTAATAACCAACCCGCATGCAGGTGATGTCGTGCCGTTCGGCAGCGGCGAGATCCAGGTTGTTAAAACCGGTCGAGCGTTGGGCGATCATCCGCACACCACCCTGGGCTAGGCGGGCTATGGCGGCCTCGTCAGCACGGTCATTCACAAAGAGACAGACCGCCTCGAACCCATCAGCGAGCGCGGCGGTCTGGGAATCAAGCTGGGCCGTGGTAAATTCGAGTTGATGCTGCCCGGCGTTGGCAGCTTCCAGAAAGGTGCGATCATACGAATGGGTGTCGTACACCAGAACACGCATGGGGTTACTCCGTGAGGGTCAGCATAAAAGCAACGATAGCATCGAGTTGTTCGGGGCGGAGGCGCTGGCCATAGTCGCCGGGCATCAGGCCGGGAGCGTAGCCAGGGGCCAGGGTAATGTTCGGATTGACTGTTTCGCGCATGAGCCATTCGGCGGCAGTCAGGCCATCGGGGTTGTCGGCAGCGCGGGTCGCAATGCCAGCCAGACCGGGGCCAAGCGCAACTGGCCCATTGGGATCAAGGGCATGGCAACCACTACACCAGATGGTAAACATGCGCTGCCCTTCCGCCAGCGGATCGGTATTGGTCTGTGGCGCACCACAGGCACTCATCACAACCAGCGCGATCAGGATCAAGGACCAGAGCAGGGCGATACGACGGGACATGGCTGCCAGTTTCTAGGTTCAGGACTCGGGTACATTGGCTTGTAACTCCTCCAGCCAGATCCGGGCTTCGGCGTCACTCGGGGCACGCCAGTCACCGCGGGGCGAGAGCGAGCCACCCGAGCCGACTTTGGGACCGTTGGGCATTGCCGAGCGTTTGAACTGACTGGTTTGGAAGAAGCGCCACACAAAAACGGCCAACCAGCGCTTAATTGTGGCGAGATCGTACGCCACCCGCTGATCGGCGGGCAGGCCCTCGGGCCAGCGCCCACGGTGCAGATCGGCCCAGGCGTGATAACTCAGGAAGGCCACTTTGCTGGGCCGAAAGCCGTAACGGGTCAGATAGTAGAGATTAAAGTCCTGCAGGGGATAGGGGCCAATCGTGGCCTCGCTACTCTGGGCCGGTTCATCGTCGGCCCCATCGGTTGCGGGCACCAGTTCGGGCGAGATGGCGGTATCCAGAATTGATTGCAGGGTCGGGCCAACCGCTGGGCCAAGCGGTTCAGTGCGAATCACCCAGCGGATCAGGTGTTGGATGAGCGTTTTGGGCACCGAAGCATTGACGTTGTAGTGCGACATATGATCGCCCACGCCATACGTTGCCCAGCCGAGCGCCAATTCGCTCAGGTCGCCCGTGCCGAGCACCAGCCCATCGTGGAAGTTGGCGAGCCGAAAGAGGTGCGAGGTACGCTCGCCGGCCTGCACATTTTCGAAGGTTACATCATAGACCGGCTGACCCTGGGCAAAGGGGTGGCCAATGTCACTGAGCATCTGGCGCGCCGAGGGCCGAATATCCAGTTCGCTCGCCGTAACGCCCAGGGTCTCCATTAGGGCGTGGGCATTGGTGCGGGTACGCTCCGAGGTGGCAAAGCCGGGCATGGTATAGGCCAGAATGTTGCTGCGGGGCAGCCCGAGTCGATCCATGGCTCGGGCGGCAACAATCAGGGCCTGGGTACTATCGAGGCCACCCGACACACCGATGACGATTTTCTTGATGCCACTCGCCGCCAGCCGTTTGATCAGGCCATGTACCTGAATGTTATAGGCCTCGTAACAGCGGGTGTCGCGGGTGGCCGGATCGTCGGGCACATAGGGAAAGCGAGCCACTGGGCGCTGGAGCGGCACCGGTTCGCTGGGGGGCCGAAACGGGAACGTGACCCGACGCATCTGGCGCAAGGTGGCCCGGTAATCGGCGACCGTATCACTGAAACTGGTCAGGCGCATCCGATCCTGAAGCAGCCGCTCAAGATCGACATCGGCCAGGATCAGTTGTTCGTGGTCGGCAAACCGCTCCGACTCGGCCAACAATTCGCCATTCTCGTAGATCAGAGCGTGCCCATCCCAGGCCAGGTCGGTGGTACTCTCGCCGGGCCCAGCCGCCGAATAGAGATAGGCGGCCACGGTTTTGCCGGACTGGCCGGCACAGAGGGCGTGGCGATAATCGGCCTTGCCAATCGTGATATTCGAGGCCGAGAGGTTGCAGAGCACAGTGGCACCAGCCAGGGCGGCCATCGTGCTGGGCGGAAGCGGCGTCCAGACATCCTCGCAAATCTCGGCGTGGACAACCAGTTCAGGCAGATCATCGGCTGTAAACAGCAGATCGGGGCCAAACGGCACCTGTGCGCCAAACAGCGTAATCTGGTCATGCAGCGCTTCGCGGGCGGCGGCGAACTGCCGTTTTTCGTAGAACTCGCGGTAGTTAGGCAGATAGCTTTTGGGCACCACCCCCAGAATTTGCCCGCCACAGATCGCCACCGCACAGTTGAACAACCGACCTTCGTGGCGGAGCGGCGCACCGACCAGCAGCAGCGGGCGCAAACTTGCACTGTGCGCCACCAACTGCTCAAGAGCCTGCAGGGTTGCCTCCAGCAACGCATCCTGATGGAACAGGTCATCGTTACTATAGGCCGACAGCCCAAGTTCAGGGAAGAGCACCAGGGCGGCCCCGGCCTGATCGGCCTGACGCGCCAGCGCAAGAGTACGCTCGAGATTGAAGGGCGGGTTGGCAACCCGTACAGCGGGTACGGCGACCGCAACGCGCACAAACCCGTGGGCATAGAGCGAATGAAATGGCCTCATGATCAGTATTGTAGCGCACTTAGGCCCGTGGTCGCAGATAGATCGCCCGCAGCGCTCGCAGAATCTCTTCGAGTTCAAACGGCTTCTGAAGAACTTCGGCGGCCCCGAGGCGCAAGGCTTCGCTTTGTTGGGCACCAGTGGTCTGGCCGGTCAGAATCAGGACACGGGCTTCAGGATCGAAGGCCCGCAACTCGCGCAACAGTTCCAGGCCACCCATACCGGGCATCGCCAGGTCACTGAGTACCACATCGAAGCGGGCGGTGCGATAGGCATCGAGGGCGGCCTGACCATCGCTACAGACCGTCACCTGATGCCCAATCTGTTCGAGCAGGCGCTTGAGCGAGCGACCAATTGTGGCATCATCATCGGCGAGCAGCAGGCGCAAGCTCGGCAGTTCGTTGGGTTCACGCTCGCGTTCGGCTTCGACCAGTGCAGCCGCAGCCTCGATCGTCTCGATCACCGGGAGCGTAATGGTCATAGTTGTGCCCTGGCCGGGCGCACTCTCGACCAGAAACGTACCGCCGTGGCTCTTGATGATCCCATACGAAACCGAAAGCCCAAGGCCCGTACCGGGGGTTGCGCTCCCGCCGAGGGCACCCTTGGTAGTAAAAAAGGGCTCGAAGATCTTATCGCGGATCGCGGCAGGAATGCCGGTGCCGGTATCACGCACCGCCAGAGTAATGGACTGATCATCACTCTTCAGGCTCACACTGAGCAGCCCGCCAGCGGGTTTCATGGCATCGCGGGCATTGGTGAGCAGATTCAGAAAGACCTGCGCGATCTGACCAGGATCGCAGATCGTCAAGGGCACCGGGCTCAGATCACGCTCGACCTGGATCTGATGCTTGCGCAGTTCGATCTCCATCAGGGTCAGGGTACCCTGAATCGCATCATACAGATCGGCGAGTTCGCGGCGTGGTTCCTGGCGGCGCGCAAAGGTCAAGAGGCTCCCGGTAATGCTTTTCCCGCGTCGGCAGGTATCCACCACCACCTTGAGGGCCTCGTTTTTCGCGTCATCATCGACACCTGCCAGACCCAACTGGGCATACCCGAGCATCCCAGCGAGCAGATTGTTGAACTCGTGGGCAATTCCGGCCGCGAAGGTACCAACGGCAGCCAATTTCGAGGACTGGATCAGTTCAGCCTGCGACTCTTGGAGTTTACGGAAGAGGCGGGCATTAGCGATCACGGTGGCGGCCTGGCGCGCAAAGGCCATCAGCACCCGTTGCTCGTCCTCGTTTAGGCCGCGGATCTCGCTAAAGGTCAGACAGATCGCCCCCATGACCCGCTTCTCATCTACGAGCGGAATACAGACCAGCGCATTCCAGAAAATCCCCTGGGTCAACTCGGGGAGCGGGGCCAGGGTCTGGGTATGCTGGTCGGTAAAGACCATCACACGCTGGCGGCCAAGCACGGCCTCGTAGCTACGGGGCAGGGGAACGGGCCGTGGTTCTTGGGGGCCATCGGCGACGGGCAGGCGGTAGGCGGCAACCAGTTCGGGCACCTGCTGATCATCAAGCAGCACAACCCAGCCATTGGCGGCACTCATCAGTTCGGCCAGATGATCAACCAGATACTGGAGCATGGCCTGCACTTCACGAATCGTGATCAGGGCGATCATCATGGTCTGGAGGCGTTCGAGTTTATGGGAAAGCGTAGACGAATTGACCATCAGATCGCGGTACTGATTGCTGACCCGAATGACTTCGCTCTGATTGCGCAGCGCATTCAGGAACAGCACCATAGGCGCAATCCCCAGGAAGACCGCAAAGCCATTGATCTGCCAGAGGATGGCGAGCAGCCCGCCGAGGGGAGCGAGCAGCAGGGTATACCAGAACAGATCGCCCTGACGCAGGCGCAGACTGGTGCGGAGGGGCGTGCCATCGCTTAGGCGGGCCAGCCCGGCGACGGCCCCGCGCTCGATCAAAAAGAAGATCGCCCCGGTGAGCACGAGGGTCAACAGGCCAAAGACGGTAGTGTAGGGCAACTCGCCGACCCCTGGTTCGAGCAACCAACCCCCCAGGCGCAGACTGACCAGATAGGCCCCGACGGCCGCAGCGAGCCAACGCACCGCCACGGTTGCGGCGATCTGCCACCAGGCCAGATCACGGACAATCCCGGCCACCAGCGTGCCAACCAGCACTGCGACCACCAGCAGCGGCCAGGTCAGTGAGGTCAAGGCGGCGATCAAGACGGCGGCGGCGATCGAAACCAGCCGCCCCGACTCAGGCTCGAAGGCGGTTAGATCAGCGACGGTGATCAGGATGGTGAAGATCAGGGCGGCGAGCAATTCGGCGGGGGTTGGCGGCTGCCACAGCATGACCGCCGCCCCCAGCGCCACAACCAGACTAAGTGCCCAAAGCGTGAACAGATAGATCCGGGCGGCCTGGGGCAATATGTGCATAGATCATGCCAATCTGCTAGCGATGCCTGCACGAGCGCCGACACCGCCAGTTGGGCCAGGGTTGCCATAACCAGGACAGCATACGCCAGTGCGACGGTGAGTTGCGGGCCGCCCACATGCTTGAGAACACACAACGAGCCCGGCGTATGGACTCTAAGCATTAAATCTGGGAGTGCCGCCCTCTCTCCGCGTGCGGGGGCCCCCCCGGTAACACTCCCACCCGCGCCCCCCCCGGACTTC
>JBLWKA010000121.1:0-16656 GCA_048381555.1 Oscillochloridaceae bacterium umkhey_bin13
GTTCACCCTGCTCCAGCACCCGCACCAGGTGGTGCGTCATCTCCCACACGGTCAGGCGGCTGTCGGCGGTTGGATCCCACTGCGCGGGAAGCTCCTCAGGCCGTAGCAGGCGCACCTTGCCGGCGCCGGAGGCGATCAGACCGGCGCTGACCATGCCGCCGACGCTGGTATTCTTGGCTTTGGAGAGCGTCTCGGCGACGCCATACTCGCCCGCGTCGAAGCCATACTGCTCAAACCAGGCGAGCGCCCAGCGCGTATCGGCGTCGAAGTCGCCCTCCTGCTCGGCCAGTACCTCGTCGAGCGTCGCGTTGATTAGGGCCAGTGCCTCGCGCACGCTGAGCGGCTTGCCGCTGGCGTCGATCACCTTGTCGTAGCGCGTGTAGACGCCCATGCCGGGGCCGATTGATGCCTGCGCCAGATCGACCGGGGCGATGTTGCCTGCTTGGAGAAGTCTTAATGCTGTGGGCAATTCTGCTTTGAGTGCAGCAAGGAAGTCACGTCGAGTAGCGGTTGGTGCTTCTTGTGATCGCGGTCGGCAAACAAGAACGATAGACGAGGCCAGAGCATTAGCTCCAATCCCAACTCTACGATTATCCCCCTCGGTTCGCATTGGCCATGTGCCGGTTAGAGCAAATCCTGCATCAATAACAGCATCAAGAAAAGTCTCCCAACCCGTACTTGATGTTTCATTCTTTTCATCCGTTTCTGATTGTTTAAATGCATAATAAATTGTAATTGGAAATGCCGGATGTGATAATTCTGCTAGACGTCGCATAGTGCGGGTCATTCCGGAAAGAAAGAAAGCTTCAGCCCGCTCTTTCCCACCATGTCGATAGGGATTAGCAACTAGCTCGTCAGTTTTTGGCACAGCCAAGGTAGTGAATAATCCGGGAAGGACTGGTTTTAATGCACGTCGTAGCCAAACGTAGAAAAAGTCAGAAAGATCCGCGTAGCCAACGTTATCATAATATGGAGGATCAGTTGAGATAACGGGTGCAGATCGAGGTGAATCTATGTCAGATACTGCATTTGCCTGTACTGCATAGCCTTGAATTGGTATCTGTACAGATGCAATTACCCTAGCTACAACAGCCATGCATTCGTTCAGTCCAGAACTTGAAGCGCCAAACGGCGATCCCTCTGCGTAATCCCATGTCATTGGAAGTGCTTGGAGAGATAATGAGGCGCGCATTGCACTATCCTTGGCACGCCAGGTAGTGAGTGATGAGCCATAGTCTGCTAGCCTATCCACGGCAAATGCTGTATAAATAGCTATTGCATCTGCGTATGCCACTGAACCACTACCACCTGCATCAAGCCCTCGTGAATCATCGTGTAGGCCAGCAGATAGGGCATCACGGCACACTACATTACGTACCTCTTGAATCAAGTCAGTGAAGGTGTTCAGAGCAATAAGTTGACGTCGCGTGAAGAGGTGATGAAAATGGGTCAATCCATAAAGAGGTGTAAACATTGATCGCTTGTCTGATGGAATTGGTGTTTCGGGCTCCCATTCCGGTTGGTCCTGCCAAGCAATTGCTTCGTGCTCTTGAGTCGGGGCAATGTAGACCCGCCCACGTGCGCCCTCGGCCACGATTGCCATCAATCGTGCACCCATGCGTCCGGCCATTCCCTCCGCCTTGATATAGTCACCCGCAATAGGTGTTCCCGACATCAGACAGCGGAAATTGGCCCCACGCGCAAGCTTCGTCCCATTCTTTGCTGCATCAATATTCTTAGGTTTGCCGACTCGCACAGTAAATCGGTAGCTGTCACGCTCGATCACCGGCTCGATGTAGGTTTCTCTGCCAGGTTTGGTGGAGACTATGAATGTCGAGACAAGCGGAACATCGACGTGACGAAAAGCCGGGTTTGGACTCTTCACTGTCCGCGCCCACAGCCAGGCGACGACAGTAAGCCTTTGTCCAAGGTATACACTCAAGTCAGGGCGATCCGAGACCATCTCAGCGGTCACTTCGATCTTTGGATAGAGGTGGCCGATGCGCTTTTCGGCCTCATCGCGCATCCATTGCCCATAGTAGCGCACATCCTCGGCGAGTCCCTGGGCACCACGCCACTGCTGGTCGAGCGCCATGCGGCCCTTACGCGCTTCGGGGTTAACCGGTGGTTGCCCCACAAACTTCGGCGGGATCTCTATCAGGGCTTTGTTGATTAGCACCGCCACCGGGTTCAGGTCGCTGGCGTAGCTCTCAAGCCCCAACCGCTGCGCCTCTAAAGGCAATGAACCACCACCACTGAAGGGGTCATGAAAGACTGGCAACTTGTCGGGATTAAATAAATCCGCAGCTTGTGGATGGGATTGGTTCTTTGTACAGGTCCGGCGCCAACTTTTCCAGATCTCGTCGCGGGCCTGCTGGAGCAGGTCTTCGTTGGTAGTGTTCTCCCACAGTACCAGTTGCTCGATCAGTCTAAACAGACGTTGACGCTCGACCTCTTGAGCCTCTTCAGTAGGGAATAGTTCCGGCCAGGATGACGGGTCATCAACCATCTGGGCAAAAATTACA
This sequence comes from Oscillochloridaceae bacterium umkhey_bin13, assembly GCA_048381555.1. Lineage (GTDB taxonomy): Bacteria > Chloroflexota > Chloroflexia > Chloroflexales > Chloroflexaceae > Viridilinea. The sequence goes on from JBLWKA010000121.1 coordinate 2,526, forward strand.
GCGCGAGCCGCTGCTAGGGGACGTTGAGCCCACCATCGATGTAGCGTTGTCGGGTAGCCAGCTGGTGCCTTTCTTTTTCGAAGGGACGCTTCCTCGTTGATTTTCTCCAGCGGCAGCGCAACCTCAATCAGCTTCTTCCGGGTGTTCATTATCGTCCTTTATGGCTTACGACGGCAACGTCGCGAGCGCTCGCAGATCGGCAAAGGGAAAGTTGATACTGGCGCCATTGAAGTCGGTGGTCACACCGCGGCCGACAAAGGGCCGGCGCAGGTAGTAGACCTGGTGGGTTCCATCCGGCTGGAACTCAACCAGCGCCAGGATGTAGTGATCGGGCGTGTTGAGCGAGTAGAGGATCTCGTTCTTCGTCACCGTGATCGTGTCGGCGCCGGCGACGCGGCCCTTGACCTCGATGAAGCGCAGTTGGCCGGTGGCCGGGTCGTGGCTCTCGATATCGTAGCCCAGTTGCTCGAACTCCCGGTCAACCGGCGTGAAGCCCAGGCTGCGCTCGACTGCCATCACCGCAGCTCGGGCGCGTGCAGCGGAGGCATGGGTGTCAACGGCGTGGGCGGAGGCCGGCAGCGGTCGGCCGGTGAGCGCGCTGATCAGTCCGACTGGCACTACCACCAGCCCGCCCAGGATCACCGGCGGCAGCGCGGCGATCTGCGCTTCGCGATCAAGCTGCGCCATGCGCTTCTGCAGGCGCGCCTGCATCTCATCGGCGCGGCGGCGAGCCTCCTGCGAGTTGAGGCGCGCATTCGGCTTGCCGGCCTGCTCCTGCAGCTTCAACTCCTCAGCACGATAGTCCCAGTAGCCGATCTCTTTGGTCAGCCGGTCCTTGACTGCGGCACGAGTCTTCTCGATCAGCCCCAGGCGCCGACCGCGCACCTCCTGGAGGTGGCTCGGAACGATCGTGGCAATCGCATGGCCAAGAGCCTGCTGCTCCAGATCGCGGGTGATCCAGGCACACTCCGGGCGCGCCAGGAGCGTCTCGAGGTCCAGCTCGTCGCTCGCAAGTGGCCGGTAGTCCAGATAGGGCGCATAGCGCAGACTGCGGGTCATGCCATCAGCGGCCAGCTCAACATACAGCATCTGCTTGGAGATCGTCCGCCGATCGCCGCTCGGGAGGAGGCTGGCATCTTGGATAGCGTGCTCAAGATAGAACAGCACACGCGGTGCGGTACCGGCATCACGTTCATCGACCAGCACAGTGCCACGGCGCAGCAGATCGCGGTAGCGCTCCAGCATCAGGTCGAGCGTCGCGTCGAGCAAGGGGTGGCCGGGGCAGACAAACGCGGCCAGTGGCTGGCCGGGCGGCGTGAGAAGGGCTTTTTCAAAGGCGATCCGCTCGTAGCGCGGCAGCACCGGGTCGCCAATGCCAATCAGCCGGTCGCGGTTGCGCACCGGCGCGGGCACATGGGTCACCTCGTAGCGGTGTGGCTCGCGCTGGCGGAGTGTGCCACCGAGCTGCTTGAATGCTTCCAGGAAGAAGGACTCGATGTAGTGCGGCTGGAGCCGTTTCGCCTCAGCGCGCTCCATGTCCTCGCGCACGCGCGCCACCTGGCGGGCATCCATCGCATCATGGGCCAGCGCCCGCTCTTCCAGCAGATCCTGGATCTGCCGGCGGTCAACGGCGTTCTCGATCGCCTGGGTCAGCCGGGCGCGCACATCGGGTCGCTCGCCATAGCGGATAGCGTCGATCAGCAGGTCGCGGAGCGGCTTGCCCTCGAACTGGAGCTTGCCGAGTACATCGAAGACCTGGCCGCCCAGCGTCGTACGAGCCTGATCCAGCTTCTCCAGCAGCGTGGCGTAGACATCGCCCTCGCGGGTCTCGTCGGCGACCAGGTTCCAGAGATGGCAGACCTCGGTCTGGCCAATGCGGTGGATGCGGCCGAAGCGCTGCTCCAGCCGGTTCGGGTTCCAGGGCAGGTCGTAGTTGACCATCAGGTGGGCGCGCTGGAGGTTGATACCCTCGCCGGCGGCATCGGTGGCGATCAGCACCTGCACATCCGGGTCGTGGCGGAACGCCTCCTGGGCCTTCAGACGCTCCTCGCGACCCATCCCGCCATGGATCGTGACCACCGCTTCAACCCGACCGAGCAATGTACTGATGCGCTGCACCAGGTAGTTCAGCGTGTCACGATGCTCCGTGAAGACCACCAACTTCTGGCGCGGCGAGGGGGTGGGCCGGGCAAGCTCACGCACCTGGTAGGGTTCGCGCTCCTCGGCCAGGCGGTTGGCGATCGCCGCCGGGGTAAAGATCTCGCCCAGCAAACTGGCCAGCTCGCGCCATTTGCGATCTTCGCCACTCTGCCGTACGGCCAGCGCCAGCGACTCAAGCCGCGCCAAGTTGGCGATCTCGATCTTCAGTTCGTCGATCGTGCGGGCAGCCGTCGCCTGATCGAGGATCTCCTCCTCCACCACGGCCACCTCGTTATCCGGCGCATCCTCGAGATCATCGAGATCTTCGGCGCTGAGATCAAGGGATGCAGGCGAGACGCCGGTGCTCCCGACGGTCAGCGCGCCACGCTGGAGCAGCTCAAGCTCGCGGAGGCGTTTCTCCAGGCGTTCGCGGCGGCGGTGGAGCGACTGATAGATCGCCTCGGGTGAGGAGGCCAGACGCCGCTGGAGCACCGTCAGAGCAAACCCGACCGTCCCGGCGCGCTTGTCGTTCTGGAGCGCCTCAGCGCGGTTAAACTCCTCGCGCACATAGCTGGTCACCTCGCGGTAGAGTTGCGCCTCGGCATCCGAGAGCTTGTAGGGCACGGTGTAGGCGATGCGCTCCGGGAAGAGCGGCGTACCGTCGAACTTGAGCAGTCGCTCCTTGACCATCCGCCGCATGAGGTCGGAGACATCCATCTGATGGACGCCATCGCGGAAGCGCCCCTCGAAGCGATCACCATCAAGTAGGGCCAGGAAGAGCTGAAAGTCCTCCTCCTTGCCATTATGCGGCGTCGCCGTCATCAGCAGGAAGTGGCGCGTGAGCGTGCCAAGTAGTTGACCAAGCCGGTAGCGTTTGGTGTACTTCAGCTCACCACCGAAGAAGGTCGCCGAAAGCTTGTGCGCCTCATCGCAGACCACCAGATCCCAACGGGCGTCAGGCGCCTGAAGCTTCTGCTGCACCGACTCATCACGAGCCAGCTTGTCGAGGCGGGCGATCACCAGGTGGTTCTCCAGGAACCAGTTGCCGGTGCGCGCCGCCTCCAGCTTGTCGTTGGTCAGGATCTCGAAGGGCAGATGGAAGCGGCGGTAGAGCTCATCCTGCCACTGCTCGGCCAGGCTGCCGGGGCAGACGATCAGGCAGCGCTGGAGGTCACCGCGAGCGATGAGTTCCTTGATCAGCAGGCCGGCCATAATCGTCTTGCCGGCACCGGGGTCATCGGCCAGCAGGAAGCGCAGCGGCTGGCGGGAGAGCATCGTCTCGTAGACCGCCGTGATCTGGTGGGGCAGCGGCTCGACCAGCGATGTATGCACCGCCAGCACCGGGTCGAAGAGGTGCGCCAGGCGAATGCGGTGCGCCTCGGAGACGAGCCGGAAGAGTTGGCCGTCACCGTCGAAGCTCCAGGGGCGGCCAGCGCTGACCATGGCCAGGGTCGGCTCATCATCGCGGTAGAGCAGGCGCGTACCGGGACGCCCGCCAGCATCCTTGTAGGTCAGCTCCAGCGCATCGCTACCATACCACTGCACGGCGACCACGGTCACCAGGCTATCCGGAAGGATGCCGCGCAGGGACGCGCCGCGGGCCAGATCTTCAAGGCGTATCATGGTGCGTCCCTTTAGTCTGGGGATGTTCAGCCGCTGCGGTCTGACGCTCCTCAACAATCAAGGTACGAAAGGCCAGATCAGCGTCAATGCCCACCAAATCCGCATAAGCCTTCGCTAGCAACCAGGCAGTACGGCGCTGCATACCACCGCGCCGTCCGGGATGGATCTCCGGATGCACCAGGCCCATAATCGTCGAGAAGCTCACCCCGGCGCGGCGCGCAAAGGCCCGCTGCGAGAGCCCGGCCCGCGCGATCAGGTCGGGGAAGTCAGGATTGAGCTGTAGCCGAGCGGATTTCATGCGATCCTGGCGCGTTGCATTTAACACCATCCTGTTGCATTATAGAACATCGCTGTGACAGCGCTGTTACCATTTGAACACCGGATCTGAAGATATCGTCAAATACGTAGCACAATCATATTGACAGCAAGTATAGAGCTTTCCAGCGCATGCCGCTAATACCAGGTCGCCACAAACCAGGCCACGACCGACGGCGATCACGACTGAACTGACAGGCGGCGAAACGAGTGCGAGCGGGAAGCGCCCCTGGTTGTCGTGGTGTGCTTCTGATACACTCCTCACGAACCAAAACAAGTGACTGTTGTGACACTCCCTGTCACAAGGTCGTGTTAACCTTAAGAACGGTGTCGCAGTAGCACTACCATTTCACTATAGGGAAAGCACTCCAATGGCCAACCTACAAACCCAGTTCGAAACATTCAACGACACCATTCGTTTGGGCAGGTTTGACGAGAACGCAACCCTTCGGGAGAAGCGTGATAGGATTCTCAAGAAGCTAAAGCAGAATCTGCCCGGTGTATTCGAAAAGCACGGTGAACCATTCCCAGGGTATTATCCTCTCGATCAGGGCAGTTACGAGATGGATACAGGGACAAAGCCTCTCAATGGCGATTATGATATTGATCAGGGTCTCTACTTTTATGTCAGTACAATCACGTACCCTGATCCCATAGTGCTCAAGGAGCGTGTGTTCGAGGCACTCGATGGCCACACAAACCGCGTCGAACTACGCCGGTCATGTGTTACTGTTTTCTACAGTTCGAATGGTGAGCCGCTCTATCACGTCGACTTAGCAGTCTACTCTGATGGGAGCATGAATCCTGACGGCAAATCCTATCACGCGAAAGGCAAGCAGCACTCGTTGCCGGAGAATCGCTATTGGGAGGTCTCCAATCCACAACAACTGAGCGATACAATTTTCGATAAGTTCCCCGGCGCTGAGGATCGCAAGCAGTTCCGCCGAGTTGTTCGCTACTGGAAGCGGTGGAAGGTGGTTAATTTCACTGCCGGAGGCGCTTCAACACCTAATGGGATCGGTCTTACACTCCTCACCTACTATCACTTCCAACCAAGATATACTGATGTATTCGCCAACAAGCACAATGATTTGCGGGCGATGCGTGAGCTCGTTGAGGCTGTCTTGGCCAGATTCCAGTCGGTCTATGACGAGGACGAGAAAGCATATGTCGAGCGGTTGATTGTAAACCTACCTATCGAACCCTGGAAAGACGTCTTCGATCGAATGACGGCGAGACAGATGCGCACACTTAAGGACAAGATGACGGTCCTGAAGGAAGCCCTTGTATATGCTGAGTTGGTGGCCGATACCCGAGCAGCTTGCGAGCGGCTCCAGACGGTTTTCGGAAAGGACTTCCCTGTGCCTGAGAAGCAGGAAACAGCGTCAGTTCACCCGCCAGCAATCACATCTTCGGGGAACAGTGCATAGAGTTATGACTGACATCAATGCCTGGCGCAGCAAGCTACTTCGGGATATTGAACAGGCTGGATTATTACGCCAACCTCGTCAGATCAAGCTCAATAGCGGAACACTTGCGGTTGCTGGAAAGGTCGACATTGCGGGGCATTCGGTCGAGATGGCCGTAAACGTTGATCCTATGTGGAACAACCACCTGCCCAAGTTTTTCCTGCACCCGAAGGATGCACTTGGATTCATCCCACATATCGACTCAGAGGGCGTCGTCTGCTTCCTTGAAGCGGAGGGGATCATCTTCGATCGGCGCCGACCACTTGATGTTGTGCGCGAGTGTTTTAGCCACGTACAGCGAACCCTGCTAGAAGGTGTCACTGGTGACAACCAGCACGACTTCGTGGATGAGTTCGAGGTGTATTGGGCCAGGCTGAATAGACCTGTTCTGGCTCTCGCAAATCTCGATCTCCTCGCTCTCGACCAAGTGACTGAAGTATTCGTTGGCGTCAGTTCCAGGGCCCAGCCTGGACTCCGCATTACTCACGATGCTGCCCAGATCCCGTATATCCCCAACACTCCCGCTGATCAAGGACCCTGGACTGCCTTCCCGGCACTGTACCTTCCACTTTCGCCAGGCACCTTGCTACTACCGCCACAATCGGAGCCACCGTTTTGGGGCACTGATGGTATACGGCGGCTGTTAAGGCATTGCTCAGCAGAATACCGTGGGCGTTTGGAAGCCCTTCTTGACAAGCGTTCCTATTCCCATCAGTTTTTGATTGTGCGACTGCCTCGCCCATCCGGTGACGCGGCCCTTTTCGGTGTTCGCTTCGAAAAACTTGGTGAGCGGCACCCTCTTGCCGATGCCGGCACGGCAAGTGCGATCACGCCAATCATTATATTGCGACGTGACAGGCAGTATCTCGTGCAGCGGGGCGGAGGACAGCAAGGTTTGGGCGAGAAACGTGTGCTATTGATTGGTTGTGGTGCAGTAGGCGGGCATATAGCATTTGAACTATCGCGCGCAGGTGTCGAGCATTTGCACCTGGTTGACCCGGATAACATAGGATCAGAGAACACCTATAGGCATGTCTTGGGTAGGAGTTATTGGGGAGTTGAAAAGGCTGTTGCCCTAAAACGAGCACTACGTGTCCAATTACCCTTTTCGAAAGCAGAATCGTTCGTCGGAACAATAGAACAACTTGTCGGTTCCCGCACAGTAGAACTATGCACGTACGACTTGATTATCTCTGCAATTGGTAATCCTACATCCGAGCTAGACTTGAACGAGCAGGTGCGGCAGACTATTGATGGACCTCCTGTCATCTTTGCCTGGGTTGAACCCTATGGTATCGGTGGCCATGCGGTTTTGACCGGGCTGAACGGATCTTCAGGCTGCTTCGAGTGCCTATATTCCCGGTCAGAAGCAGAGGAGTATCTGCACAATCGCGCATCCTTTACTGCTCCTGGGCAGGTTTTTCGACGCTCCATCGCTGGCTGCCATAACCTGTATACACCTTATGGCTCACTGGATGCTGTACAAACGGCTCAACTTGCATCGCGGTTGGCCATCGATACAATGCTAAAACGAGTTCGGGAAAATCGCATTCGTTCGTGGAAGGGTGACAGCGCGGCATTTACCGCAGAAGGTTTTAAGCTGTCCACACGCTATCAATTGAGTCTGGACAAGCTTGAACAGCTAGAAACGCACTTTGCGAGCGACGAGTGCCCTATCTGTCGGGTGAGGCCAATCAAGGTAGACGCATGAGTTCCGATCGATCGATCGATGTGGCCGCATACGTTTGTTCGACCTGGGGGCTTTAGCTTCGAGATTAGCGTGCCTGTCTGGTTGATCATGCAGCGCTTTCAACAGAGCGAGATGCACATGGCAGAAGCTGGTGGGGTTCTCTTGGGGCGGCATCTTCGCGACGGCAGCGCCATAATTGTCGATGACATTACGACGCCGCTTTCTGGCGATAGACGGGCGCGAGCAAGGTTTTTTCGTGCTCAGCGACGGCATCAGGCAATAATCAATGAGGCCTGGCGGACAAGTAACGGGACATGTACGTATCTGGGAGAATGGCACACACACCCTGAGCCCATCCCTACCCCTTCAGCCGTTGATTGGACTGACTGGCAACGTCGTCTGGTAAGCGATCAGTACTCCGAGCCGATCTTCTTTGTCATCGTCGGTACCAAGCACACATCTGCCTGGGAAGGTCGACGCGATGGGGGCATCGTACCGTTATTATTGATCCAAAGATAGGCACCGCATGGAAAAGCCTTACCAACGACCAAAAACCCCTCTCAATGTGCAATGTGAGCTTTGGGCAAGAGCAGCTGGACGCTGTCAATTTCGCGGATGCAATAGGCTGCTCTACAAGGACGATCTCACCCAACAACGCTCAAATCTAGGGGTTATTTCGCACATTGTGTCATTTAGCCCAAATGGGCCCCGAGGCCATCCTGTTCGCTCAAAACAACTGGAAATAGATATCCGAAACCTGATGCTGACATGTCGGGATCATGGCAAGCTGATCGACGATAAGGCGCAGGTATCGGCCTACCCTGAGGAGTTGCTGCTGGACTTCAAACACGAGCATGAACGCCGTGTTCGTTTAGCAACCGCTCACGTGGAGGATATGCAGACACAGGTTCTCATTCTCCAAGTCTCTGTTGATGGCCACGATGTCATTATCGATCCAGTTGATGCACATCAAGCAATACAGCCAAAATTCCCGATTGATGAAAACCCAACGGTCATTGACCTGAGTGGGTCGCGTCTTCCTGCTGAGGGAGAAGGGTTTTTCGTGCTCATGGCACGGAGCATAACCCAACAAATACAAGAGGTTCTTTCTCGACGCGCTGGCGTCACACGAACTTCATCGTTATCGGTGTTTGCCATTGCGCCGATACCACTGCTCGTTCATACTGGTCGGTGCTTGGGCGATGCTCAACGCATCGAATTGTATCAGCGCCATCGGGATACTCAGAGCTGGACATGGAAGGAAAATGAAGAGGCTCAGGCTTTTTATGAGATTATGAGAGTGGCTGAGCAAGCCAACACTGAGCGCCCTGTTGTATTGGTATTTTCAATTAGCGGGCTCGTGAGTCGTGAACTGGTTGCCCAGACAGTTGGTGCTGAGCCTTGTATATATGAAATTCGCGCACGAGAGCCCGGTCGGGATTTTTTACGGTCACGAAAACGGTTGGAGCTTTTTAGCTACGAAGTGCGTAATGCTGTTGTCGCTCTTAGGGATGCCCATTATGCGCGCAAACTGATACATGTCTTTGCGGCAATTCCGGCGCCAATGGCCATTGAGTTTGGACGTCACATCAAGTCTCTGGACACCCCATTTATCATTTATGAGTATGAGAACTCAAAGCATGCTTATGTCCCAGCACTGAGGATAAACATGGATTGACCTGTTACCGAAAGCCTCCGCAATGGCAGGTATCCTTAGCTTCTCAAATGATGAATATCACGCAAGAACTGCTTCAGCGTTTGCAGCCGAGCATAAACCGTATCAGCATCTTTGCGCTCAGCCTTGAGCACGAAGTATGAGCCGCGCCGCTCATCGAAGTTCGGATAGCGAAGATCGTTGTGCAAAGCGCCGAACTTGATTCCGCCGAGCACATGATCCTGCATCTGCAGCCGTACCTGCTCGCGCAGTTCGGCATTGCTACAGATAATCTCCCGCAGAAACGCCAGGAGATCATCAAGGTTGTGTGTCAGGGTGCGCTGGCGGAAGTAGCCGTTGTTCGGGTTGACCAGGCCAAAGATGGTGCTCCGCACGTACTTTTCCATCGCCTGAACCAGGAAGTAGATCCCGTGACGGTACTGCCCCTGGCCGATCAGCAACTGCCCGACCTTTTCATCACCCTCGGCGAGCGCACGATACTCTGCCGCAAGGTCAGTCACGTTATACTCGCGACGGCCAATGTAGATCGATCGGGTGGTCATAAGAGCGTCTGCTTTCCCCGTAATTTCCGCCTGAGTCCCATCCTTGATGCGAACAATCGTTCCGCAAGTATAGCAGCATGTCGGCGCTCTGGCTAGTCGCCGGCAAACAAAAACGACGCGACGGCCGACTGGCCACCGCGTCGTTTTGGGTGTGTTTACGTGTTGCTGAAGCCGAGTCCTTTTTCACGAAGACTCTGCCATTTACCTTTACTCAAAATCAGGTGATCAAGGACGTCCACATCAAGCAGTTTGCCGGCCTCGACGATCTGTCTGGTCACGAGGATATCCTCGGGGGATGCGTCCACCGAGCCCGAGGGGTGATTATGGCACACAATCAGGGCTGCCGCGTTGAGCTTGAGCGCCTCGCGGAAGACCTCGCCGATGCGAACCATCGACGAGTTGAGGCTGCCCTGGTAGACGCGGTGGATCTTGATCACGTAGTTCTTGGTGTTGAGCAGCATCGTCCAGAGCTCCTCCTGGTCGAGCAGGCCCATGCGCGCCATCAGGAAGGCTGCGGCGTCGGACGGGGTCTTGACCTGGTCGCGCCCGACCGGGCGCAGCAGCTCGGCGACGAAGGCGATCATGGCCTGCACGTCTTCGGGCACGGCGCCGGTAATTAGCGCCTCCTGCAGGTCGCCATTGTGGGCAGCCAGTCGGCGCAGCTTGCGCAGATCGACGTAGGGCTCCAGCGCTTCGCGTAGAGCCCGGTTGGCCAGGGTCTGCGATCCGGTCTGGCGGCAGCGGCGTGGGCTTGTGCTCGTTATCGATGGCTGGACTGACAGCTCCAGGCCCCGGTCAAGGAGTGGCTCTTGTGCGTAGCTCATTAGTTTCCTCTTCGTGATGCAGTGAACCCCGGCGAGGGGATGCCTCGCCAGGGTTCTTTGTGTTGCTCGTCGCTGGTTGTCGCCGGGTGCTAGCGCAGCGCCATCGGCATGATCAGGTGGACGTAGCCGTTCTGCCCGACTGGACGCAGCACGCCCGGCGCCTGGGCGGTGACCATCTCGAAGGCGACCTGCGGCGTACCGATGACGGTCAGCGCCTCACCGAGATACTTGACGTTGAGGGCGATCTGGCCGCCTTCGCCAGCGACCTGGCCCTCGACCGAACCGGTGTTCGCGCCGATGCCGGCAGCATTTGCGCTGAGCATGACCGTGCCAGCCTGCGCCGCCTCGCCCGGCTCACGCTGAGCTTGACGACGTTCTGGCTCACACTGGCGATTAGCCCGGCCAACTTCACTGCCCGGTTTAGCTCGCGCACATCGAGGATGGCGCGGGTCGTGCAGCCCTTCGGCAGGATGCGCTCGACGTCGGGGAACTGCCCATCGATCAAGCGCGTCGTGAGCGTAAAGCCGGCGGTGGTGAAGATCGCCTGGGTGGCGACGGTGCTGCCGGCTGCGGCCGCGACCAGGCTCATGCTGATGCTTTCGGTGGTGTCGCCCAGCAGTCCGCCTAGCTCGCGGAGCGCCGGCGCCGGGATGATCACCTCCTGCTTTGTCGAGACTGGTGTGGGCAACGCGATCTGCTTCAGCGCGAGGCGGAATCCGTCGGCTGCGGCGAGCGTGGCGGTGCTCTCGTGCAGGCGCACGGAGACGCCAGCGAGCACGGGGCGAGTGTCGGTGTCGGCGGCGGCGCAGGCCACCTGGTGGATGGCCTCTTTGAGCGTCGCGGCGGTGAAGCTGACCTGCGGCGCACCCTCGGGCGGGGTTGCCGGCACGGTGGGGAACTCCTCAGCCGCGGCGCCGTTGATCTGAGTGCTGAAGCGGGCACAGGCCAGCGTGACGACCTGGTTCGCGCCGTTGACCTCGAGGGTCACCCGGTCGTTGGGCAGGCCGGCGACCAGGTCGGCGAAGAGCCCGGCCGGTACCAGGACGCTGCCATCCTGCTCGATCTGGGCACCGCTCCAGACGGTGATCGCGAGGTTGAGATCGGTCGCGCTGAGCCGCAACCGTCCCTGGTCGGTCGTCAGCAGCACATTGCCGAGAATGGGCATGACGGGCTTGCCCGGTACGGCGCGGCTGACCTGAGCGAGCGCCTTCTTGAGGTTCTCCTGCTGGATCGCGAGCTTCATGGGCATGTCCTTTCGTTTGGTGGTGCGCACACCCGCCCAGCCGGATAGCCTGGACTGGGCGGGTGTGCATCGGTTAGCGATTCGTCGGTTCAGAGAAAGGCGAACTGGACGGTCTGCTGGTCGTCGGCGGTCGGGCTGCGCTGCCCACGCTTGCGGCGAACCAGCACTTCAGTCCAGGTCATGAACTGGCCGTCGCGCCCGCTCGGCCCTTCGACAAGCTCAGGGCGTAGCGCGGTCGCCTCGGCAGCGAGCGCGGGCAGGGCAGCCGGCTCCAGTTGAGGGGTCGAAGGCCGCGTCGGCAGGGCGGCGCGCATGCTGGGATCGGGCTGCGCCACCTGATCGGCGTTGATGCCGACCAGATCACGGGCGCCGATCTCCATGGCGCGCTTGAGCGTGGCACCGGCGGCGGAGAGACGGGCAGCGATCGACTCGCGGGTGGTGACCGCATCGTCGCTCATCACCCGCTTGGCCAGCTCCTGGAGCAGCGACATGCCGGGGTCGATCTGCAACAGGCCGGAGCTGAGGTCGTCGCCGTTGAGCAGCGTGGCGGCCGTGGCCTTGCTGCCGATGATGTCGAGTGCCTGCTCGATCATCGTCTCGTAGTAGCCCAGCCAGGTCACGTTGCAGTCGCGGGTTTGGGTCGGGCGCAGCGCCCGCTTGCGCGCCTGCATCGCCCGGTAGAGGCTGTAGGTTGGCTCGGCAAAGACGATCTCCGGCCAGGCGATCAAATTCATGCCGGTCTCGACCAGGCCAGGGTGACACAACACCACATCGGTGCCGTCCTGCTCGCGGGCAGCGAACCAGGCCCCCCGCGCCCCCGGCTTGACCGTCGTGCTGCGCAGGATGGCGACCTTCACCGGCGTGCCGTGCTCGGCGAGCGCCAGACTCTGGATCTTCGTCTGGAGGTCGGCGAGCACGTCCAACTTGTTCGTATGCTCCGCGAAGACGAGCATGCCGCGACCGGCGCGGGCCTGCGCGGCGGCGTGCTCGGCCAGCCAGCGGTGGTGGGGCAGGATGCTCTCGACCGGCAGCGCCGGCGGGCGGTAGGCTTCGCCGGTGTGCTTGCTCTGCACCGTTACCGGCTTCCAGGGCACCATCGGGTAGGTCAGGGTGGACTGGAGGTAGCTGCTGAGGGCATCTTTGCCCCCTGGCTCCTTGATGATCGCCTTGCCGCGCTGCACCAGGCGGGCATACTCTTCGGCCAGCCCGGCGGGCAGGTCGAAGAAGACCACGCCCTCCTGGTAGTTCGGCAGTAGAAAGCCCATCTGGCGCAACAGGATGAAGAGGAACTGGCTCTGCATGATCGCCGCCAGCTCAGCCGTGATGCCGTTGCGCTCCTCGACGCGGACGTAGGTCGCGCCGGCCTTGCCGCTGAAGGCCTGGGCCTCCTCCTCGACCACCTGCGAGGTGATCGTATCGATGATGCCCAGTCGCTCGACGAACTCCTGCTCTTCTTTCCAGGCGAACGAGGCCCGGACGAAGGGGTTGGCCATGCGCTGGAGCAGCCAGTAGGCCGTGCTGGACTTGCCGCCATACGGACTGCCAGTCAGGCCGAGCGAGCGTGCGGCGTGGGCGATCAGGCGGCCCCAGATCCGCCCGCGCGCCGACTTGAGCCCCTTCATGCCGTGGAACTCGTCGGTGATGGTCAGGTCGGTGCGGCGAGCGTAGCCGCGGGTGACCAGGAAATCGCCCAGGGCGATGCGCGGGTTGGAAATCGGGCGCTTGCCCCAGGGAATGACCCGGCGTGCCTCGCCGTCGACGATCGCGGTCGCGTGGCCGTTCAGGTAGGTCGGGTCAGTGAAGATTGGCAGCTCACGGTCGCCGACATTGTCCTGCTTGCGGTCGAGCTGACCAAGCTTGCCGCCGCAGAACGGGCATGCCACCATCCCCGCCCGCCGTAGCGAGTCGCGGGTGTGGGGCAAGCCGTCCTTGCTGCGCGCCCGACGCCCGCAGTCCGGGCAGAAGACGCCGTCGAAGTGCCAGAGCGGCGTATACTCACCTCCTTTGAGCGCCTCACGATGCGCCGTTCCACAGCGGAATAGCCGGTCGCGGCGGATGGTGCGCTCGCTGATACCCGGCCCGAAGACCCGGGTCGTGCTCGTGTCGCCATTAGCTTGGGCGACGCGCTGCGCCTGGCGGGCCTGCTTTTTGCGGGCCTGCTCGCGCTGTTTGAGCTCATCCCACTCGCGGCGATCCTCCTCGTGCAGCTGCTGGTAGAACCCGGCTCGCCAGGCGAGCCGCTGCTGATCTGGTGTATCGAGATCATCGGGATGGGCTGCCGGAACAGGCAGGGCCGGCCGATGGTTGGTGACCGCGACCTCCCAGCCGCTGCCCAGGCTAAACTTGGAGAAGCCGATGAAGCCGACCCGTGGCGTGGTCGGATCGGCGACAGCACCCGCGTAGAACGCGCTGACCTGGGCCGGGGTCTCGAGGATGGTGCTGTGCCAGTGCGGCAGCAGGTCACGCCACTCGGCGATCCACTGCGGCAGCGGCGGCCGCCCCATGCCCTCCAGGGTCTCGTCGTGGGCACGCACCTGGGCCAACTCGCCGATCAGGTGGTTGGGCGCGACGACCAGCACCGTGAACGCCCGCCCCTGGTTGGTTGGCAGCA
>JBLWKA010000122.1:0-16339 GCA_048381555.1 Oscillochloridaceae bacterium umkhey_bin13
AATAGCGTGATCGCGAAGCCAAGGGTCGGCCCCGGGCGGGTAAAACCCTCGGACTGTTTGAGGAACAAGGCCCAGGCGACTTCGAGCAAGCCAGCGAAAAATAAAATAACCCACGCCATACGAGTATTTCTCCCTAGGCGGGGCCGTCCCCTGATGCAATCTTTCGGCTTGGGTCGTCCCAACCGAACCAGCATAGTCATATCGTAGCACATCCCCAAAATGACTGCAAATTGATCATTGCGAGGGTTGGCGACGGTTGCATTGGTGGGCTATGGGATCGTGGGGCGGGCGACGGGAGCGCGTGGCGCACGACGGGGCCGCTGGAGCCCAGGTTGTGGCCGTGGACATTACCGACGAAAAACCGGCCTTGGCCCGTGATCTCGGTGCGACTACCACGCTCAATGCCAACGACGTTACCGATGTGGTCGAGGCGATCCGTGAACTAACCGGCGGAGGCGCGCACCTGTCGCTGGATGCCCTGGGGAGTGTTGCCACCTGCTTCAACTCGGTCGCGTGTCTCCGTCGGCGGGGGCGTCACGTCGGGGCGACTCTACATTGCTCGCCATAAAGGCTCGGGGTATACTGACTCCAAGACCTGTAGATCTTAAGGAGTCGTCTGATGAGCCATTTGTTTGCCCCGCTGACGATTGGCGGGGTTACGTTGCGGAACCGCATAGGGATGTCGCCCATGTGCCAGTATAGTGCGGTAGATGGCTACCCAACGGATTGGCATGTCACCCACCTGGTGAGCCGGGCTGTGGGTGGGGCTGGTTTGATTATGCTGGAGGCTACGGCGGTCAGTCCCGAGGGCCGGATCTCGCCCCAGGATCTTGGCCTCTGGGAAGATGGTCAGATCGAGCCGTTAGCCCGGATTGCCCGCCAGATCAGCGAGGCCGGGGCTGTGCCGGCCATCCAACTCGCCCACGCTGGCCGCAAAGCTTCGACGGCCCGCCCCTGGGATGGTGGCACCGGCCTTGGCCCTGACCAGGGTGGTTGGCCGGTGGTTGGCCCTGATGCCCGTCCGTTTAGTGCAACTTACCCAACTCCGCAGGCCCTGGATCTGGCTGGGATCGAGGCGGTGCAAGCTGCTTTTGTGGCTGCCACCCAGCGGGCCGTGGTCGCAGGGTTTCGCTGGATCGAGATCCACGCCGCCCATGGCTATCTGTTCCATAGTTTTCTTTCGCCGCTGGGCAATCAGCGTGACGATGCCTATGGCGGCGATCTGGCCGGACGCGCTCGGATGTTGCGTGAAACCGCTCGCCAGATGCGTGCTGTGCTCCCCGCCGGGGTCGCGCTTACGGCCCGGCTTTCGTGCAGTGACTGGCACGAGCATGGCCTGACGATTGAGGATACGGTTCAGGTGGCGCGTTGGCTCGCCGATGATGGTGTCGCTCTGATTGATTGTAGCTCGGGCGGGATTGCACCGGGCATCAGTATTCCGCTTGGCGAGGGCTATCAGGTGCCGTTTGCGGCAACGATTCGCCGCGAGACGGGCATCCCCACGGCAGCCGTTGGCATGATCACCCGCCCCGCCCATGCCGATGCGCTAGTACGCGAAGGTGAGGCCGATCTAATCCTGTTGGGGCGCGAGTTGCTGCGCGAACCGTATTGGCCGCGCCGTGCCGCTGCCGAATTAGGCCAGGAGTTCCCAACGCCGCCACAGTATTTGCGCGCTTGGTAGATTCAGTTTGGGTAACCGGCAGGGAGAACACAGACGGAGAGGTGAACTTTCGGTTCACCCCCCCGTTCGTGTTTCCCCTGCCGAACTATTCGTCAACGAGTTGACGCAGTTGTTGGTTGCGACTCAGTCGACCGAGCACATTGCGCTTGACGTTGTACACATCATTGACACTGCTAAACAGTTCGCTGCGCCGCGCATAGATCGCTCGCGGGGTTAAGCCAAGGACAAAGGAACAGTAGACCACGACTCGTTCGACTTCACCATTCAATTGGGCACTGATGAAGCGCCAGAACTCTTCGCGATCTACCCGACTGACCGCCTCTTCGTCGGGCGAGGTCTGCGGGCCATGACTCGGGCCAATCGTCTCTTCGGGCAGCATCTCGGACCAGGATTGGGCCCGGACACTGTCAATCACGACACTCGTGGCGCACAATTGCAGATACTGGAGTAACGAGGCCAGTGAGGGAAACGAGGCGAACCGTTCGGGCGAGATCGCCCGCCAGAATTTGGTAAACGCCCCGACCACAAAATACTCGCTGCTCTCACCACTGCTGACAAAGGCCCCACTCCGACGGATCCAGCCCTCGACCAGACCACTATAGTGGAGGTAGAGTTGTTCCCATGCCTGTTCGTCGCGTTCTACCAGGGCACGGCGGAACAGTTCGTAGCTGTAGCGGGTGTCGTGTTGCTGACCACGGTAGAACCGCTCGCTTTCGATGGCGCAGCGGCGGGCCAGTGCCATCAGATCCATTTGGTTCAGGGCGGGTTCACCCGAGGGAACCTCAACCTCGCGGAGCTGCCGGGGACGCATTGCGACGCCGGAAGCGTTGCGGGGGAGCGTATCGGTGGGCTGGGTAATCATCGCCTCCTCAACTCTCTCGCTGCGCGGGCGGCCTGCAAAGGGCAGGCTGCGGGCTGATCATTGCGGTGTGGCGCTCGTTGCGCCTGCTCTACGCGATGATTGTAGACCTTGCAGCGGGTGCTGAGAAGATCATGCGATGATCAAACGATGACAATGAGCTACGGTCCGTGATCGTAGTATTCGAGCATGCCTTCTCCCAACGCGGGTAGGGGCTGCCCGTGCGCAACATAAACGCGGGGGCAAGGTTGTTTTAGGCTAAGCTTGCCGGTCTTCGCTTATACCAATTACCGTTGATGATGCAGCATTGCCTAACGGAGCATAAGGCTTTATGCTGACCTACGGCGCAATCCAAAATCCAAAATGGTATTAACGCCGGATCAGCGGAATGAAGCGTTGATAGCGTAGATCAGGTGCGCTCAGGGTACGAGTTTGGAGTACCGTGCTACACATTGCACCATTGCTATTGTAGGCCCAGACCCGGTAATGGTAGACCGTAGCGGCTCGCAGGCCGGTATCGGTGTAGCTCGTAAATTGGGCTTCGGTTGTGGCGATGGTGCTCCAGGTGCTGCCATCAAGCGAACGATCGAGCCGGAAGCCGGTTGCGCTGCTACTGGTATTGTGCCATGTCAAACTGATCGTGCTGCTGGTTGCGGTTATGACCCGCAGATCGGTTGGGGCACTCGGGGCGGGCTGGCTACAGGGCTGGGTAAAACCGTCGAGCCAGTCCTTGATGACTGTCTCGCCAACACTGTTAAAGGCTGCCACCAGGTATGAGTAGCCTTCACCACAGAGGAGGCTCTGATCAGTGTAGCTCGTGCTGTTGGCGGGGAGGGTAGCGTGCAAGGGCCAACTCAGGCCGTTCCAACGATAAATGCGATACCCGTCTTCGTTGTTGGCGTTGTCGTGCCAGGCAAGCGTCAGACTGAATTGCCCGGTCGCACTGACATGGAAATTGGTTGGCACAAGCGGTGCCGTTGGAACTGGGCAACTCGCGGTGGTTGCTCCGCTCGTATTGCTGTAGGCCGAAGAGCCCGCCGCATTGAAGGCCCGTACTCGGTAGTGATAGGTGCGCCCACATCTAAGCTGGGTATCCTCAAAACTGGTCTGATTGGCGGCCAGACTGGCAATCTGTTGCCAACTGAGCATACCATCAATGGATCGCTCTAGCAGAAAGCCGGTTTCATTGGTGCTTGTATCATTCCATGCCAGGCTGAGCGTGCTGCTGGTGCTGGCGGTGATCCGCAGTTCGGTTGGCGCACTTGGGGCAACGACAGTAGTTGGATAGACCACATAGGCGCTACCATAGCCAATGTTCGAGGTGCCATAGGCGATCCGCATATAGCCCTGTTCGCCCCACCAGGTGCCCCACGAGTTGCGCATAAGCCAACTGTTGGTGCTATCGTCCCAGCCCACTATGATGACGCCGTGGTTGACTTTGGCCGTGCCACAAGCCGCACTTTCGTCGCTCGTAAAAATTCCACTGCGGTAGTTAGCAAAGGCCGGGCCAACACAGACCGACGTGGCAATTGGCCCGTAGGTATACAGTTGGGCTTTGATGTTGGCAGTTGCGTTCACCACAAACGGCCGACTTGGCTCAACATAATGCCAACTCAAGAGCTGCTCGTGATGTTGATAGGGTGGGTTGCAGACGCCATTCTGGGCCTGGTACGGGAAGTCGCGTTCGTAGACCGCCCCAACCAAGCTTTCGCCAAAGCCGGGCTTATTGACATAATAATCGAAGGCGTACCAACCGCCATCACACGAATATTTGTTACGCTCGGTATTACACGAGATCAGGAATTGTTCCGAGAGGTCACGTTCCTGGCCGGTCTTGAGCTTAATCGCTGCCTCGGTTACGCCAACGGTGGTAAAGGCCCAGCAACTGCCGCAATTACCCTGATCTTTGATCGGAGTACAACCGCCGTTGGCACACCAGCTAAAACTGCTGGGCAGATTGCTCTGGTTAGGATCGTGATCGCTCGTTTGGACTGGGATCGTCTGCGGTACCTGCGGTTCTGGGCGCAGGTTGAGCGCTGTGGTGCTGGCCTCGCTCTGGATGCTCAGTTGGAAAGTCTGAAGGGGAGCGCGACTTGTTTCCCAGGGCCGCCGGTAATGCAGGATTAGCTCACTCTGGCCTGAACCAAGCGCCTGGAAGCGCAAGCTCTGGGTGCTCGGGGCACCAAGTTGCGCCGTCGAGGCGATGATCGGTGGGCCTAGCGGGCGGAGCAGGTGTGGATCGTACGCGACCACTTCCCAGAGATAGCCCGCCGCAATTGTACCGGGCAAGTTAAGCTCAAGGATCTGCTGGTCGTACAGACTGATCTGACGCCCATTATCGTTGGTGCCGACAACCAGAGTGGCCGGGAGTTGGGCATAGGTGAAACTCAGGGCCAAGAAACTCAGGGCAAGCAAGAGACCGATGCCCAGAAGCGATCGGGTGGCCTGGCGAAGATGAGGGGGAAGATGTTGGCCCATAGGAGTATCCAGTTGTCATTGATCATCGCGCTTGATCCGTCATGTTGCAACAACATTAGCACATCGTTCCTACCAAGGTGTATCAATCGCCGGGGGCATGCGCGGGATGTGCATGATGGTGGGCACGATGCGGATCGGTAGGGGCAGCCACCCGTGCAAGAAAGACGTTACACCACACCCGGGCACGCGGGGGCGGGCAACGGGCACCCCCAAGTCGGCTATACTAGAAGCGTTGTTGCGCCATTAAGTCGACAGGGGAACCCATGGATATTGCGTTGATGATCGAGGGTCAGAACGACCTGACCTGGCCGCGTTGGCAGCGACTGGCCCGTGCCGCCGAGGATCTGGGCTTCGCTGGAATGTATCGATCTGATCACTATACAAATGCGAACCCGCCCGATAAAGCCTCGCTTGAGCTCTGGGTCTCGTTGACCTGGTTGGCCTCGCATACCAGTCGGATCGCCTTTGGTCCGATTGTCTCGCCGGTTTCGTTCCGTGAACCGACGATGACGGCGCGCATGGCGGCTGCGGTAGACGATCTTTCGGGTGGGCGTTTGCAGTTGGGCCTGGGGGCCGGTTGGCAGGAGCGGGAACATACCAATTTCGGCTTTGATCTGCTGGCGGTAGGGCCACGCTTTGCCCGTTTTGCCGAGGGCCTCGAGGTGATTACGCGCCTGTTGCGGAGTGACGAGCCAGTCAGTTTTACGGGGCACTATTACCACCTGAACGAGGCGGTCTTGCTGCCGCGTCCGGCCCGGGCGGGTGGTCCGCCGATCATTATTGGTGGCAATGGGCCGCAGCGTACCCTGCCGCTCACCGCCCAATACGCCGATGAGTGGAATGCAGTGTTTGTGCCCCCAGCGCAATTTGCGGCCCTGAACGCCCAACTTGATCAGCTCGTGACGGCGGCGGGACGTGATCCTGCCCAGGTGCGGCGTTCGATCATGACAGGTTCGGCCTATGGGCGTGATCAGGCCGAACTGGATCAGCAGCTTGCCGGGCGTGACGCGGCTGACCTCCAGGCCCGTGGTTTGCTGGTTGGTGGCCCAAGCGAAGTTACCGAACAGTTGGCTGCCTTTGCGGCGGCAGGGGTGCAGCGGGTGATGATGCAGTGGCTCGGGCTCGATGATCTGGATCGGCTTGAACATTTTGCGGCCCAGGTGTTGCCGCAGTTTGGCTAAATGACCATGCCGTTCGCCGATCAGATCGCCGCCCAGGTGGCCGACGCCATCGCAACCCGGATCTTGCCGGGGGCGGTGGTGTTGGCTGATCATGGGGGGCGGCTCGTGCATTGGGCCGCATATGGCACAACCATGTATGCCGATCCGGGGAGCCGTCCGCTGCTGCGTGACGACATCTTTGATCTGGCCTCGCTGACCAAAGTCGTGACCGCCACGGCGGCGCTGGTGCTCTGTGATGGCGGGGCGCTGCGGCTTGATGATGAGCTCGTGGCCTTGTTGCCGGGGGTTCGCGCCACGGGGATCCGGGTACGCCACTTGCTGACCCATAGTTCGGGGCTGGATTTGCGCCTTTCGGCGCTCAAAACGGCAGGGGCGGCGGGGTTGCGGGCGGCGGTCTGGGCCGCTGCGCCCATCCACCCCCCTGGCACGGTCGTGGCGTATACCAACATCAATAGCCTGCTGCTGGGCGAAGTGATCGCCCAAGCTGCCAGCCTGCCGCTTGCTACCGCCTTGCAGACGCTGGTCTTGCAGCCGCTTGGTATGCATGAAACTGGCTTCTGTCCGGCAACGTCGTTGCAGCCCCGGATTGTGCCGACCGAATGGGATCCAAGTTGGCGTGGTGGGCTGGTGCATGGCGTTGTTCATGACGAAAGTGCCTATGCCCTGGGCGGGGTTGCGGGCCATGCGGGTCTGTTTGGCACCGCGACCGATCTGCGGTGCCTGCTGCGACTGTGGCTTCAGGGTGGAACCTGGGCGGGGCGGCAGATCCTGCGCGAGGAGACCGTCGCCGAGGCCCTGCGCGATCAGACGGTCGGCCTGATGGGCTTAGTGGGTGCGCCCCAGCGCGGCGGCCTGGGTTGGATGCTCGACCGGCCCTATCTGATGGGCGCGGCCCCACCAGGGAGTTTCGGCCATACTGGGTTTACTGGCTCGGCGATCATTGGCGTGCCTGCCCACGATCTGGCCCTGGTCGTTCTGAGTAATCGCACCTACCCGCAACGCACTCCCCCACCCTATCGTCATCATGCGACGACGGCTGCAATCCTGGGGGCACTGCTGGAAACGCTCTAGCTGGCCCTCTGTGGGACTGATGCCCCCAAATTCCCCGGACGAGCCTGGGAGCAACGTCCCCTGCCCAGCCTGAACAACAACCTTGACAGTGCCCCCGAATTGGATTTATACTCGAAAGCGGTAGGGGAGTAGCTACTCGCAGCTATAACTGCGAGGCGCGGGGTCGTCATGACGGGGTCAGTGACCCCCGGCCTCACGCACGTGCTGGAGCACGCCATGCAAGACCACCACGACCATTGAGCGCCGTGGTGGTCTTTTGTTGTTCACGGCGAGCAACACACGGAGGTGTGCGGAATGGATTTGATGACGATTGGCATGCTGGTGGCAGGGTTGGTCTTGCTGGTGGTGGGGGGCGAACTGTTGGTGCGCGGCTCATCCGAGTTGGCCGCCCTGGCCGGGGTCGCGCCGCTGGTGATTGGTCTGACGGTGGTGGCCTTTGGAACCAGTGCGCCAGAGTTAGCAGTCAGTGTTCAGGCCGGGCTTTCGGGGAATTCCGATATTGCGATCGGCAATGTGGTCGGTTCAAACATCTTTAATGTCTTGTTTGTGCTCGGAGCCTGTGCCCTGGTCGCACCGCTGGTGGTTTCGATCCAGCTCGTGCGGCGCGAAGTCCCGATCCTGATTGGGCTTTCGTTCGGGATTGGAGCTATGGCCCTTGACGGGCGCGTCGGCCTGGTTGATGGGCTTATCCTGACGGCGGGCATTATCATCTATACCACCTGGTCGGTCATCAGCAGTCGGCGCGAAACCGCAGCCGCGATTGCGGAACAGGCCAAGAACAGCGAAACAATCACCGCAGCCCCCAGCAAAGATCCGCGGGTGCTGTTTATGAACCTGGGTCTGCTGATTGGCGGCCTGGGTATTTTGGTCTTTGGGTCGCGGTTGCTGGTTGATGGGGCCGTCGCCCTGGCGCAGAGCCTTGGGGTCAGCAATGTGATCATCGGGCTGACGATTGTGGCGGCTGGCACCTCGTTACCCGAAGTGGTCACCTCGGTGATTGCAACGCTGCGCAACGAACGCGACATCGCGATTGGCAATGCGATCGGGAGCAGCATTTTTAATATTCTGGCCATCCTGGGGATTGCGGCGATGGTCACGCCGGGTGGGTTGGTCGTGGCACCCTCGGTGATCAACTTCGACCTACCCGTGATGATCGCGGTGGCCGTCGCCTGTTTGCCAGTCTTCTTTACGGGTATGAGCATCGCCCGCTGGGAGGGTGCGCTCTTCCTGGCCTACTATGCCGCCTATACCATCTATCTAATTCTGGCCGCAACCCAGCACGATGCCCTCCCTGCCTTTAGCCAGGTAATGGGCCTGTTTGTCGTGCCGATCACCGTGATCACCCTGATCGTGCTAGGTGTGCAGGCGTTTTTCAAGCAGGGCCGCGACCAGAATAAGCTTGGAACCGCCGACTGATCCTACTCGCTCACGACGAGGATGCCTTCTTCGGTATGGCCGGGGACACCGCAATAAAAGCGGTAGCTTCCCGGCTGCCGGATCGGCACACTGAGCAACACATCTACCATTGGCTCTACCGAAATCGTGCGGTCGCCAGTGGGTAGTTCAAGGGTCAGACTGTGGGCAATCGTATCGCGGTTGCGTAACCGCAGGGTGAGCATGCCACCCGCCTGGGCTTCCAGGCGGGTTTGATCATACCCGTCGGCAGTGACGGTCAGTTCGATCACCCGCTCGGGCGGCAGCGTTCCACAGGCAACGAGCAACAAACAAAAACTGAGGGCCAGATACCGCAGCATGATCGAACTCCACACCTCCACACCTCCACACCTCTACACCTTCCAAACTGGGGAGATTGTAGCCGATCTTGGGCGGATCTCCCCCGTTCGAAATAAGGGGTTTCAGGCTACAGGGTATACCGAAAAAGTGTAGTATAATAATCGAAGCCCCAAGAATTGTGTCGAAATGACGGATCACGCCTGTATGCGTACAGCACGGCTAAAAGACGGGCTAGTCTGCTGTGCGTAAGAGAGAAGTCAGGGAAGATCTATGCTGTTGTCGCTGGTTCTGATCGCGTTTGCTGTTGCGCCGCTTGGCCTACTGGCCCGGCGTGAACCACGCCCGCTGATCGGCTGGGGCCTTGCGCTCCTCCCCTTGAGCCTGTTTATCGCGTTTTGCACCCAACTACCGCTAATCACAGGCGGGGGTCGACTTGAAGAGGCGTTGCCATGGGTTCCTGCAATGGGCCTGGAGCTGCGCTTCACGCTTGATGGTTTGAGTCTATTGTTTGCCTTGATCATTACGGGCATCGGCACCCTGATTGTAGGGTATGCCGGGGCGTACATGGAGAAGGACGTCGGGCTCGGGCGCTTCCTGGTTTATCTGCTGCTTTTTATGGGCGCGATGCTGGGGGTGGTGCTGGCGGGGAATGTCTTGACCATGTTCGTCTTTTGGGAGTTGACGTCGGTTACGAGTTACTTGTTGATTGGGCACAAGCACGATTATCCTGATGCCCGGCGCGGTGCCCAGCACTCGCTGCTGGTGACGGGGTTTGGTGGGTTGGGCCTGTTGGTTGGCCTGCTGATGTTGGGGGCGGCGGCGCAGCAGGTTGGGGTGCCCGCGAGTGAAGCCTATACTTTTGCTGGCATTATTGGAGCCGGCGAGCAGATTCAACAGACGGCGTTGTATGGTCCGGCGCTGGCCTTCGTCTTCCTGGGGGCCTTTACCAAGTCGGCCCAGTTCCCGTTTCACTTCTGGCTTCCTGGCGCGATGCAAGCCCCAACGCCGGCCAGTGCCTTCTTACACTCGGCAACAATGGTCAAGGCGGGGATCTACCTGCTGGCCCGCCTGGCCCCCGGCCTGGGTGGTACGCCGCTCTGGAATTATACCCTGATTGTGGTGGGCGGTTTTACCTTTGCCTTCGGAGCCTTTGTGGCCTTCCGGCAGTACGACATCAAGGCCCTGCTGGCCTATACCACGCTCAGCCAGTTGGGGGGCCTGGTGCTGATGATCGGGCTTGGGGGCAAGTATGGGGCCGAAGCGGTCGTCACGGTGATCCTGGCCCACGCGCTCTATAAATCGGCGTTGTTTATGACGGCCGGTATTATTGACCACGAAGTCGGAACGCGTGACCTGAACCGGCTGGGTGGTTTGCGCAAGTATATGCCCCGCACGATGGCGGTGGTTGGTGTGGCGCTGCTTTCGCAAATGGGTATTCCGATCCTGCTGGGGTTTGTCGCTAAGGAATGGGCGCTCAAGGCCGCGTTAGAGAGTGGCCTGCCTGCGCCGTGGCCGATGATTGGCTTGGCCGCCATTCTGTTTGCGGCCATCGGCTATATCATTGCCGCCTGGCGCTTCTTCCGCAATGCCTTTTTGGGCGACCCCAGCCCCGATGTGTTGCAGCGTCACGGCCATGATCCCAAGTGGACGATGCTGGCGAGCCCGGCGGTGCCAGCGGCCCTCTCGCTGATTTTGCCGCTGGGCCTGCTGCCCGCAGTGAGCAGCCTGCTCAGTCCGGCGGCCTCGGCGGTCTATGGTAGTGCCTTTAGCTTCGAACTGTACCTTTATAAAGAGGTTAATACCGCCCTGTTGCTGAGTATCGGGGCGATTGTGGCGGGGGCCGCGCTGGCGACTCAGGAGCGACGGCTGGCAACCCATAAGATTATCGCCTCGGTCAATGGGGCGCAGGTGTTTGATCGGGTGATCGAAGGCATGTTGGCCCTGGCGACGGGCATGACCCGCCGCATCCAGTCGGGCCGCATGCGCACCTATGCGCTCTATAGCATCTTGAGCTTTATGCTCTTTGTGGGAACCCCGTTTGTACTCTTTGGCCTGGGCGAGATGCGAGTGCCCTTTGATGATGGGTTGCAGTTCCACGAGATTATTGCCGCCAGTATGATTCCGGTCGGAATCATCGCAACAATCACCGCACGCACCCGGCTCGGCGCGATCATTGCGGTCAGTCTGATTGGGGCCATGGTTGCACTGCTGTTTGTGCTCTTCAGTGCGGTAGACCTGGCTTTGACCCAACTTCTGATCGAGGTGCTCTCGACTGTCTTCTTGCTCCTGGTCTTCTCGGTGCTGCCTGTCCGCTTCCAGAGTTTCTCGCCGGCCTGGGTTCGCTGGCGTGATGCGGCGATCGCGATCGCCTTTGGGGTGTTGATGACGGGCATGGTGCTGGCAACCTCGACCAGTAACCTCTTCCCGCCCCTGGCCCCCTTCTTCCTCGAAAATAGTATTCCTGGGGGCAAGGGTGGCAACGTGGTCAACGTGATCCTGGTGGACTTCCGTGGTTTCGATACGCTGGGCGAGATTGTGGTGCTGTTTGTGGCGCTGCTGTCCATTTATGGTTTGCTGCGCTTCCGCAAGCAGCGCACCCAGGTGCCTGCCGATGGCCTGACCCGGCAGACGGTGCTGCCTGGCGAAGATGGGGTGCTGGTTGGGGCTGGCAATGGTAGCCACGGCAATGGGTCGCACGAGAAGGCTCCGTCGGTTGTGGATCAGGAGGTGACTCGATGACGTATGACTCGGTTGTCTTGCGCAATATTGCGCGCCTGATGCTGCCCCTCTTGTTGCTGCTCTCGCTCTTTATGCTCTTCCGTGGTCATAACTTGCCGGGTGGTGGCTTTATCGGAGGGCTGGTTGCCTCGTGTGCGATCATCCTCCAGATGGTGGCCTTTGGCCCCACCTTTGCCCGCAATATCATTCGGGTCAACTATTTGCTGCTGGCAGCGTTTGGGGTCTTCTTTGGCGCGATCTGGGGCATTCCGGCGCTTTTCGATAGTCTGCCCTACATGAAAGCCTACTGGTTGCCGGAACGCATTCCCGGCATTGGCACGATGGGCACGCCGGTACTGTTCGATATCGGGGTCTTTCTGACGGTGATCGGGGTGACGACCAAAATCGCCCTGCTGCTTTCTGAAGAGCCGATCCTGTTTCCGATTGAGTTTGTTGAGCAAGAGTATGAGGGTGATGAAAGCCCGGCGACCTAACCAAAGGAGCACTGGACGATGATTTTGCTCTTGGCGATTGTGATTGGATCACTCTTTGCGGGCGCGATCTACCTGTTGCTCCGGCGGAGTGTGGTCAAGGTTATTCTGGGCCTGCTGATGCTTTCGCACGGGGTTAACCTGTTGATCTTCACCATGGGTGATGGGGTTCGCCGTGGCGCACCACCGATCATTGATTACCCCGATGGAGTGGCGCAACCTGGTACCGCTGATCCGTTGGTGCAGGCCCTAATTCTGACGGCAATCGTGATTGCGTTTGGCATTTCAGCCTATGTGATGGCGCTCGCCTATCGGGCGACCCAGGCCGTGCGTAGCGATGACCTTGATGATATGGCAACGACCGATAAGCTCTGAGGTTGTATGGCGAACCATCTGTTTCTGGCGATCCTCTCACCGATGATCGCGGCACCACTTGCGGTGCTTTTCCATCAACAACGATTCGTTGCACGGGCGATCGTGCTCGCCAGCGTGATCTTCAATCTGGGCTATAGCTTCTGGTTGATGCTTGAGGTCGTAGCGAATGGCCGTCAAGTTACCCAAGCAGCGAACTGGATGGCTCCGTTTGGGATTTCGCTGGTCGCCGATGGGGTCAGTGCGATTATGCTGTTTGTGGCTGCCTTGCTGATGCTGGCAACGGTGATCTACAGCTTTGCCTCGCTCGATCCGGGCTACGAGCGTTATTTCTACTATCCTCTGCTGCTGCTCTTGCTGCTCGGGGTGAGCGGGGCCTTCCTGACCGGCGATCTCTTCAACCTGTATGTCTGGTTCGAAGTGTTGCTGCTGGCCTCGTTTGGCCTGATGACGCTGGGTGGCTCGCGGCCCCAACTTGAGGGTGGTCTGAAGTATGTGGTCTTGAACCTGTTAGGCAGTACCGCCTTTCTGGTGGGCTGTGGCCTGGTCTACGGTACCGTCGGGACGCTCAATATGGCGCATATTGCCGAGCGGATGGCGACGATCCAGGCTCCTGGCATCCTGACCGCAATTGCCTGTCTGTTCTTCTTCGCGTATGGCAGCAAAGCCGCGATCCTGCCGCTTTTCTTCTGGCTGCCGACCAGTTACCACACCCCACCGGTGCCGGTAACGGCGATCTTTAGTGGCCTGCTAACCAAGGTTGGGGCCTACTCGCTCTACCGCATCCTGGGCACGGTGATGCAGAATGAGTTGCAGCGCCTTGCGCCGTTCATTCTGGTGATTGCTGCGCTCACCATGGTCGTAGGTGTGTTTGGGGCCATGTCCCAGATGAATGTGCGCCGCATCCTCAGTTTCCATATCGTGAGCCAGATTGGCTATGCGATTATGGGCCTGGGCCTGGCGAGTGCCTCGGGCTTCGCGGCGGGTGTGCTCTTTACGGCGCACGTGATGGTGGTCAAGACCGCGCTCTTCTTCATTGGTGGTGCCGCTGAGCATATCTATGGCACCGGTGACCTGAAGAAGATGGGTGGCCTGGCTCGCCGTGAACCGGTGCTGGCGATCTTCTGGTTCCTTGGCATTCTGTCGCTGGCCGGGATTCCACCAATGAGTGGCTTTTTTGGCAAATTGGCCCTGCTGCAAACCGGGGTCAATCAGGGTCAGTATGTGTTTGCGGCCATCGCGGCCTTCACCGGCATCCTGACCTTCTTCTCGATGCTCAAGATCTGGAATGAGGTCTTCTGGAAGAAGTCCTACGCCGATCTGACCAAACTGCCCCGAGTGACGCCCGGTCTGCTCTTGCCGGGGGCCATGCTGGTGGTAATCAGCCTGTTGGCGGGCCTCGCCGCCGGGCCAGTGGTGGACTACAACCTTCTGGCGGGCGAACAACTCTTTGATCGGGCCGGCTATATCAGTAGTGTGTGTGGTTCCGCTGGCTGCGAAACGGTCTTCGAGACGGCTCTGCGCTAAGTGATAAGGATACGCCGATGCTTGCGTTGAACTTCTTTTTGGCCTTGACCTGGATGGTGCTCCAGCGGAGCTTTACCTTCGTAGATTTTTTTGTGGGCTTTGTGTTTGGGTTTTTGATCATCGCGTTGACCCACCGGACCTTGCGTGATCAGTTCCTTGATACGGCCCAGTTTCAACGAATCGAGGATATTGGCAACTATCCAGCGCGGGCATGGAGTATGGTGAGCCTGGCGATCTTTGCCTTGGTCAGTATCGTGAAGTCGAATATTGATGTGGCTCGCCTGATCCTCCGTCCGCAACTCAAGCTGAATCCTGGCATTGTGAGGATTCCGCTTGATGTGAAGAGTGAA
Source organism: Oscillochloridaceae bacterium umkhey_bin13 (assembly GCA_048381555.1). Taxonomy (GTDB): domain Bacteria; phylum Chloroflexota; class Chloroflexia; order Chloroflexales; family Chloroflexaceae; genus Viridilinea. The sequence goes on from JBLWKA010000122.1 coordinate 14,463, forward strand.
GTTGGCATGACCTTGCTGGCAAATCTGATCACCTTGACCCCAGGTACGGTTTCGGTGGACATTTCAACTGATCGTAAGTCAATCTATGTTCACTGTATTGATGTTCCCGATGCTGCGGCGCTGCGCGATGATATTAAGTCGAACTTCGAGCGGCGGGTGATGGCAATCTTCCCGTGAGGAGTGACCATGAGTCTGTTTGAAACCTTGATGGCCGGGTTGATGGCGATCACAGCGCTTTCGATGGTGCTCGCCTCAATGCGGATTATCCTTGGGCCAAGTGTGCCTGACCGGGCCATGGCGTTTGACCTGATTATGATCCACGTCGTCGCCCTGATTGGGTTGTATGCGGTCGTGGTTGACCGCCAATCCCTGGTTGATGCGATTTTGATTGTCGCTGTGCTGGGCTTCCTTGGCACGGTGGCCCTGGCCCGCTATATCGAGAAAGGGGGCAGTTGATGGATCTGATCGAAGTGATCACCTTCCTTTTCTGTCTGGTCGGTGTCTTCTTTATGCTGCTCTCAACAATTGGGTTGCTGCGCCTGCCCGATGTCTATACCCGCAGCCACTCGGCCGGGAAAGCTGGGACCCTTGGCATTATCGGTGTGCTTTTTGGGGTCGGCCTCAACCACGGTGATCCCCTTACCGCCGCAAAGATGAGCGCCCTGATCATCTTTTTTCTGATCACCTCACCGGTGGCTGCTCAGATTGTGGTGCGGGCGGCATTTGTCACCAAAGTGCCCGCGATGCCCAGTAGTGCCCCCAACGAACTGGTCGGGCGCTACGATGAACAAGGCCGGTTGCAGTAAGTAAAGGAACGGATCGGGACGCAGAAGGGACGCAGGGTGCTGCGTCCCTTCTGCGTCTTTAGGCCGCCGGGGCCGAGCGGGCCGGTCGCCGCCAATGGTTGAGGAACAACCCTAGTGCTCCGATCAGCACAAAGACAATGCTGATCACCTGGGCCATGCGCAACTCGCCCGCATAGAGGCTGTCAATCCGTAGTCCTTCGATCCAGAAGCGCCCCAACGAGTAAATGATCAAATAGACGAGCATGAGGTCGCCGGGCCGCAAATGGCGCTGGCCTTTGGGTGCGCCGTGACCAAAGCGTCGGTCGAGCCAGAGCAGCACGCCGACCCCGGCCAGATTCCAGAGCGACTCGTATAAAAAAGTTGCATGGAACAGGGTATCGGGTGGGTATTGGCCCAGATCGGTAAAGGGCGGTACCCGGTAAACCGGGTCAATGATCACGCCAAAGGGCAGATCGGTGGGGCGGCCATAGGCTTCCTGGTTGAAGAAATTACCCCAACGCCCAATACTCTGGCCGAGCATAAAGCCTGGTACACAGGTGTCGGACCAGTCAGGAAGGGGCAGTTTGTTCCAGCGACTATAGACCACCAGCGACAGGACGGCCCCAATGATCGCCCCATGAATTGCCAACCCTCCCGTACGCAGGTCGGGAATACTCCACGGGTTAGGCGCAAACCGTTCCCACTCGAAGAAGACATAGTAGAGTCGGGCTCCAGCAATGCCCATAATTAGGCCGAGCATCAACTGGTTCCAGACGTGGTCGGGGTCGTACCCACGGGCCTGGGCCCGTCGGGCCGTAAAAAAGGCCGCGATCATTGCCCCACCCATAATGATCGCCCCGTACCAGCGAATACCTTCGAAACCAAGAAACCCAAAGCGGATCAGAAACGGATCGTCAGGTGGCGAAATTCCCATAAGCGATACAAACCCATTCGTAGGGACGCAGCGTGCTGCGTCCACAGACGCTGCACGCTGCGACCCTCCACCGAAACCGCAGAACCAGAAACAAACATTAGCGCAATACAAATCACCACCATAGCGCCCCCCCATTCGAAATAGGGCCAGGCCAGAGC
>JBLWKA010000123.1:0-16306 GCA_048381555.1 Oscillochloridaceae bacterium umkhey_bin13
GTGCCCGCCCCGGGATCGCGCCGGGGATCGTGCCGGGGATCGTGCCGGGGATCGCGCCGGGGATCGCGCCGGGGATCGTGCCGGGGATCGCGCCGGGGATCGCGCCGGGGATCGCGCCGGGGATCGTGCCGGGGATCGTGCCGGGGATCGTGCCGGGGATCGTGCCGGGGATCGTGCCGGGGATCGTGCCGGGGATCGCGCCGGGGATCGTGCCGGGGATCGCGCCGGGGATCGCGCCGGGGATCGCGGCGGGGATCGTATGGTGACGATAGGTAAGGCCGAAGCATTCGCCATTGGATGACGTGTCCTTACCGATGATCGGGTGGCGAATGCTTCGGCCCTACGTGGATACCACCACATCCGTCACCCGCCCCGGGATCACGTCACCCGCCCCGGGATCGCGTCACCCGCCCCGGGATCGCGTCACCCGCCCCGGGATCGCGTCACCCGCCCCGGTGGTCCGTCACCCGCCCCGGTGGTCCGTCACCCGCCCCGGTGGTCCGTCGCCCGCCCCGGTGGTCCCGATCCCCGACCCCACACCCCTTCACTGCCCCCGCCACGCAACTAATGGTACAATAGAGCGAACCTGATACGACCCGCTGTCTGAAATGTTGCCATAGCGCTATGCCGATTGCCTATCAAGAGCAGGCTCAGCTCAGTTGTCCGGCCTGCGGGGCTGATTTTGAGGCCCCGGTCTGGCTGATTCTTGATGCCCAGGAACAGCCTGTCGCCCTCGAAGCCTTGCTGCGTGATGAACTGAATCTGGTTTGTTGCCCGAGTTGCGGCCAGACTGGGCCAGCTGGCGCGCCCCTGATCTTCCACGATGGCCTGGCCCGCCGCGTGATCTTTGCGCCTGCCCCCGGTTCCGCCGATCACGAGGTGCGTGACCAGGCCCGTGATCTGCACGCCCTGCTGGTAGGCTCGATCCCCGAAGCACAGCGCCGCCCCTATCTGGCCGATGTGGATATTGCCCAGGATCTTGTTGGGGTGGCCCACCTGTTGCGCCGTTTGCAACGCCGTCGGGGTGATGCCGCTAGTCCGGCGGCCCCGCGCCCCCAACCCGCCACCGCGCCCGCCCCGGCTGCGGATGCGCCACCCCTGCTCGTTGCGGTCGAGTCGCTGCTGGCCGCGAATACCGCTGATGAGTTGACGGCCATTCTGGCCGCGCATCCGATTCTGCTTGACCCAAGCACCGATGCGACCTTGGCCCAACTGGTCGAGGTGGCCCGGCAGCAACGGGCCTTCGAGGTCGCCGAGAGCCTGAGCGAGGCTCGGGCTTTGCTTGCCCGGATGGCAAGTGCGCCCGCTACGACGCCTGCGACCCTACCGCCCTCCACCGCTGATCCGCTGCCCGATCCCGCCCTGCAAGCCTTGCTGCGGGTTGGCAATGCCGCCGAGTTGGCCGCCGTCGCGCAGACCTACCCGACCCTGCTTACCCAAGCGGCCGATCTGGCCCTCGCAGCACTGGTCGAGGCCGCTCTTGATGATGGCGATGACCGCCTGGCCCTGACCCTCGAAGAACGCCGTGAAGCATTGGTGGCCCTGCGTACCACCGCCCCGATCCCGCCTGATGCGGCCTCGCTTGATGAGGCGATCGAGGCCCTGTTGATCGCTGAGGGTGAAGTTGCTATCGGCGAGACGATTGAACGCTATCCGGTGCTGCTTGATGATCTGGCTAGTCAGGCCCTTTGGCAGTTCGCCGCCGAAGCCCGGGCTAGCGGTGATGAAGACCTGGCTGGCTATGCGATTGCCTGCCGTGACCTGTTGCGTCGTATCCGTGGTGGGCTTGACGCTTCGGCCTGATCCCACCTTAGCTCGGAGTCACTTATGCTCCTGCGCACCCCGCTCTACGCTGCCCATCTTGCGACTGGTGCCCGCATGGTTGAGTTCGGTGGCTGGGCGATGCCGGTTCAGTATCGGGGCTTGATCGAGGAACATCAGGCGGTGCGCCAACAGGCTGGCCTGTTTGATATTAGCCATATGGGCCGCTTTATGGTGCGTGGGCCCCAGGCCGAGGCCTTTTTGCAGTATGTGATCACCAGTGATATCAGCGCCATTCCCCTCGGTCAGTCCAACTATGGCCTGCTCTGTCGGCCCGATGGTGGCATCATTGATGATGTGTTTGTCTACCACCTGCCTGATGAGTATCTGGTCGTGGTCAATGCTTCCAATCGGGCTAAGGATTGGGACTGGCTCACTAGTCAGGCCAGCGGCTTTGCAGTCGAACTCGAAGATCGCTCTGAGCATTGGGCCATGCTCGCGCTGCAAGGCCCCGCTGCCGAAGCCTTGCTCACCACCGCCGACGATTCAACCACCGCCGAACTGGACAGCCTGCCCTTCCATGGGGTTGCCCTCACCAATGTGTTTGGCGTCACCGTGCTGATCGCCCGCACTGGCTACACCGGCGAAGATGGCTTCGAACTCTTCTTCAAGACCGAGTATGCCGAACTGATGTGGTCGCGCCTGCTCGCCCTTGGCCCCGCTGAGCAGAGTGTCTTGCCCTGTGGGCTCGGTGCCCGCGATAGTCTGCGCTTCGAGCCATGTTTGGCCCTTTATGGGCACGAACTGAGCGATTCGATCAATCCCTACGAGGCTCGCCTCGGTTGGGTGGTCAAGCTCAATAAGGGCGAGTTTGTCGGACGCGAGGCCCTGGCCGCCATAAAGGCCGCCGGCCCGTCTCGCCGCCTCACCGGCTTCGAACTGGTTGGGCGTGGCATTGCCCGGGCTGATTATCCCGTTCATAGCCTTGAAGGTGAACCAATCGGCCAGGTCACCACCGGTATGCCCTCGCCTACGCTCGGTAAGCCGCTTGGGATGGCCTTCGTTCCCACTGCGCTCAGTAGTGAGGGTAGTGAATTTGACATCATCATTCGCAATAAGCCTGTCCGCGCCCGTGCCGTCAAGATGCCGTTTTATAAGCCCCGGTATAAGAAGTAGTCTGCGAAGGAACCTCGTATGGCAACCAACATCCCGTCGGAACTCCGCTACAGTAAGTCGGACGAGTGGGTACGGGTCGAAGGCGATGAACTGGTAATCGGGATTACCGATTATGCCCAGGACGCCCTTGGCGATATTGTCTATCTGGAATTGCCCCAGGTCGGTGCCATCCTGACCCCCAGCGCCTCGTTCGGGGTGATCGAGTCGGTCAAGGCCAGTTCCGATCTGTACGCCCCGGTCGGCGGCGAGGTCGTCGCCGTCAATACTGATCTCGAAGCCGATCAGCAGCCGATCAACGCCGATCCCTATGGCGCGGGCTGGCTGATCCGCGTGCGCCCCTCCGGCGATGAAGAAGAACTGCTCGATGCCGCTGCCTATGCCGCTTTTTGTGATGAGCGCGCCCACTAGCTGATGTTGCATGTTGGGTTTTGGATGAGGGCTTAATAAGCGAACATCCAAAACCCAAACCCTAGAATCAATATGTCGCACTATATTTCGATTACCGATGCCGAACGCGCTGCCATGCTCCAGGCGATCGGCGTGCCTTCTGTCGAAGACCTGTTCGTTGATGTGCCTGCGGCCCAGCGTTTTCCGACCCTGAAGCTGCCCGCCGCAATGTCCGAGCCCGAATTGGTGCGAGAGTTGTTGGCGATGAGTGGCGCAAATGCCCACGCCCACACCCATAGCATCTTCCTCGGCGCTGGGGCCTATAACCATTTTGTGCCCGCTGCGGTCGATCAGATCCTGCGTCGCGGCGAGTACTATACCGCCTATACGCCCTACCAGCCCGAAATTAGCCAGGGCACGCTCCAGGCGATCTTTGAGTATCAGAGCCTGATCTGTTCGCTCACCGGCATGGAGATCGCCAACGCTTCGCACTATGATGGTGCGACCGCGATCGCCGAAGCTGCAATTATGGCCCTGAATGTGGTGCGCAACCGCCGCAAGATTGTGGTCGCTCGAGGTGTGAATCCGCAGTACCGTGCCGTCTTGCGCACCTACCTCGAAGCGCTTGATGTGCCGATTGTCGGCGACGAAACGCCGGGTGCGACGATCGAGGACGCGCTGGCCCAGGTTGACGACCAGACCGCTCTGTTGATCGTGCAAAGCCCCGATTTCCTCGGGCGGCTCCACGATTTGCGTGGTCTGGCGGCCCAGGTGCAGGCCAAAGGGGCCTTGCTCTGTGTCCACTTCGACCCCATTGCCCTCGGTCTCTTTCAGACGCCCGCCGAAGTGGGGGCCGATATTGCCACCGCCGAAGGTCAACCCCTTGGCCTGGGTCTGAACTTCGGGGGGCCGTACCTCGGCATCTTTACGACCCGCCAGAAGTATGTCCATAAGATCGCCGGACGCCTGGTGGGTGTCACCAAAGACGTTGATGGCAAAATGGCTTATGTGCTGACCCTCCGTGCCCGTGAGCAGGATATTCGCCGTGAGCGCGCCACCAGCAATATCTGCACCAATCAGGGACTCATGGCCCTGGCCGCCACGGTCTACATGAGCCTGATGGGTAAACAGGGCCTGCGCAAGGTTGCCGAACTCTGTTACCATCGCGCCCAGTATGCCGCCAGCGAAATCGCCAAGCTGCCCGGCTATGTCGTGCATGATGGCCCCTTCTTCAAAGAGTTTGTAGTGCGCTGTCCGCGTCCCGTCGCCGAACTGAATGCCATCCTGCGCGACCAGCAGATTGTTGGTGGCTATGATCTGAGTCAGGACGAACCCGAATTGGGTAATGCCATGCTGCTCGCTGTTACCGAAATGACCAGCAAGGCCGAGATTGATCGCCTAGTACATATTCTGCATGGAGCGGCGTAATACCAAGTACTATCCTTGTCACCCTGTACTATCCTTGTCACCCCGAACGAAGTGAGGGGTCTTCAGTGAAGATCAGTGTAGATTCCTCACTGCGTTCGGAATGACAAGGGGGGCGCTGCGTTTCGGCAATTGACAAGATACTGCTGGCAAACCGCCTTTTGCCGCCTCCTGGGAGCGCGGGCGTCTCGCCCGCATGCAGGGAACACAGTTTCCATCATCGTGGGCGACTTTTTACTCAAGGCTTTGTAGGCTCGTGCGTGAGTCACGGTCGTAAGAACCAACCATTCCTATGTTGTTTGCTGAGGCCCACATTGACGCAATGATCGCCCACGCGCTTCCCGGTGAGCGGCTGCTCGCCGCCGAGGCGCTGGGTGAGCGTACCCTGCGCCTCGAATTGCGTGGCGGGCGACGGCTGGTGCTGCGTCTGCCCGCCAGTGCCGACCCCGGTGCGGGCGATCCGCTTGCCGCCGAAGCTGCAGCCTTAACCGCCCTGCGCGGCGAGATCGATCTGCCCTTGCCGGAGTTGCGATCCTATCAGCCGGACGGCCCCACCGGTGAACCGTTCCTGCTCACCAGTTACCTGGAAGGCATGAATCTGATCGAGGCCCTGCCCCTGATGGACGAGGATCAGCGTTATGCCCTGGGGCGGGCGCTGGGGGATCTGCTCGCCCGTGTGCATAGTTACACCAATCCGGTCTACGGGGCGCTTGATCCCCAGGCCCCCCCGCTGCCGCCCCGTGGCCTCACCCCCAATGACGAAATCGCTGCGGCCAGCGACGAGGATGTGCGCTACCTGCGGGCGCGCCTCGATGCGGCCCTGTCCGAGGCTTTGTCTACCAACGAACTCGATCCTGAGGCTGCCGAAGCCATCTCGGCCTGGGCCGCTGGCAATCTGGCGGGCACCGGTCAACCCGCCCGCCTTACCCACGGCGACCTGCGCCCCGAGCGCATCCTGGTGCGACGGCGCGAACGTGGCTGGATGCTCAGTGGGGTCGTGGGTTGGGGCAACGCCCTGGCCTGGAGCCCGGCCTGGGATCATGTGGGCCTGCTCGAACAGTTTAATGGCGACCCCTACTTTAGCCTACGGGTTGGCTACGGCAATGCCTACGATGCCACCACCGAACGGCGCTACGACCAGGTGCGGGCCTTTGCCCTGGCCCCCTATCGCCTGATCTTATTTTTAGAAGCCGGACGCCCCGATCTGGCCTTGTCACTCATACGGAGTGCCTAACATGAGTACCACGACCCAAGGCTTGACTGCCGAAACCTTTGCGACCATGCCCGGTTCCCGTCACCAGGAACTGGTTTACGGAGAGGTTGTTGAAACCATGCCACCAGGAGGAATTCATGGTGAGCTTGCACTCACCCTTGGAATGTTCGTGAAATTGTGGCTGAAACAAGGCGCAAGTGGAGTCGCTGGCGTTGAGTCCGGCTTCATCCTGGCTCGCGATCCCGATCTGGTGCGTAGTCCCGATGTCTATTACATTCGTCCTGAACGTGTGCCAGTCGAAGGTGCGCCGGACGGCTTCTGGCCTATCGCCCCCGACCTCGCCGTCGAAGTCGTTTCGCCTAACGATACCGCCGAAGAGATCGAAACCAAGGTCTTTGAATACCTGAGCGCAGGCACAGCGGCGGTTTGGGTCGTCTACCCGCGCGCCCAACGCGTCACCGTGCACACCCCTGATGGCTTCGCCCGCACCTACCCCGCCGACGCGACCCTGACCATGCCCGAGTTGCTGCCCGGCTTTAGTCTGTTGATCAAGGATCTGTTTGGGTGATGTGCTTGCGCTGGACACGGCGCATACGCGCCGTGTCCAGCGCAAGGCTTCTGGGAGCACCATGTGCTCCCAGTCCCACATAAATTGTCTTTAGTAGCAAGCTACCCGCCAAGAAAGTTTTTTCCAATGGACAATTTCGAACCCCATATCTACGAGCGCTCGGCTCCCGGCAAGCACGGCACGAATCTCCCCCGCTTGGACGTGCCCGAGGCCGCGCTGCCCACCGATCTGCTGCGCCAGGACGGCATGAACGATTTTCCTGAACTCACTGAGCCAGAGGTGATCCGCCACTATACGCGGATTAGTCAACGCAATTATTCAATTGACACCGGCTTCTACCCCCTCGGCTCCTGCACTATGAAAGGGAACCCGAAGCTTCACGAAGAAGTCGCCCGTTACCCCGGCTTCGCCGCCGCCCATCCCTTGCAGGGCGACGTCCTCAGTCAGGGTGCCCTCAAGCTGATGTACGAGTTGCAACAGTACCTCGGCGAGATCTCGGGCTTCGAGGCGGTTTCGTTGCAGCCCGCCGCCGGTGCCCAGGGCGAGTTCACCGGGATCCTGGCTTTCCGCGCCTATCACCTTGATCGCGGCGACGCCGACCGCACCGAGGTGCTGGTGCCCGATGCGGCCCACGGTACCAATCCGGCGACGGCGGCCATGGTTGGGCTGAAGGTCGTCGAGTTGAAGAGCGACGCCCGTGGCAATGTAGATATGGACGATCTGCGTGCCAAGCTCTCGCCGCGCACCGCTGGCATGATGCTCACCAACCCTAATACCCTCGGCCTATTCGAGGATCAGATCGTCGAGATCTCGCGCTTGGTTCACGAGGCGGGTGGCCTGATGTATGGTGACGGAGCTAATTTTAATGCCATTCTTGGAATTGCTAAGCCCGGCGAATTAGGCTTCGACTTCATGCACTACAACCTGCATAAGACCTTCACCACGCCTCATGGTGGCGGTGGCCCCGGTTCGGGTGCCGTCGGCTGCACGGCTGAACTGGCCCCCTTCCTGCCTGGCCCGCGGGTGCGCCAAACCGCCGAGGGCAGCTACGAGTTGTACACCCCCGCAAAGAGCATCGGACGCATGAAGGCGTTTCACGGCAACTTCGGCATGCTCGTGCGGGCCTGGACCTACATTCGTACCCTTGGCCCCGAGGGGCTGCGCGAAGTCAGTGAAATCGCCGTACTCAATGCCAACTATGTGCGGGTGCAGCTCAAGGATCTCTATCCGCAGGCGATTGACCGCATCTGTATGCACGAAACGGTGCTTAAGGGCCAGATTCCTGGTGCCCCCAAAGATATTCGTACCCTGGATCTTGCCAAGCGTCTAATTGACTACGGCTTCCACCCGCCGACGGTCTACTTCCCCTTGATCGTGCCCGAAGCCCTGATGATCGAGCCGACCGAAACCGAAGGCAAGCAGACCCTCGATCAGTTTATCGAAGCCATGCGCACCATCGCCCGTGAAGCGGTCGAAACCCCCGATCTGCTGCACGAAGCCCCAACCACAGCACCAGTGCGCCGCCTCGACGAAGTGCGCGCCGCCCGCCAGCCTATTTTGCGCTACGATGCGGCCGCGATCGCCAAAGTCCGCGAAGGATAACCGTGGGGCGGGCAAGCGCTAGGTTCTGGCATGGTTCAAACTCGATTCATCGCAACGCCCTGGAAAACTGTTTCTGAACCATGCCTAAATAATGGGAGTCTTTCGTATGCTGCCACGTCCAATCCGTGCCCTGTTGACCATGTGCGTGGCAGCCCTGTTGCTTGCCGCCTGTGCCGGCACGCCTGTGGCAACCCCTCCCACTGCGGCTCCCGCCACGCCCACGACGCCACCCACCGCCCTTCCCGTGCCAAGCGAACCAACCGCGATTACGCCCCCGCCCTTGCCAAACAATCCGGTCGTACCGCTACCTCTGCCACCTCTGCCTAGCCTTGATGCGGGCAACCTGGGTCGGATCGAGGTTCTGCGCACCATTGGGGTCGGGCAGTCCTATGCTGCCGCCTTCGCCCCTGACGAGATGCTGGTCGTTGCGACTTCAGCGGGTCTAACCTGGCTGCGTTTGCCTGATCTGGCCGAACTCTGGACGCATGCCGTTGGTCCGGTCTACACGGTCGCCGCCAGTCCCACTAGACAGATCGTCGCCCATCTCAGTCCTAACTCCAGTAATCAAAGCCTGATTGATCTCCGCCAAGTTGTCGATGGCAGCCTAGTCGCCGAAGTCATCGGTCAACTCGCTGTCTTCAGCCCTGATGGGACTGTGCTGGCAACGGGTAGTGGCCCCTATGCGCCTGATCCTCAGGAAAGTTATCTCTGGCAACCTGATGGTCAGCCTTTGGCAACCCTGGTGGGCGGCGAGCCGCGCTTTAGCCCCGATGGGCGCTTTGTCACCACCTTCGAGGCGAGCTTTGATCGGCCTTCGCAAACCCGTGTGTACACCGTTCCCACTGGAGATTTGGTGCTCACGGTTGAAGCGACCACGCCGGCTTTTAGTCCAGATAGCAGCCAGTTAGCGGTCGCCCGTGGTGGGCAGGTCGAGGTCTACAGTCTGCCTGCAGGCGCGTTGCAACAAACGGTTGTCACCACCGAGGACGCCGCTCCCGCCTTTGGTTCCGATGGTCAGCAACTGTTGATCATGGTCGGCACTGATCTCTGGGTCTGGGATCTGGCTCAGCAACAAGAAGTGGCCCGCTTCCCCAATGTCAACCGTTCCTTCGATCCCATGCCTCCCTTTGGCCCGCGTTTCAGTCCTGATGGAGCCAGCGTTGCCACGGTCGAACCGGCTCTGGGCGATTGTCCGCCCAGTGGGGTGCGCATTGTGGCGGCCAACGATGGGCGCATTATCTACGAAGATGACCAGAGTTTTGATGTAATCTACGCACCTGATGGGCAGCAGGTCGCCTTGAATATCGGTGACGGCGTGCGCGTGGCTAATCTGGCCCAGGGTCAGGTCACTGATCGCCGCATGACGCCCTATAACGATCTCGCCTTCAGTCCTGATGGGGCCACGCTCGCTCTGACCAATTGGGGCCGTGATCCGCAGGGTCGCATCCTAGGGGTGATCGAGCTTTGGAATCTTGCCGAGGGCACGCCGCTGGCCCGTTTGCAAACGGTTCCCGATGATTTCGCCTATCAACTCGACCGGCTCACCTATAGTCCCGACGGTCAACGCCTAACTGCGTTGGTTAGTTATGGCTGTTCCGCCTTCGGCTTCTGGAAGATCGTCACCTGGGATGTCGCGAGCGGTCAGATCCTTAGCGAGATTGATGAGTTGCCGAGCAGTGAAGACGAGTTCGGCATGGGTAATCAACTGCCGACCGCCCTGAGCATTGCCCCCGACGGGAGTCTGGCGGCCTGGTTTGACGACGCCGCCGGCGGCATCGTGCTGCGCCCGAACAATGGCGATGAAGATGGTCTGATTGCGACTGACACCCCGGTTACGGCCATGGCCTTTACGCCTAATGGGACGCAACTCCTGGTCGCTGATGCGGCTGGGCAACGGGCGTATCGTGATTTGAATGGCGGCAGTAACCCAGCTGGCGGCAGTGGTGATGTGCTGAGTAAGCTGGTTATCAGTGCTGATGGCAGCCGGGTCTTGGCCTTGCTCGAACAGGGTGGCGGCCTGGTGTTTGATGGGGCCACCCTCGCCGTCATCACCACCCTGGAGTTGCCCGATGGCGTGCGTGAGGCGCGCCTGAGTGCCGATGGCCGATTTGCCCTCTTTACAGCCATGGGCAGCAGCCTGATCTATGATGCCCAAACTGGCAACCGAATTGTCAACCTCCCAACGGGCGAAGAAGGTTTACTGCTCAGCCCTGCTGGCCAGTTACTTGCTACAATCAGCGGTGGGCGGGTGATGCTCTGGGGTGCCCCGTAGGGACGTAGCACGCTGCGTCCTTACGAAGGCGAAGGCGACGACAAATCGTTCATTGTTGCAGTTCGGCTCCCCTCCCCCCGCTGAGGGGGAGGGGGGCCGGAAGGGGCGCACCGTGCCAACCATGTGACGCAGTACATCTAAAATCCAAAAAGGATTACAATGGAAGTGGTTTTTGTGGGTTGAGTGGTAACCCACCCCTGATCAACCTGCGCCTGTGCGGAGTACGTTCCATGAGTCTGTATCGCAGCCGCCATTTGTCGGCGCGCTTTCTGCCCAATCTGTTTGTGCGGTTTGTGCAAGTGTATGTACGTCCCAAAGTCTCTGGACGTGAGCATTTGCCGGAAGATGGCCCCTTCATTATTGCGGCCAACCACCAGAGTCACGCCGATACGGCGGTAATCTTTGCAAGTGTGTCCTCGGTGATCCGAGAGCGCTTTGTAGCTGCCGCTGCGCAGGACTATTTCTTTCAGGGTGGCCCCCAACAGTATGTGTCACGGGTGCTCTTTAACGCCATCCCGATTGCCCGTGATCGGCGCGGTGGCCTCGATCCACTCCGCCACCTTAGTCGGGCGCTGCGCGAAGGCTATGCCCTGATGATGTTTCCTGAAGGAACCCGCAACAAGGACGGCACGCTTGGCCCGTTCCGCGCCGGGATTGGCAAACTGCTCGCCGAGTTCCCTGGTACCCCAGTAATCCCTACCTGGGTGGGCGGTACCACCAAGGTGATGCCCAAAGGCAAATTCATTCCTCGCCCGCGCCAGGTCACGGTACGCTTTGGCGAACCACTGTTAATCAAAGCCCACCCCCGCTTTCGGGCGACCTGGCAGAGTGCCGCCGATGAGATCCGTGAGGCGATTTTGCACCTCGGTGATTATCCAGTTGCGGCCGGAGCAACCAATGATTCACCCGCCGAGTGAGGTGTGGCGTTGTGGCGTTGTGATGCGACAATTGGCGCGGTGGTATCCCGTCCTTAAACCACCTCAACATCTCAACATCTCGACCAGAACTTTTCCGATGGCTATCAGGAGGGAGCATGAGTGATCCGCGACGCGGTCAGGGGCGCGGCAAGACCCAGCGCCTGCACGATGAGGTGCCTGGCGGCGACGAGGTACGTCGTACCGAACGCCTCTCACCCGATGGTGACGAGTGGCGTGAACATGAACCGGTCAATCCAGATTGGCGCAAGGAGCGCACCGGTAGTAGCCGCGCACCACGCCGGGGGGCCTTGCCTTCCACCCCCCAGGAGTTTCAACTCTGGCTTCAGTCGGGGGGCTGGCGCTATATGGCCGGGATTGGCGTGCTTTTGGTGGTCTTGTTGATCGCAATGCTCGCCTTTTCCCGCAATGATCAGCGCGAAGCTGGGGTGCTTGGTGCCCCGACTGCGTCGTCCGTCAATCAGGTTGACCCGGCCCTGGGGACGCTTCCTGCCGATGGGCTTCCCACTGTCACCGCCGAGCCACCGACCCCCGCTCCGCCAGCCCGCTTTGTCGTCAGTGGAACCGGCGGCCAGGGCCTCTTTTTGCGGCCCCAACCCTCAACCCAAGGCTCACCCCTTACGACCTTGCCCGATGGCACCGTCGTAGAACAGGTCGGCGAAGATGTTACTGGCTCAGATCGGCTCTGGCGTGAGGTACGCGCCCCTGATGGCCAGCAAGGCTATGTGGCGGCCGATTTCTTGACGCCAGCCCCGTAGCCGCGTGATGAAGGATCGACCCTGGCACTCTGATTGTCGCCATGTCGCTTCGAGGTGACTTGCTTGTGACCTCACCCATTCTGCTTGTGCCGCCTGTGCCAACGAAGTTGCTGGTGCCAGAGCTTAATCTTGCCTGGATCCGCCGTGAGCAACTTCTTGCCCGGCTGACGATGCTCCCGCCCACAACCCGCGTCACTCTGATTGTTGCCCCTGCCGGGTTTGGCAAGACGACGCTTGTGGCGCAGTGGGTGCGCGAGATGCGGGCGCGGGGCGATGCGGCGCAGCTGCCACCCGCTGCCCGACCGGCCTTTGCTTGGCTCACCCTCGATGAGTATGATCAGGACGCGGCACGCTTTCTGGCCTATGTCGCAAGTGCCATCGAGCAAACGTTGCCTGCGGCGCTGCCTGTCACCCGCCCGCTCTTGGTGGCCCATAATCCCCCCCCGCTCTACGTGCTCCTCCAGGCCCTCCTGGTTGACCTCAATACTCTTGCGGCTCCGCTTACCCTGATCCTTGATGATTATCATACGATCATGGGCGAGCCGATCCACCAGGTGCTTGCTTATCTGGTGCGCCATCTTCCGCCGCTCTGCCACCTTATGATCCTGAGCCGCACCGATCCGCCGCTGACCCTCGTGCGTTTGCGGGCCACCCAGCAATTGACCGAGGTGCGTGAAGCCGATTTGCGTTTTACGGATCCCGAGGCGACCGCACTGCTTACCAATTTGTTAGGCCGGCATCCGGATGCCGCTCTGGTCGCAGCCCTGCAAAACGAAACCGAGGGCTGGCCACTCGCGCTGCAACTCGCCGCCCTGGCCAATCCGTCAGTGCTTGGATCCGAACGGGCTTTGCCGATGGATCTGCGGCAGATCGCCGAATATCTTGCCGACGAGGTGCTTGATCGCCAGCCGCCCCTGCTCCAGCAAGCCTTGCTGGGCCTGGCCGTGCCCGAACGGTTTTGTGCTGATCTCGCTGCGACCCTCTTCGATCCGCCTGTGACCGCCGTTGAGGCGGAAGATCTGCTTAGTCAGTTGACCCACGCAAACCTTTTCCTGTTCCCTTTAGATGCTGATTGGCGCTGGTTTCGCTTCCATCGCCTGTTCCGGGATCTGCTACTGCGCCGCCTGCTGCTCGCTGTTGGCAAACCGGGTCTCACGCGCCTCCAACTGAGGACGGGGCGCTGGCTGGCTGCTGAGGGGCTGTTCGAGGAGGCTCTGCGCCAGTTTTTGGCTGCTGACGAAGCGACGGCCGCCGCCGAACTGGTCGAGCGCCAGCTTTCGGTGAATCTGGGCCGTGAATTGCGGGCCGGTTCGCCTGGCTATTGGCTCGGTCTGCTCCCGCCCGATCTGAGCGCACGCCGCCCCGGTTTAGCCTTGATCGAAGCTCGCCTCGCTGCCTATCACACCAATGTCCCAGCGCTCGCGGCGGCCCTGACTCGGGTCGAAACGCTGCTCGCGGGGACGAACTACGAGGGGCCTGCAACTCCATGGCCGGCCTTCGCGGGCGATCTCGCGACCCTGCAAGGCTCGTTGTACTATTGGCAGGGTCGTCCCCACGATGCCATCCGCGCGTTCCAGTTGGCCTTGGAACTGGGGCCAGTGCCGATCCTCGCCAGTCAGGCGCTCCATCTGTTGGGTAAAGCCTTTGTTGCCGCTGGCCGCTACCACGAAGGCGTAACCGTGATCCAGACCGGCGCGACCGCTGGCTCCGTCAACTTTCGAACTAATCAGCGGGTAACCCGGGCACTTGCACTCTGCGGCATGCACGCCATTGCTGGCTCCGTTGATGATCTCAGGCATAGCGCCGAAGAGTTGGCTGCTGCCGTTAGCAACCTTCGGCTCGATGACTTCTGGATCTGTTACGCCGAAGCATACCGTGGTCGCGTGGCCTATGAACGATCCGATCTGGCGGCCGCAGCCGAGCATTTTGCTGGGGTTACGCGCCGTAAGTACCAGATTAACGCCCCGATCTATATGGGCTGTCTGATTGGCCTTGCCGAGATCTGTCTGATCCGTGGTCACGTAGAGCAAGCGATGAGCTATGGTCAGGAGGCCCAGGCGTTTGCGGGCGAAGTTGGTGGGCTGTGGCTCCAGCACCAGGCCCAAGGCTACCAGGCGCGCCTCGCCCTGGCCCGGGGCGACCTCGCCCGCGCCCGGGCACTCACCAAAGAGATTGGCCCTGCGCTACACGAGGGCATCAATACCTGGTTCACGGTCGAGGTTCCCAGGTTGAGCCAGGTGCTGACCTTGATCCGGCTGGCTGACCAGGCGAGTCTCGCGCAGGCCGATAGCTTGTTGGCAACCTACCTTGGCGAGGTCGAGGCGCTGCATAATGTTCAGCGCCAGGTGGCGGCCCTTGCGGTGCAGGCGCTGCTCCATGAGGCCCAGGGCCGACGCGCCGCAGCCCTGATGGTACTGGAGGCTGCGGTCGCGCTGGCGGCGGCGCGTGGCTATGTGCGAACCTTATTGGATCGGGGGCCGACCCTGATCACACTGCTCAAAAACCTGGCCGAGCGGGGTCGCCACGCCGCCTACCTCGCCCAGGTTCTTGCCCATCACACCTCAGCGCAGGTTCAGGCGATCCAGCCCGCAAGCCTGCAACCCTCGCTGGCCCTCCCCGAAATGTTAACGCGGCGCGAGTTGGAGATCCTGGCCTTGCTGGCGGAGCGCTGGTCAGACAAAGAGATTGCGACCAGGTTGGTGATTGCGCCCAATACGGTACGCAAGCATACCAGCACAATTTTTGCCAAACTTGGGGTCAACAGTCGCCGTGAAGCGGTGCAGAGCGCCCGCGCCCTGGGGCTTTTGCAAGCTACTTAGCCTTCGCTGGCACCTCATAGGCCAGGCTCCGCTGGTTCGTGGCCGACTGGGCACCGATCCCGACGAAGGTGAGCACCATCCAGAGCAGGATGGCGAGCCACGATCCACTCGCCCCACTCGATAGCGGGCCATACACCGTGCCCCAGTTGAGTTCTTCGACTGGGCGGCCCCACAAGACCAGCCACGCCGACAAGAGCAAGGTCGCGCCTGCGCCGGCCGTCAAAAAGATCGGCAGGAACACCTTGAGGTCGGAACGGGTGGCGGCTCCGGCGAAGACGAAGGCCCCGGCCAGTCCGGCTAGCCAGATGATAAAACCGTTGCCGACCCCAAATGCCGCCAACATCCCTGCGAATAGCACATACCCCAGCGTCGCGGCCCAGAACAGCACCGCAAACGCATACCAGAGATACGATAAGGCTGCGAAGCCGATCCCAACCACAATCCCTGGAATGATCGTCAGCAACGTCCCGAAGAACCCTTGCCCAAAAATAGCCGACAAAAGACTCGCAATGAAGCCATACCCGACCAGAAAGGCCCAAACCGGCAGCAGGAGCCGAAACCAGCGATAGCCGTTGAACAGCAGCGCCGCACCGAGCAATGTCAACAAGAGCGCACCAAAGATGTTGCCGAGCACCAGAACCTCCACCAAGCTTACGAATGACACCGCGCCATACGGGGTGACTAGTTGCATCAATCTAATGAGGTTTGAGCGCCGCCGCATCACCAATAATTGAGTAATCGCCAGGCCGCGCGGCTGGCGCACAAAACCCGTAACCCGCCACGCGATCCCGCCCGCCCCGACGCATCCCATAACGCGCTGCGCTGCAACCCAAAACCCAAAATCGTGCTATCCTGCCCTGCGGCGCAATCCAAAAGCCAAAATCTAAAACCCAAAATGGTATTACACCGCATCAAAGACAGCACTGACTTCAGCGCTGAAGCCTGCGAGTAGCACCAACGTCGCAAGGTCGCCGCGCCCAAAGACCCCGTGGGTTGCATAGGCCGCGTCCTGCAGCACCAACACCCTGATCGTCTCTGCTTCGGGATTCACGATCCAATCCTCGGGAATGGCCGCCTCGGCATAATCAGCCACCTTCTCGACCGTATCCCGCTCAGGATTGTCGGGGCTGACCACCTCGACCACCAGATCGGCCCCCAACCAAAAACGGTTCTGGCGGCGCGGGTCGGCTGCATCGCGCACCAGCAGGATGTCCGGCTCACGCTGCTTGCCTGCCCGCACCTGGAGGCGTAGCGGAGTCACCAGCACCATCGTTCGCCATCATGCAAGAGTTTACGTTATACCCGGATCGTGCCACATCATTGGGCAAGCCCACGGTTTGCGTGCGTTGTGGGGGCGCAGCCGGCCCCACGCCCGCCAACCCCGGTTTGG
>JBLWKA010000124.1:0-16294 GCA_048381555.1 Oscillochloridaceae bacterium umkhey_bin13
CCCGTTCCGACCCACGCCATCCCGTCGCGCATCGCGCCATGGGATCCCGTCGCCCAACGACGCGATCCCGTCACGCATCGCGCCATAGGATCGATGGTCACGACACGTAGGGCCGAAGCATTCGCCATCCAATCCCCGTGTTCTTACCGATCAGCCGGTGGCGAATGCTTCGGCCCTACATTTACCCGCCACGGCATCGTGGTGACCCCGTGATCCCGTGCCCGCCCACACGATCCCGTACCCATCCCGCGCAATCCCGTCGCCCACCGACGCGATCCCGTCGCCCGCCCCGCAATCCCATCGGTGGACACAATCCAAAATCCAAAATGGTATAATCCACCCTATGTCACTCATCCTGAGCCTCGCCCCCCAACCGTTGCGGCTTGCGGCGCTGCACGAGCCGCAGCTAACCTATGTGCTGGTCACGATCAATGCTGATGCGGGCGCAGGCACGGCTCCGGTGCGCTGGGCCGTGATCGCTGATGCCAGTCGTTCGATGCGCATCCCGATTGTGAGCGAGGATCAGTTTCGTGAACTGGTGCGGGCCGGTGGTGCGCAGGAAGTATTAGTAGATGGCATGCCGGTCTGGCAGTTGACCGCCCCGGTGCCCGAGGTAATCAAAGCGAGTGCGCCGAGTGCGCTTGATCATACCGCCCGCGCTCTACACAGTCTGATCGAGCGCCTTGATCGTACCGATCAACTTGTGCTGATCGCCTGCGCCGAAGAGGCGCTGCTGCTCGTGGCAGCCAGCGGCGAGCGCCGTCACGAACTGGTGGCCGGGATTGCCCGTTTGCCCAGCCTGCGCCTGGGTGAACAGACCAATCTTGCGGCCGGCTTAGAACTAGCCCTCACGCAGCTTGGTCGCCTCCCACGTGCTGCGGGAGCCGTCAACCGGATTCTCCTGCTCACCGATGGATTTACCCGCGATAGCGAAGCTTGTCTAGCCCTGGCCCGTGCCGCAAGTGAGCAGGGGATCAGCCTGAGTACCCTTGGGCTGGGCGGTGAATTTCAGGATGACTTGCTGACCCAATTAGCCGACCTGAGTGGCGGACGGGCCAGTTATGTGCGGCGCGCCGAACAGATCCCCGCCGCCGTTGCCGCCGAACTCGAGGCCGCCCGCGGGGTTAGTGCCCAGGCCTTAAGCCTTAGCATACGCCTGACCCGGGGTGTCACGTTGCGCCACGCCACCCGGCTCAATCCGACCCTGGCCCCTTTAAGCTGGGAGCAGCAAAGCGAACAGATCCTCTTGCGGCTCGGCGATCTGGAGCAGGGTAACCCGATCAGTTTATTGTTGGAACTGTTAGCCCCGGCGTTGCCACCGCGCCCAGTGGCGGGCGGGGCCAGAATGCGTCTGGCGCAGGTGCAAGCCCAGAGTGGCCGGGCCGAGGCGCGGGCCGATCTGGTCGCCACCTACGAAGTTGGGTCGGTTGCGCCGCCCGCACCGATCCTGACGGCGGCCGCACGGGCGGCGACGGTGCGCCTGCAACACCGTGCCGCCGCCGCCGCCAGTCGTGGCAACGCCCCCGAAGCGGCCCGCCTGTTACGCAGCGCCGCCGCCCGCCTGCGCGACCTGGGCGAAACCAATTTGGCGGCAGCGGCCCTACACGAAGCAACAAACCTTGAACGCACCGGCCAGGACAGCGGGCTTGGGGCGCGTGACCTAACCTATGCCACAAGACGGTTGGGACAACTATGAATGAGCATTCGCCCCCCCCCGCGCTCCAACTGGTGCATGTCCCGGGCCTAAGTGTGACCCTGGTGGCGATCAGTGCCGCCGAGGCCATGTACCACCCCGAGGCCATGCCCGTGCCGCTGCCCCTGGCGGACAGCCCTACTCATCCGCTGCCCGCTTACCTCCCGGCAGATCTGCGCCCGATGCGTTTAGGCGAAGGCTACTGTGCGATCGATCCCGCAGGCCAGTTTCAGGTCACCTGGATCGAACTGTTAGTGCCTGCCAATGCCACCCTGAGCCTGCCCTGGGATCTGAGCGAAGGGCCTGCCCCGGCGATGCAAGGGTTTCAGTTTCGGGGCCGCGCCGCCGTTGCGTTGACCGCCTCGTGGAGCATGGTCACCACCGCGCGCCTACCGCTGGTCGTCACCCGCGCTGGCCCCGATACCTGCTGGCTTGTCGGTGGAACGATGGCGATTGACGAATTGGCCCGTATTGCGGTAAGTTTGCCGGGGTAAACCCGGTTTGCGCCCCATCTGAAGCGATGGTATACTTTAGCGGATCATGAATGGTTATTGGCAGAGGGGTGCGCCTCTCTGCTTCGTGTTGCGTTAAGTTCAGCTACGGAGAAGTGGTGCATGGATGCGAAGATGATCACCTATGGGGAGACCGCCATGGATAAGTTGCTCCAGTGGCTGCGCTCCTCGGGCGAACCGAAAGAGCTTGAGGATCTGGTACGCCAATACCTTGAGCTGCTGAGCAAGTTGGTCACGGAGGAAACCGAATGACAACCGCCCCATCTGTTGCCCCTGGTGATCAGCAGGCCCTTGCCGATGAGGTGTTTCGGCTTATGACGGCGCAGGGTGCGCTTTTTTCGCTTGATGCGCCCATCCGTCAGCCCCTTGAGCAGTTGGCAACCTTCTTTGCAGCCCGTCAGCAGGCCGATCCTGGGACGCTGAGTGTGAAACTGGCCGAGGCGCTTGATGCCGATCCGCGGTTCACCCGCGAAGAGGTTGCAGGCCAGGTGCGGTATATCACGTCGCGCCAGGGAACCTATGTGCCCCGTGATGATCGCGATACCCATAGCTTCAAGCAGCGGCTCTATGATCCCGAAAATCCGCTGCCGATTGATGATATTAGTGTGGTCGTCTCAACTTCGCGCCCGGCGATCACGTCGGTCGAGCCGGTCTATATCTCGGATTATTGGCAGGTGCAGGTTTCGCCCTCCGATGAAGCTGAACGCGAACATCTGATCAGCGAGACGTTTGTGACCGCGATTCAGCCGGTCGAGATGCCCCCGATTATGGAGGCCGCTGCCCCGGTTGAGGCCGCACCCGTCGCCGAGGAACCTGCCCCGGTTGAGGTTGCCCCCGTCGCCGAGGAACCCGCCCCGGTTGAGGTTGCCCCCGTCGCCGAGGAACCCGCCCCGGTTGAGGTTGCCCCCGTCGCCGAGGAACCCGCCCCGGTTGAGGTTGCCCCCGTCGCCGAGAAACCCGCCCCGGTTGAAGTTGCCCCCGCCCCCGCCCCGACGCCCAAACCGGCCCGGCCAAGCTTCGAGCGGAATACGATTGTCACCCTGCCTGATGGCACGGCAATCGATCTGCGTCGCCCGGTGGCCGATCTAATGGCGGAACACGGGCCGCTGCTCGCCAATCTGCTCGCCGAACGGATCGAGCAAGATCCCCTGCGGCGGATTGTCAACTTCGGACGGCGCTACTTCCCCGAAGCCAATGTGATCAACCTTGGCAAGAATGACCTGCGCAAGATCCGGGACTATATCCTTGAACGCGGCGAGCCGCTGATCGATACCGAGTTGATCGCCGATGTCTTTTATCACAATACCCGCCAGTCCGACTACGAAGGCGTGCGCTTCTCGCTGAACTATCGCCTGCATCGCGAAAAAGACTTCGAGTTTGTTGGCGTCGAAGGCACCTACCTCTGGTCTACCAAGGGCCTCCCCCTGCTTGGGGGCAAACGGGTCAAGGCGGCCGAAATGGGCCAGATCACCTCGTATCTGGTCGAAGGGCTTGATGATAGCCTGACCGATCAGAGCCTGGAGGTGATTCAGCAGAGTGGCAGCGCGACCCACCTGCTCACCTTCTTCGAGTGGGAATATGGGGTCTTACCGCTTGATGCCGCGTTCCAGGCGATCCTGCCCGGCCCGGTGATCACCGATCAACGCAGTGCGGTGTTGCGCTTCGAGTCGCCCCAACACTATACCCAGGTGCTGGTTGAACTGCGCTTTGCCACCGGCAATCGCGGCGGCTGGCTCCAGGGCCTCGAAGAGTTCTTCCACGAGCATCTGGTGCCCGGGGCGCTGATGACGCTCAGCCGAACCAATGACCCCCACGTCTTTACCCTGAGCTACGAAGAGGCCAGTGAGACGACCGAGCGCATTCTGACCCTCGATGAGAAGAAGAATAAGCTTGGCTTCGCCAATGTGACCTACTTCGCGGCGGTTGATACCGATCAACTGCCCAGCCAGACCCGCCTCGGTCGGCTTAATCGCCTCAAGTCGTTTCCGATGGGCGAACGGCGCAAGGCCGAGATGATCCTGGAGCATGTGGCGACCACGATTGGGGATCAGGTGGGGAGCCGAGCTGAACCAGCCTATGCGATCACGCTTGATGACCTGCTGCTCGCCTATACCGTGCTGCGCCCCGGTTCGCGGGCGCTGCTGCTCAATCTGATTGAGCGCAACGAGGCGTTTGTGGCCGACCCATCCACGCCGGGCCTCTATACCTATACCCCGCCCGTCGGTGGCGATGACGATGAAGAGGACGAGAACGAGGACGGCGAGACCGCCGAGGAGCCGACCACCGGCAAGCAGCCGACCCGCCGCCGCTATGGTGGGCGCTATGCCGATGACGACGAATAAAAGGTAAGCGAGATGCAGTTTGAGGAACAGCTGGCCCTGCTGGGCGATCTGGCCCGGCCCCTGCACCACAGTGAGCTTAAAGCACTTTCGGCCCTTGGCCCCGAGTTGCTCCGCGCTTTCTGGCAGGGTTGGGCCAGCATTCCCGCTGAACGCCGCCTTGCGATCATTCAGGCCCTCGATCCGCTTGCTGAAGAGCATGTCGAAATGGACTTTCGCCCCGTCTTGCGGGCTTGCTTGAATGATGCCGACCCCGACGTGCGTGCCGCTGCAATTATCGGCCTGTGGGAGGATGAGAGCGAGCGCACGATGGATCGGTTAATTACGCTGCTTGACGATCCGGCTGGCCCGGTGCGCTCGGCAGCGACACTGGCCCTGGCCCCCTTTGCTTATCGCGCCGAATTGGGCGAACTGCCTGCCCCCGCCGCGCAACGCGTGCAGGCCGCCCTGTTGCGGGTCGTCGCTGACCCTGAACAACCACTTGAAGTCCGGCGGCGGGCCGTCGAGGGCCTGGGGTACTTCGCATCCTCGAAAGAGGCCCAGGTCGAGATTGGGCGGGCGTATGCCCATAGCGAACAGATGATGCGCGAGAGTGCCGTGCTGGCGATGGGGCGCTCGATGCGCCCAACCTGGTTTCCCTACCTCGAACGTGAACTCAAGAGTCCCTCGCCAGCCCTGCGCTACGAAGCCGCCCGCGCTGTCGGCGAGATCGGGGAAGATGGACGGCCCTTGCTTCCTGCGCTGCTGCCCCTGGTAGACGATGAAGATAGCGAGATTGCGCTTGCGGCGATCTGGTCGCTGGGTCAGGTTGGTGGCCCCAGCGCCAAACGCCTGCTCGAACGGCTGGCCCGCTCGAAAAACGAGGCCCGTAGCCAGGCGGCGAGTGCGGCCCTTGAGGAGTTAGATCTTGATTCGTTTTAAGTAAAGATGGCTTTTCACTATACCAAACTCGATCAATTGAGTGCCGCCTACGGCCAGATTGTGCTCTCGCCGCACCTTGATGATGCGGCCCTCTCGTTGGGCGGCATGCTCGCCACCCAGGCGGCCCGTGGGCGTCCGACGCTAGTGCTGAATATTTGCACTGGTCGCCCCGATCCCCAGGTGCCGCTCAGCCCCTTCGCCGCTGCCATGCACGAGCGCTGGGGTCTCAGTGCGACTGAGGTGCTGGCCCGCCGTTTGGCCGAAGATGAAGCCGCCTTCGAGATTTTGGGGATTGATAGTTATCAGATCGATCAGCTTGATGCGATCTATCGGCGGCCCGATGCCTACTATGACAATCCGACCCTCTTTGGGCCAGTTGCCCCCGCTGATCCGCTGCACGCCAACCTGGTAAGCCATCTACGCCAGTTGTATGTCCGCTATCCCCAGGCGGTGATCTATGCGCCGTTGGCGGTTGGAACCCATGTGGACCATCAGATCACCTATGCCGCCGCGCAGACCCTGGTCGCCCACGGGGCGAGTGTGGCCTTCTACGAAGATTTTCCCTATGTCGCCGAGGACGGTGCGCTCGAAACGCGCCTCGAACAACTTGGTGGCGCGGCGCGCTTCCTTGCAGTACCTACGTCCTTCGATCACAGCGCACTCGCCCGCAAGATCGCGGCGATCGAAGCCTATGCCAGCCAGCTTGGCATGCTCTTTGGTGACGCCGAGACGATGCGGGCTGCGGTTACGGCCTTTGCTACCCGCCACGCGCCAGATGCCTATCTCGAACGAATCTGGGTTGCCCAATGACGGCGGTGCCTGCGTCTGCTCCGTCTGATCAGGTCGGCACATTCGCCCTGATCGAACCCGATCCACGTAGCTGGGACGCGTTTGTCGCCAACCATCCGCAGGGCAACCTGCTGCAACAAGCGGGCTGGGGCGAGCTAAAAACCCGTTTTGGCTGGCAGGCCCGCATCCTCGCGGTTGCTAATCCTACCGGGTTGGTCGCAGGAGCGTTGATGCTGAGTCGGGGCCGTTATGGCTTTACGGTGGCCTACTGCCCGCGTGGGCCGCTCCTGGCCGACGACCCCGCCGCGAACCAGGTGCTGCTCGCTGGTCTGAGCCGCCTGGCCCAACGCCAACGCGCGATCTTCTTGCGCCTCGAACCAGGACTGGCCGAAACCGCGCCCACCGCAGCCAACCTGCATACCTGGCTGCTCTTGCAGGGGCTTCAACCGGCCGCCACGATCCAGCCCCGCAGCACCTTGCTGGTTGATCTGACCCCGCCCGAGCCAAAATTGCTCGCGGCCTGTAGCAAGGGTCACCGTGCCGATATGCGCCGCGCTGAACGCAATGGCGTCAGCATTCGCGTGGGCAGTGAGGCTGATCTGGGGGCCTTTTACCAATTGATGCTCACGACTGGACAGCGAGCGGGCTTTGCCATCCATAACGAAGCGTACTATCGCGCCGTCTGGCAGATTTTTCAACCTCGGGCACGCCTGCTGCTGGCCGAACTGGAGGGCGAACTGGTGGCAGCGCACCTGATCTGTGCCGATGCCCAGGCCGGCCGCTACCTCTATAGTGGAGCCAATGATGCGGGGCTGCGCGCCGGGGCAAATCACCTGTTGGGCTGGGAGGCGCTGCGCTGGGCGCGGGAGCTTGGCTGTCATAGTTACGACCTCTGGGGTATGCCTGATGCGCTCGGACGCGCCGCCAGTGCCCCCGATGAAGCGACCCGTACCACCCTCGAAGCCGAGGCCCAGGCCGATCCGCTGGTTGGTGTCTACCGCTTCAAGAAGGGTTTCGGCGGGCGTGTGACCCGCCTGCTGCCTGCCTATGATCGGGTTTTGCTCGCGCCGCTCTACCAGTTAGCGTTACGCCGAATGCAATTGTAAAAGGCAGTCCAATGCTTGACCCAGTGCCCACCGACGCGGCGTTTGCGGCTCAGCTTGATGCCCAAGACCCGCTGGCCCCGTTTCGGGCGGCGTTTGTTGATGAGCAGCCCGACCTGATCTATCTGGATGGCAATTCACTTGGGCGGTTGCCCCAGGCCGCAATCAGCCTGGCCGATGATCTCGTGCGCCGCCAATGGGGCGGGCGGCTGATTCGGGGCTGGAACGAGGGCTGGTTCGCGGCTCCCGAACGGGTCGGCGCCAAGATCGCCCAGTTAATCGGGGCCGATCCCGATGAGGTGATCGTTGCCGATTCGACCTCGGTCAACCTGTTCAAACTGGCCGTTGGGGCCCTGCGCACCCGTTCCGGCCATGTGCTCTCTGATGATCTGAATTTCCCCTCGGATTTGTATGTGCTGCAAGGCGTGATCGACCTGCTCGGCGGGAGCCGCACCCTCGAACTGGCGGCCTCGCCCGATGGCATTCACGGGCCGGTCGCAGCACTGCAGGCCCGGCTGGCGACGGGCGACATCGCCCTGCTGAGTCTGTCGCACACGACGTTTAAGAGTGGCTACACCTATGATATGGCCGCGATCAGTGCAGCAGCCCGCGCCGTGGGGGCCTTGACGCTCTGGGATCTAAGCCATTCCGTGGGAGCGGTGCCAATCGATCTGCACGCCGCTGGGGCCGACATGGCGATCGGCTGCTGCTACAAATACCTGAATGGCGGCCCCGGTGCGCCCGCCTTCTTGTATGTGCGGCGCGCATTGCAAAGCCAGATCGCCAACCCGATTCAGGGCTGGATGGGCCAGCACAACCTGTTCGGGTTTGCGTTGAACTACCAACCGGCCCCCGGCATGCGCCAGTATCTCTCGGGTACGCCGCCGGTGGTGGCCCTTAGCCTGATTGAGCCGGGCCTGGATCGGTTGCTCGATGCGGGCATGGATCGGCTACGCGCCAAATCTGCCTTGCAGAGCAGCTACCTGATCAGTTTGAGTGACCAGATCCTGGCCCCGCTGGGCTTTACGCTCAAGTCGCCGCGCAACCTGGCCGAACGCGGCTCGCATGTTGCGCTCGGTCATCCTCAGGCGCTGGGGATTGACCTGGCCCTGATCAACGAGTTGGGCGTGCTGCCCGATTTTCGCGCCCCCGATAACCTGCGCCTGGGGCTTGCGCCACTTTATAATAGTTTTACCGATCTGCACCAGGCCGTGCTGCGTATGGCGCGGGCGGTCAGCGAAGGGCACTACTTGCGGTACCAGGATGCGGCCCCAACCGTGACCTAAGCAGCAGGAGTTGCGCATGGATCGTGAGCGGCGCGCCAACCTGTATGATCGTTTTGAACGGGCGATCGAGATCCCGATGCTGGTCTTGTCACTGGTCTTCCTGAGCCTGATCTTGGCCCAGGAAACGACCAACCTCGATCCGGTAACCAGCCAAACGGTCGAGGTGGTGCTCGGGATCATCTGGGGGATCTTCGCCGCCGAGTTGGCCCTGAAGCTCTATTTGGCCCCGGATCGCAAGGCTTTTCTGATCAGCCATTGGGCCGATGTGCTGATCGTCGCCTTGCCCTTCTTGCGGGTCGTCCGTCTGCTGCGGGTCATCCCAGTGAGTCTGCGGGCCTGGCGGCAGTTGCGGCGCTTCTTTCGCAGTCACACGCTCAGTATGGTGGGCTTGACTAGCCTGATCACGCTGATTATGAGTTCGGTGCTGGTCTATCTGGCCGAATTGCCCACTGATAGCCCGATCGAAAACTATGGCGATGCGCTCTGGTGGGCGGCTGCTACGATCACCACCGTGGGCTATGGCGATATGTATCCGGTCACGCCCCTTGGCCGCGGGGTAGCCGTCTTTTTGATGCTGACCGGGATTGCCCTGTTTGGCTTGCTGACCGCCAATGTCGCGGCCCTGTTTGTAGACGAGGACAAACAACAAGCCCAGGCATCGTCCGAGTTAGCCCAAATCACGGCCCGGCTTGAGCAGATTGAACAGCGGTTGGCGCGCCAACAACCGCTTCAGCGCCTGCCCCGCTTGCGGCGCTACCGCCCCCGCGAACGGCGCTAAGCCACCCGCACTTCGAGCAAAACGGCGGTGATGCGACGCACCCGCCAGAACAGGCCAAAGGCCTGGTACATCCAACCATATTTGGCCCGCAAGGCTCGATCACCGCGTTCGCCCGCAACCAGTGGCGTGATCACGGCTAGCCCTTCGACGGTGGAGGCACCACTCACCAGTTTGCCCTGCGCGTCACTTGGGGTCATGGTCACGCGGGGATTGTTACGAATGCGTTTGACCTTGCCCGAATCGTCCTGGGTGACAATGAATAATCGGTCGCCCTCAACCGCGAACCAGACCGGGGTCGCTACCGCCTCGCCACTTTTGCGAAATGTGTTCAGGCTGACGTATTGCTGACCAGCCAGTTCGGGAAAAATTGCCGGACCTGTCATTTGGGGACCTTTCGGCTAGGGATTCGTCGCATCGAAGTGCAATGTTGCCATTGGCTGTACTATGATACCATTGCAGGACGAATCCCCCTAGAGTCCACACGATCACAAAGGAGTCACCCATGGGCCGTGTGCTTGCCCGCCTGTTGCTGGGATTGAGCCTGCTCCTGACCAGTCTGAGTTGGCCCACCCCCATGGCCCATGCGGCGGTTGCGCTGGTGGTTGATCCGAGTGCTGGCGATGCCGACAATAATAACGACGGCAAGTGTTCGCTCTACGAGGCGCTGCAGGCGATTGCCGACCGCGGGGTCTACAACCAGTGCAATGCGACTGGCAATGGGCCGTATGCGATCAACTTTAGCAACCCCGGCCCCCTCCAACTGAGCGATCCGCTTAAGGATCTGCCGAATATTAGTGCCGATGTGCTGATGCTTGGCCCGGTGACAATTGTCGGGCGACCTGGGGGTACCAGCCCGATCTTTGTGGTCAATGGTGGCGGGAGCCTGAGTCTGACGAATCTGACCTTGACCAAAGGTGCGCCAGCCATCCGGGTAGCAATTGGCGGCACGCTCAATGCGGCCGGGGTCAGTTTTATTGAGAATGTCGCCACGGTTGGGGATGGCGGCGCGATCCGCAGTGAGGGTGCGCTGAATATCGCGGGGAGCCTGTTCACAGGTAATGGGGCCGACGGGAGCGACGGTGGCGGCGCGATCTGGGCCGCAGGCAGTGATCCCGCCCGCATCGCTGGGTCGATCTTTTCGGGCAATCGGGCTCTGCGCAGCGGCGGTGCGATCTATGCGATTGCGCCGCTCGAACTGACCGACGTGATCCTCGACGGCAACCTGGCCCTCGCGAGCGATCCCAACAATAATGGCACCGACGGCGATCCCGGCGATAACTACGATGCGCAGGGCGGCGGCGCGGTCTATCTGCGCAACAATGGGGCCAGCCCGGTTACGGCCAGCCTGACCCGCGTGATTATGACGGGCAACCTGAGCCTGCGCGGCAATGGTGGGGCGCTGCACGTGGCCCCCAATAGTGCCGTGACGGTGCAGGATAGTGTGCTGAGTGGCAACCTCGCCGGGGCACCCGGCAATGACCGGCGCGGCGGCGCGGTCGCCAATTTCGGCGGGCAGGCAACCATCGTGCGCAGTGTGCTGCTCAATAATCTGGTAACGGGGAGCGGCGGCGCGATTGCTAACAGTGGCGATCTGGGCCTGCGCCTCGCCAATGTAGAGTTGACCGCCAATGTGGCGACCGCCAATGGCGGCGGGCTGTTTAATCAAGATCCTGGCGGCGGCGCGGCGATTGTCAACCTGCGCAATGTGACGCTCCGCGCCAATAGTGTCGGCGGCCAGGGCGCGGCGCTCTTCAATCAGCCCGGTGGCGACCTGATACTGGCCAATACTGCTGTGCTGGGCGGCTGTGCCGGCGGGGCGCTGACCTCGCTCGGCCATAATCTGGACGACGGAACGAGTTGCGGGCTGAACCGGCCTGGCGACCTGAACGCGACCAGTGCCAGCTTTGAAGCCCCGAGTTTCAATGGGGGGCCGCTCAGCCCGATGTTGACCAGTCGGCCCAATGGCAGTAGCCCGTTGCGTGATGCGGGCGACCCGGCGATCTGTGCCAATGAATTAGTTGACAACCAGGATGTACGCGGTTTTAGTCGGCCTAAAGGCAATCGCTGCGATATTGGAGCCTTCGAACTGCCCGCCCCGGCCCCGCTCACTAAGCTAACCCCGCTCCCTGGGACGCTCAATTTTGGCAATGTGACGGTCGGCAGCAATCAGCAGCTGAGCCTTAAGCTGGAAAATCTGGGCGATGCACCTTTGACCCTGAGCAGTGCGCAACTTAGTGGGCCAGCCGCGACCAGTTTCAGCGTTATGTCGAGTATTCCACTTACGGTTGATCCAGGCAACGTTGCCAACTTGACGCTGCGTTGTGCGCCAACCGGGACGCCAGGACTACGCACGGCAACGCTGAACCTGAGTAGCGACGATCCAGCCCAACCGACGCTCAGTTATAGCCTGAGTTGCAACGCCGTAGCGGCACCGACGCCGGGGTTTGCGAGTAATCCAAGTGCGCCTGGCCCGCTCGATTTTGGACAGGTGCTGGTGGGCAGCAGTCGCGAAAATAGCCTGGTGTTCAGCGAGGTGGGTGGGGCCAGTTTGACGATCAGTGGCTTTAATTTGGGGGGCGTCAATCCTGGCGATTTTAGCTTGGTTGGTTGGAACAGCAGCGATACGATCACGATTCCTGATGGAAGTGCGCCTGCGACGCGTGGTCTGCGCTGCACGCCAAGTGCGCCGGGCCTGCGCAGCGCCACCCTGAGCATGAGCACCAACGACCCGCAGCGGCCTACCATTAGCTTCGACCTGAGTTGCCAAGGCGTGCGCCCGCAGCAACCGCCGCTGGCTCCGTTTGCACTGGGCCAGGCTGGTACCGGGGCCAGCAGCGGGCCACACGGGCTGGCGATCAGCCCCGACGGCCAGCACCTTTATCTGGCGGCTCAGACAGGCGACCGGCTGATTATGCTGCGACGTAGCCCAAGTGGAGCCTTGCAAATTGGGGCCAGTTACCAGCACAATGCCACCCTGCCCGAGGGCACCTTGCGGCTTGATGGGCCGCGCTATGTGGCGGTGAGTCCCGACGGGCGCAATGTGTATGTGACCGCCAGTGTCAGCGATAGTGTGACCGCCTTTGCGCGTGATGCGACCACCGGCCTGTTGACCCTGATTGATACCGTGCAGCAGGGGGATAGTTACGGCTGCCGCATACGCCCCCTGCCCCAGCCCCCCGAATGTGCCGGTACGATCAGCAGTCTCGATAATCCGCAAGGGATCGTAGTCAGTCCCGACGGGCGGCATGTGATCGTGGCGAGTGCCACCGGCCACCTAACCGTGCTGAGCCGGGCCGAGAATGGCGGCTTGCGCGGTCTGTTCCCCTCGGGTGCCCGCTTTGTGATGAGCCTGAGCCGCAGCGAGTTGGCCGGGGCACGCGGGCTGGCGATCAGCCCCGAGGGTCGTAACCTGTATCTGGCGGGCTATACCACCAACCAGTTGGTCGTGATCGAACGCAACCCGACCAATGGGCAACTCAGTTTCACGCAAGCACTGAGTGACGGCGCGGGCGTCGAGGGGTTGGACGGCATCTTTGGGGTTGCGGTCAGCCCTGATGGGCAGCAGGTTTATGCGGTCAGCCAGCGAGCCAATGCCCTGGCGATCTTCCAGCGCAACCTGGCCGAGCAGGGGCGGCTCAGCTTCCAAGGAACCTGGTACCAGGGCGACAATGTGCTTGATCCCCAAACGGGGGCCACCCGCACGCTTGATGGTCTGGCGGGGGCGCTCTTTGTGGTGGCGAGCGCCGATGGGCGCTATGTCTATACGAGTGGCGAGAGTGCCAATGGGATCGCGGCCTTCGCCCGCACCCCCGAGGGCAAGCTCCAGTTTGTGCAGTCGATCATCCGGGTGCCAGCGACTGGTCTGACCACCGGCCCGTTCCTGGGCGCGGCACGCGGGCTGGCGGTTGATCCGCAGGGCGACCAACTGTTTGTCGCCAGCTTTAGCGACAATGTGGCCCTGACCTTCGGACCGGTCAATCCGCTGCCTGCGCCCGAGGTTTTGTTACCTGCTTCGGCCCCCGTTGGCAGCACGGCGCTCAGTCTGCGCGTGCTTGGCACGGGGTTTGCGCCCGGGACAGTGGTGCGTTGGGCTGGAACTGATCTACCCACCGAACGACTCGGCCCGGGCGAGTTACGAGCCACGTTGGCGGCCAACCTGCTTGGCAGCGCCGGGAATGTGGCAATCACCGTCCGCAACCCCACGCCAGGTGGTGGCGAGAGCGCCGCGCTCGGGTTTATGGTAAGCCCACCGCAAACCAACCCGATCCCGGCGCTGGCAAGTCTAGCGCCAACTAGCCTACTGGCGGGCAGCGGGCCAATCCGGATCAGCGTGCAGGGCAGCGGCTTTATCCCCACGTCACAGGTCGAACTGAATGGGCAAGCCCGCCCCACCAGCTACCGTGGGCCAGAACTGGTCGAAGTAGACCTGGGGGCGGCTGACCTGGCGCAACCAGGCGCACGCGGCGTGCGGGTCGTCAATCCGGGGCCGGGCGGCGGCAGTTCGGCGGTGCTCACCCTAAACGTCGGCAGTCCGACCAGCCCACCTCCGCCGAGCCTGATCAGCCTGAGTCCGGCCAGTGTGGTGGCTGGCGCAGGCCAGGGGCTGGAACTGAGCGTGCGGGGCAGTGGGTTCAGCGAGGGCACCCAGGGCCAATGGAACGGGGCCGCCCGCCCGACCCGGCTGATCAGCGCCGAAGAGTTGGTGGTGAGCCTGTCGGCGGCTGACCTGATCACGCCGGGGGCGGGTGAACTCCGGGTGCGCAACCCCGACGGTCAGCGCTCCAATGGACTCAGTTTCGGCATCGTGGCCCCGGGCAGCAACCCGCGCCCAAGTGTGGACGGCCTAAGCGGCCTAAGCCGCAGTGGTAGCAGTCTGATCATCACCCTTAGGGGCACGGCTTTTGTACCCGGCGCAACCGTGCGCTGGAACGGGGTCAGCCGCGCTGCCACGAATGTTACACCGACCAGCCTGCAACTGGCGCTGCAACCTAGCGAGATCCGCAGCCTCGTGCTGGTCAGTGTGAGCAACCCGGGGCCGGGGGGCGGTGAATCGGCGGCGATCCTGGTACGGATCCCAACGGTGTATGTCCCGTTGATTCGGCGTTAAGTTATTAATGCCGCCGCTACCTGCGCAAGCACAGGTAGCGGCGGCATCGACTCTGGGAGAACCATGTTCTCCCAGGCCCACCAAGCCCATCATCTAGCACCAAGCAAAGGGTCTGAAGATCCACTCACTGATGCTTATCCCGGCGATTTATTACAGGCAAGCGGAAACAGGAGGGTAAGCTTCGTACCCTGGCCGGGGCGACTTTCGACAATGATCGCCCCGGTGTGGGCACGCATAATGCCCAGCACCGCCGCCATGCCCAGACCGCGCCCCAGGCTTTTGGTACTAAAAAAGGGTTCAAAGAGCCGGTCAAGGGTAGCCGGATCCATACCCATGCCGGTATCGGCCACGATCAGGGCCGCGAACATCCCGGGGGGCGGGTGAACCTCCAGGCGACTGCGGGCCAAATCCTGCGCCGAGCAGTGGCAACGGCTGGTGCGGAGCGTGATCGTGCCCGCAGTGGCTCCAATCGCCTCAGCCGCATTGGTGATCAGGTTCATCACAATTTGCTGGAGCTGGGTCGCATCCCCGTGGATCGGTTCGAGGGTTGGCTCAAACTCCAGTTCAAAACTGATCAGGCTTCCCACCGAAACCTTAAGCAACTGGGTCATCTCATTGACAAGGTCGGCCAGATCAACCGGGCCGGTCACCACCTCGCTCTTGCCAGCATAGGCCAGCAATTGGCGGGTCAGATTCGCGGCACGGCGGGTGGCCTGGTCAGCGTGATAAACAGCCTCATAGGCTGGCCCATCAGTGGGGAGATCAAAGCGGGCCAGTTCGAGATTGCCATGAATAGCCATCAGCAAATTGTTAAAATCGTGGGCAATCCCACCGGCCAGCACCCCCAGGCTTTCGAGTTTTTGGGCGTGCAGCATCTGGCGTTCCAACGCGATCCGCTCAGCCTCGGCCTGTTTGCGGGCGGTAATATCACGCAGCACCATAATCCGTCATGCGGCCCGCCCGCGCTGATCCCGCACTGGCGCACTAACCGCATCAAAACAGCGCTGCGGATCAGTAGCCAGACGCACTTCGGCACTCGCGTCGCCCGGGGCAGCACAGAGTGCCGCTAAGGCGGGCCAAGTCGCCAGAGTCACCCCCGTAGGCCCGTGCTGTGACCAGGCCACATCAAGGGCCAGGGTATGGCGCGCCGCGCTGTTCAGATCAACGAGCCGCCCGCTCTGATCCACCACCAACACCGGATCGCGTAACTCCTCGAAGAGCAAGCTGTAGCGCAGCGTAAAGATCAGCCAGAGCGGTGGAGCGGTAGCGATCCCCAAATACTGCACATAGGTCCACATCCGCAGCAGGCCGAACTCCAGGCTAGCTAGTTCGAAGCCATAGGCCAGCGACCAGAGCGTCAAGGCCGCCATCATCAAGGCAAAGGCCGTCCCTCCGGGCAGCGTGCGGCGCTGCCAGGCGTACCAGGCCACCGCACCCACTATCGCGGCGGCAATCAGCATACTGAGGGCGTAAGGATTCAGTGCCATAGTTGCTGTGCGTATGAACGGGCACACGAGCGCATTTACCGCGTTGGGGCAATCAGGTGGCGTACCATCCTAACAATCGCCTCAAGATCAGATCAGGTTTTGCACTGCAAATAATGTAACACTTATTGTAGCGTGTTGAGAGCAACAGGGCCAATTGTTAGGCCCCCCCTTGTACGGGGGGGGGGGGGGGGGGGGGGGGGGGCCGCGGCCGCCCCCTCCCACGACCAAATACCGCCGCCCAAAACAAAAACACAAAACCACACACTCACAAACTCTCGC
>JBLWKA010000125.1:0-6753 GCA_048381555.1 Oscillochloridaceae bacterium umkhey_bin13
GCGAACAGGTGCCTTGCGGGAAGCGCGTTCCCCGGCGTGTCGGGTGGCGAACAGGTGCCTTGCGGGAAGCGCGTTCCCCGGCGTGTCGGGTGGCGAACAGGTGCCTTGCGGGAAGCGCGTTCCCCGGTTCGTACGGCGGGGCGTGGGGAAACTTGGTTTCCCCACATTCCCCCCCGATGTAAGGCGCAGCTTCGCTGCGCCTTACATCGGCGAAATTCCATGCTTTTTGGGGATATGGCGATCTCGCTTCGAAAGCGTCACGTGCAAGGCCCGGATCAACACCCGGCGACTGTCACGCGGTTCGATCACATCGTCAATCAGGCCCCGGGCCGCCGCAACATACGGGTTGTTGAACTTCTCCTGGTATTCGCTCACCAACTCTTTGCTGCGGGCCTTGGGATCTTCGGCGGCTTTGACTTCGTTGCGGAAGAGGATGTTGACCGCGCCCGCCGCACCCATGACCGCCAGTTCGGCGTTCGGCCAGGCATACAGCAGATCGCCCCGCAACCCCTTGCTGCTCATCACACAGTAGGCCCCGCCGTAGCTCTTGCGCAGGATCAGCATGAGTTTGGGTACGGTCGCCTCGGAATAGGCGTAGATCAAGCGGGCACCGTTGCGAATGATCCCGCCGTACTCCTGATTCGTTCCCGGCAAGAAGCCTGGTACGTCTTGGAGTGTAATCACCGGAATGTTGTAGGCGTCGCAAATCCGAATAAAGTGGGTTGCCTTGATACTGGCTTTGATGTCAATCGTGCCAGCCAGGTGCATGGGCTGGTTGGCAACCAGGCCGACGACATAGCCATCAAGGCGCGCAAAGCCTACCACCATATTCTGGGCCCAGAGTTCGTGGATTTCGAGGAAGCGTCCGTCGTCTACGATGCTCGCGATGACTTCGCGCACGTCGTAGGGCTTGCCCGGATCAACCGGTACGAGCTCTTCCAACTCGGGACAGCGCCGCTCGGGATCGTCATGCGGTGGAATGTAGGGCGGGTCGCTCATATTGTTCGAGGGCAGGTAGCCCAACAACTCACGCACTTTTAGTAGACTCTCTTTGTCGTCACGCGACAGGAAGTGGGCCACGCCGCTCTCGGTGGCGTGAATCCGTCCGCCACCCAGTTCTTCCTGGCTGACGTTCTCTTGCATCACCGATTTGACCACTTCGGGGCCAGTGATGAACATATAGCTGTTCTCGGTCATGAAGATGAAGTCGGTCAGGCCGGGTGAGTAGACCGCGCCGCCGGCACAGGGGCCAAGGATCACCGAAAGCTGTGGGATCACGCCCGAGGCTTCGCAATTGGCGTCGAAGATGCGGGCATACCCGCCCAAACTGTCTACGCCTTCCTGAATGCGTGCCCCGCCCGAGTCGTTGATCGCAATAAACGGGCAGCCATAGCTGAGGGCCATGCGCATCGCCTTGACGATCTTGTTGGCATGCATTTCGCCGAGTGAGCCACCCATAACCCCGGCATCCTGAGCCGCTGCAAAAACCTGGCGTCCATTGACCAGCCCAAAGCCGGTGACAACCCCATCACCGAGGCGCGAGCCTTTGCCGCCCATATAACTGTCGTAACGCGGCGTCACCAGCGTATCAATCTCGTTGAAACTCCCGGGATCAAACAAGATTTCGATTCGTTCGCGGGCGGTCAAGCGACCCTTCTTATGCTGGGCCTCAACATCCTTCTGCGTCCCTGCCGCAGTCGCCTTACGCTCACGCAGCTTGCGGACGTAGTCTTCCATCTCCATGGGATCTCCTTATCTCAGCGGGGACTCAATCACAGCCAGGGTCATCACAAAGGGATCATCCAACCGCCACCAACCAGTGATGGCGGCAGCACACAGTTGGGGATCACAGTCTACCGTGAACGGCACCCAGGTCTGGTTGGCATTGGGATCAAGTGGTACCAGGCAACTTAGCCGCAGGGTGTCAACGGTAAGACCCAGGCGCAACGCTTTCAAGACCGCCTCTTTGGCGCTCCAGATCGCAATCGCCAGGGTCGGGCGTGCCGCAGGCGAGGCGCTTGCCAACAGGGTGTGCTCGGCCGTGGTCAGGTAGTCACGCAAGAAATCAGGGGCCTGAAGATTGACGCGTTCGATGTCGGCCCCCACCCGACTGCCTTCCACCCCAAGCGCACAGAGTGCCTGGCCGTGACTATGGCTAATCGAGATGCTGCGCGGCACGGGTTGACCTTCTCGCCACAGTTCGGGTGCCCCATCGGCGGCCGGATGGATTGTGAATTGGCTCAGCGCGGGTGGGTTTTCCGTTCCGCCAAGCACCTGTTGGGCCAGCCGTTTGGCGGTCCAGCGCCCGAGCAGCCAGTCGTCACGGCGTTTAACCACCCGCAACTCGCCCAAACGGGCCAGTTCGGGCGGGCTCAGCCATGTCTCGGCGGGCCAGGTTGGCAGATCGGCACTGCTCTGCACAAGCCAAGCAATCACGTCCACTACTCACTGCCGGGGCAGGCAGTTGCCCACCTGCCCCGGCCTTTGCGCTTACAGCTTCGCCGTCCCTGGCAGTTTGGCGGTCCGGTAGCCAGCCAGATCAAGGTAGACGTTGCCGTTATCGTCTACGACGCGGGCGTCGAAGGCGGTACCTTCCTCGATCGGGGTGACGATGGCGTAGAGCCGGGCACCGTTGGCCTGATCGGGGTGGCGATAGACCTCCAGGCTGTCCAGCGACGAGGGCAGGGCCATCTGCTCGCTGTTGGCGATCTCCCAGACCCCGGCGGTCTGGAAGCAGAGTTCGAGCAGGCGCGGGTCAACCAGTTGCTCGGCGTCGGCGGGGGCGCTATCGGCGGGCAGGTCGTCGGACATGAGGCCGATGGCGAGATCGTCGCTCAGCATGACCTTTTCGAGCACCTGGTAAGCGGGGCCGTGGAAGTAGACTTTGTAGATCTCGTTCCGCTCGATCACACGGGCGCTGTCGCGCTCTTCGGGCAGTTCGGCGTGGGTCTGGGGCGCTTCTCCCCGGCACAGCCGCACCTCGGCCCGGAAGTGGACGGTCTCTTGGGCGGGCGGTGGGGTATGTCCAGCCGCCACCGCAGGCTGGAAGACCGAGCGCAATTCCGTGCGGGCAACCAGTTCACCGTTGCCGACCGGGCGCACCATCGCCTTGAGGGTCAGGGTGCGGGGTTGGCTGCGGTGGAACTTGACCGGGCTATCGAGCCGCTCGTGTTCGATCCGGGCCACCCGGAAGCCTGGGGCCAGCAGGCCCGCCAGTTCGGCGAAGCCTTCGGTGCCCATCACCCCCGGCAGCACCGGGGTGCCCTCGATCTTGTGATCGTAGAGGAAGGGTTGTTCGGCTGGGTCAAGCGCAGTCTCGGCGATGATGCCGCTGTAGAGGCCGGTTGAGCGTACCGCTCCGACCATCACGAAGGGCCTGGCCCGTTCGGCCAGCGCGGCCGCGACCTTTTCAGGATCGATCCCGCCGTGCTCGTCGAACTCGTTGGTCAGAATGCCGAGCCGCAGCCCAACCACGATCTCGTCGCGCACGCCACCAGCGGTCAGTTCGCGCCGAATGGTTGGAATGCCGACCTCGGGGGGCAGCATATCAATCCCGGCCATCTCCATAATCCGCGGGATGGAACCACGGGTCGCCATGCCGATCCCGCCCCAGGCCGTCCAGTCAATCGTGATCGCCCGGGTGTCGGGCCGCCAGCGCCGCATACTGCTACTCAGTTTGCAGAGCAGATCGTTCGCCGCGCTGTAGTCAGTCTGGCCGCTGTTGCCGAAGCGTCCGGCAACCGAACTGAACGAGACCGTCGCCCCAATCGGTAGGCCCTTCGCGGCCCGCAACAGGCTGAAGAAGCCATCGGCCTTGATGTCGAAGACCCGGGCGAACTCTTCGGGTGATTTCTCGCCCAGCGCCCGACTGATCTCGATCCCACCAGCGTGGAGTAGCACGTCAATCCGTCCGTGGTTGGCGCGGATCTCGTCTACCACCGCCGTGACTGCCGGGCCATCCCGCAGATCCAGGCTGCGGTAGTAGGCTGTGCCACCGGCTTTTTCGACCGTTTCGATTGCCCGTAACGCCGCTTCGGCCCGCTCGACCGCCATAATCGTGCGGTCAATCTGTACCGGCGTCACTTTGGTACCACTGGCCTGAGCCTCGGCGATCAGGGCCGCCTTGAGCGCATCGCGGCCTTCACGGAAGAGCGCAATCTGCCGATCATCGGCGGCCGGGGCCGGGGTCAGATCGAGCAGGTAGAACTGGCCTCCCATCCCGGCATGCGCCAGGTCGGCCACAATCGCACTGGTAATGCCACCAGCCGCACCCGTCACCACATACACGCTCTCGGGGCTCAGATGCATGCCGGATTGACCGTCACGGGCCGGGCGCTCTTCCAGACCCACACTGACCCGCAAGCCATCACTGTAGCCAACCTCGACCACGCCGGGGTCGCTCAGCGTTTCGGCGATCAGCGCTTCGGCTGGCTCAACCGTCTTGCGACCGGGCTCGAAGTCCACCGCCTTGACCAGGGTCGCGGTATTTTCGCGCTTGTAGGCCTTGGCGAAGCCAGTTACGGCCCCACCCAACGGCGAGAGCGCACCCAGCGCGTCGTAGCCGTGCTGGCCGCCCATACGGGTTGCCACCACCAGGAAGGGCACCGCCTCGGGCTGGATCTGCACCAGGGTATGCGCTGCCTGATAGAGATTCTTGACCCGGATGCGGTTCAGTTCGCGCCATTGTTCCAGATCCAGTTCTTCCAGTTCTGGCTCGGCATCCAGGGCCGGCAGCCAGTAGAGACCAGCCAACGGGCCGTCGGCAGCCAAGCCCTTGAGCAAGGCTTCCAACTCTTCGGCACTGGGCGGGCTTTCGATCAACAGCACGCTCGCGCCCTGTTTTTCAAGGCGGGAGATCAGGGCTTTACCCACACCACCCTTATCGAGCATCACGACGATCCGTGCGCCTTTGAGCGTGACCCCGGTTGACTTGCACAGATCCAGCGGGGGCCGCAACACCGGAACCGCTACGCGGCGCGGTGCCCGGTTGGCTTCGCTCACGTCATAGGTCGTTGCGGCAGCCGTTGTTGTAGGCTGAGCCGCAACCGGGGCCGCTGCCGCAACTGGGGCCGCTGTCGCAACCGGGGCCGCTGCCGTCGCCAGGTCGGGGCGGTTGGTGCGCACGAAGCCGATCACGGCGCGCATCGTTGGGTAGTCGCGCAGTTGCAGATCCTCGACCCGGGGAATGTCAAACGCCTCACGCACGGCCATAAAGGTCTCGGCCTGCTTGACCGTATCCACGCCTAGGTCGGCTTCGAGATCCAGATCAAGGTCGAGCATCTCAATCGGATAGCCGGTCTTCTCGGCCACAATTTCGAGCACCTTGGCCTCAACCGGGTCAAGGGTTGGGGTAGCAGGAGCCGCTGCCGCGACCGGAGCCGCAACCGGGGCCGCCGCTGCCACCGCCAGGTCGGGGCGGTTGGTGCGTACGAAGCCGATCACGGCGCGCATGGTCGGGTAGTCGCGCAGTTGCAGGTCTTCGACCCGGGGAATGTCAAACGCCTCACGCACGGCCATAAAGGTCTCGGCCTGCTTGACTGTGTCCACGCCCAGGTCGGCTTCGAGATCCAGATCGAGGTCAAGCATCTCAATCGGATAGCCGGTCTTCTCGGCCACAATTTCGAGCACCTTGGCCTCAACCGGATCAACCAGTGGGGTCGCGGGAACAACGGGGGCCGCAACCGTAACGGGGGCCGCAACTGCTACCGGAGCAGGCGCAGGAGCCGCGACCGGAGCCGCGACCGGGGCCGCCACCGCCAGGTCGGGGCGGTTGGTGCGTACGAAGCCGATCACGGCGCGCATAGTCGGGTAATCGCGTAGCTTCAGGTCGTCTACGCGGGGAATGTCGAAGGACTCACGCACGGCCATGAAGGTCTCGGCCTGCTTGACTGTGTCTACACCGAGGTCGGCTTCGAGATCCAGATCGAGGTCGAGCATCTCGATGGGGTAGCCGGTCTTCTCGGCCACAATTTCGAGTACTTTTGCTTCGACGGGATCCACCGTTGGGGCGGCAACCGCAACGGGTGCGGCAACCGCAACGGGTGCCGGAGCCGCAACCGGGGCTGGAGCCGCGACCGGGGCCGCTGCCACCGCCAGGTCGGGGCGGTTGGTGCGTACGAAGCCGATCACGGCGCGCATGGTCGGGTAATCGCGTAGCTTCAGGTCGTCTACGCGGGGAATGTCAAAGGCTTCACGCACGGCCATAAAGGTCTCGGCCTGCTTGACCGTATCCACGCCCAGGTCGGCTTCGAGATCCAGATCGAGGTCGAGCATCTCGCTCGGGTAGCCGGTCTTCTCGGCCACAATTTCGAGCACCTTGGCCTCAACCGGATCAACCAGTGGGGTCGCAGGAACTGCTGCCGCGACCGGAGCCACTGCCGCGACCGGAGCCGCAACCGGGGCCGCGACCGCCAGATCGGGGCGGTACTGGCGCACAAAGCCGATGACGGCGCGCATGGTCGGATAATCGCGTAGCTTCATATCCTCAATGCGCGGGATGCCAAACGCTTCGCGCACGGCCATAAAGGTCTCGGCCTGCTTGACCGTATCCACACCCAGGTCGGCTTCGAGATCCAGATCGAGGTCGAGCATCTCGCTGGGGTAGCCGGTCTTTTCGGCCACGATGTCAAGCACGGTAGCCTCAACCGGGTCAATCGTTGGGGCAACCGGGGCCGCTGCCGAGGGCTGAGGGCTGAGGGCTGAGGGCTGAGCCGCTGCCGAGGGCTGAGGGCTGAGGGCTGAGGGCTGAGCCGC
>JBLWKA010000125.1:6853-16178 GCA_048381555.1 Oscillochloridaceae bacterium umkhey_bin13
GCCGCTGCCGAGGGCTGAGGGCTGAGGGCTGAGGGCTGAGCCGCTGCCGAGGGCTGAGGGCTGAGGGCTGAGGGCTGAGCCGCGACCGCCAGGTCAGGGCGGTACTCACGCACGAAGCCAATCACGGCGCGCATCGTCGGGTAATCCCGCAAGCGCATGTTCTCGATCCGCGGGATGTCAAAGGCTTCGCGCACGGCCATAAAGGTCTCGGCCTGCTTGACCGTATCCACACCCAGATCGGCTTCGAGATCCAGATCGAGGTCGAGCATTTCGCTGGGGTAACCGGTCTTTTCGGCCACAATCTCGAGCACCTTGGCTTCGACCGGGTCGATTGAAGGCTGAGGGCTGAGGGCTGAGGGCTGAGGCACAGCCGAGGGCTGAGGGCTGAGGGCTGAGGGCTGAGCCGCGACTGAGGGCTGAGGGCTGAGGGCTGAGGGCTGAGCCGCAACCGAGGGCTGAGGGCTGAGGGCTGAGGGCTGAGGCTCCGCCGCTGGTGTGGGTACAGGCGCTTTTGCCACCGGGGCCGGAGCCACCGGAGCGGGCGCAGGGGGCGCTACTTTGCCATTGCTGGGGGCAACGGCGGGTGCCGCAACGGGGGCATACGTGGTCGCCTGGTCAGGGGCGAAGGCGGCGCGTTGCACCGGACCCGTGCCCGGTTGCCAGCTACTCGGGGCCGGCACACGCTTGGGCGCACCCTGGGCCTTGACCCGCAAGACGCGCTGCACTACCTCGATTTCGGCGCGGTCGTAACCTGCCACCTGGGCCACCCAATAATCGTAGCGCTGGTGGCTGTCTACTCGATCAGCGGCCCCGGGGATGCGCCGCAA
This sequence comes from Oscillochloridaceae bacterium umkhey_bin13, assembly GCA_048381555.1. Classification (GTDB taxonomy): domain Bacteria; phylum Chloroflexota; class Chloroflexia; order Chloroflexales; family Chloroflexaceae; genus Viridilinea. The sequence continues at coordinate 7,681 of JBLWKA010000125.1, forward strand.
CAGGGTCAAGGCGATCTGTGAACCGAAGCCGGCCGCCAGGTGGATCGCATAGCGCACGGGATAGCGCCCACCGCGACTCAGATTGAGCGTCCCCAGATCAGGGTCAACCTCGCGGTAGTTGGGCACCGGCGGGACCATGCCGTGCTCCAGGATCTTGACCGCAATCACATCCTCGATCCCAACCCCCATCGGGTGGCCGGTCAGGCCCTTGGTATTCGAGATAATGATGTCGTTCGCGGCTGGCCCAAACACACTGCGCAACGCAGCGATCTCGGCTGAAGCACTGCCCCCGCGGGCGGGTGTAAAGGTCTCGTGACTGACAAAGACGGTCTGGGCGGCCATACTGCGCCGATCAATCCCAAAGCGTCGCTCAGCCGCACTGACCAGACTCTCGACTACCTGGCTGATATGCGAGATATCAAGCCGGGTGCCGTGGAAGGCACTATTGTTAGTCTCGCTCGAAAGCAGTTCGACGATCCCACGCATGCCGCGCTCACGCACCGCATCTTCGCTCTCGACCAGCAGGGCACAGGCCCCCATGCCGAGGATGGTGCCGTGGCGGCGGCGATCAAAGGGCAGCGCGGCCTCTTCGACCTTATCGTCGGTGGCGGCAGCGCCGGTCGCCAGGAAGCCCGCGCCGATCCACTCCATCAAGCGGTCGCCGGTCACATCGTCGCCACCCACGACCAGCACGCGGCGGCAGCGCCCACTGCGGATCCAGTCCTCGGCGATGCTAACCGCCTGGGCCGTCGAAGCACAGGCCGCATTGACGTGGGTATTCGGGCCACGCGCCCCGATATACTCAGCCATTTGGCTATGGCCCATCGCCAGGATGCGGAAGATGAAGCGCCGGTCGAACTGGTAGGGGTTCGCGGCCAACTCTTCGCGCAGCGCGGCGATGCGGCGGCCCAGGTTCAACAGAGTCGCCTCGTCGCTGGTGCTCGTGCGCAGTGCTTCGAGTTCATCGAGCAACTGGGCACGGGATTCGTGGGCGTAGTAACGCTCGAACTCATCAGCGATGCGATCCAGACCCGGGAAGGCCGACGCAAAGATCACGCCGGTCTCATCACGCAGCGCCTCGGGCAGCATCCAGCGCTCGGGCAAGAAGGTGCCCTTGCTGGTCTTCTTATAGGTCTGCACCAGCGGGATGCCCGCCTCGCGCAGCGCATCAAGCCCAGCAGCGATTGCGTACTGCGAGGTAATATCAAGCGCTTCGACCAGTTTGGCGGGCACGCCATACTCGGCGGCCAGATCGAAACTGCCGGGCCGTCCGGCCAGTTTGATCACCTCGGCGCTATCGCCAATCGTCTGGAAACTCCCGGCCCCGTCTTCGCCCTTGACGACGCGGGTCACCTGCTTGGCAACCATCTTGCGCCGGAAGCGCTCGGGGATCAGGTCAATCAACTGCTCGCCGCGCAGGATGCGGGCCGCATTATCCTCGGCCATCACCGGCTTTTCGGCTCCGGGCAACCCCAGGCCGGTTCCGCTGATCACGATCGAGCCAGCCGGTTCGGCGTTGCGGTCGTAGGCCCCGTTGCGGGCAGCGGGTTGGCCGCCTGGGGCCGCTCCGGCGAGGGCCTGGGCCAACAAACTTGCCAGGTCGTGCATTGCGCCACCGTTGCCATTGCTGTAACTTGCCACAGCGGCGGGTGCCACGGCGGTCTGGCTCTGGCCGTTGCTATTGCCATTAGCATAGACCGGCGCACTGACACTCGCTACGGGTGCCGCAACCTGGGCGGGCACGGCAGCCACTGGGGCCGCCACGGCTACCGGGCGCTCTTCGGCCCCCAGGCCCGCCGCGTACATACCACACAGCGCCTGATTGAAACTGGCGATCTCGCCGGTCTTGGGATGGTTGGTGAACAGGCCGACCACATCAGGCTTGCTGCCCAACACATCGTCCACAAACCCCTTGAGCGCCTTCTTCGGGCCACACTCCACAAAGACCCGGCAGCCCTCACGGTAGAGCGTTTCGAGCCCCTTGACCCATTGCACGGGCGAGGCGATCTGGCGCTCCAGGATGTCCTTGATCCCGGTGACGGTGGTCGGGTAGAGTTCGCCGGTCACATTCGCCACCAGCGGCAGTTGCGGCTCGTTGATATGCAGGCGATCCAGCACCTTGCGTAGCGGGCCAGAGGCCGGGGCCACAATGCTGGTATGGAAGGCATGGCTGACCGGAATGCGCTGGGCCTGGAAGCCCTTCTCGATAAAGACCGCAATCGCCTGCTCGACCGCCTTGCTCGATCCACCAATCACGGCCTGGCTATAGCTGTTCAGGTTGGCAGCCACAACGTAGCCGTCAATCTCCTTCAGGGTCGCCTCGACCACATTCAGCGGAGCCATCACCGCTGCCATCCAGCCATTGTCCTCAACGCTAACCTTGGTCATCTCGGCCCCACGAGCGGCAGCCGCTTCGAGGGCTTCGGCGAAGGGCATGATCCCGGCCGCAACCAGCGCACCGTACTCGCCGAGCGAGTGGCCCATCACCATATCGGGGCGCACGCCGTACTCGGAGAGCAGGGTCAGCAGGGCGATGTCAAGGGTCAGCATGGCCGGTTGGGTGATCGCAGTCTGCATCAAGGCCCGTTCGGCCTGCTTGAGCACTGCCGGATCGTCCGACTCGACGAACAGATAATCGGTGAGCGGGCGACCCAAAATCGGCGTCATGACCCGGTCGGCCTCGGCAAAAACTGCCGCAACCGCCGGCGAAGCTTTGGCGAGTTCGCTTCCCATGTTCAGGTACTGACTGCCCTGACCTGGGAACAGGAACGCCACCTTGCCAGGAGCCTTGCCACTGCCCCGGAATACGCCCTGGGCAGCCAGGGATTTCCAGGCCGCAGGCACATTCAGACTCGCCGCCTTGGCCGCCTTGGTCAACTTCTCACCCAGATCGTTCGCATCGCCAAAATCGATTACCAGCCGCTCGGCTTGACGTAACTCGGCAGGATCGGGCGAGGCAATCGGGGGTGACCAACCGCCCTTGACCCGTTCGAGGGTTGCGGCAGCCTTGGCCGCCAGTTCGGCAGGTGTCGCCGCGCCCAGCGCCAGGATGCCACGCAGTGGCGGCTTCTGGTCAATTTGGGCCGGGGCACTATAGTGTCCACTCATCGTTTGGGTCTCCGCGCCGCCTGCGGTAGGCACCTCGGCGCTCTGATATCGCTTCGGTTCGGTGCGGATCATACCGGGGATATATTCTTCGAGCACAATATGGAAATTGGTACCACCAAAGCCATAGGCACTGACCGCCGCACGGCGCGGGAAGTTCGCGGGCCGGTCCCACTCGCGGGCCTCGTGCAGCACCGTAAAGGGCGTCTTGCTAAAGTCCACATTCGGATTGGGCCGTTCGGCATTGAGGGTCGGCGGCAGGATCTTCTCGTGGATCGCCCAGACCGTCTTGAGCAGACCCGCCGCACCGGCACCAGCCTTCAGGTGACCGATATTGCTCTTGGCCGAACCAAGCCCGATCCGCCCGCGCTCGGCCCCGCCAAACACCTTGCTCAGACTCTCGACCTCAACCACATCACCGACTCGGGTACTGGTACCGTGGGCCTCGACCAGCGTACACGTAGCGGGATCAAGGCCAGCATTTTGCCAGGCGCGCTGGATCGCAAAGACCTGACCAACCGGGTTGGGGGCGGTAATGCCCTTGCCCTTGCCATCGGACGAGGCACCGACACCGCGAATGACGGCATAGATCGTATCGCCATCGCGCTCGGCATCGGCCAGCCGCTTAAGCAGGAAGGCCCCGGCCCCTTCGCCCATCACAAAGCCATCGGCCCCATCGCCAAAAGGCCGGGTGCCGGTGGCCGAAAGCGCCCCAATCTTACAGAACTTCACGAAGGTCGAGATGCCCATGTTGCGGTCTACCCCACCACTGAGCACCGCATCAACATGACCCTCGCTCAGCATCTCGACTGCGGCATCAACCGCCGCAAAGGTTGAAGCACAGGCCGCATCGGTAATGAAGTTTGGCCCGCGCAAATTAAGCACATTGGCAACCCGTCCGGCGACGATATTGGGCAACTCGCCAGGCATCGAGTCTTCGGAGATACCAGGCAGCGTGCGATCCATCTCGGCGTGGAACTGGGCGATCAACTCAGCCTGTACTGCAGCGGGCAAGCCACGGAAGGCCGGGGTTGACTTCAGATAACGCACATATTCAGGGAAGACAATCCGCTGGCTCGTCACATAGTGCAACTCGCCACCCATCGCCGTACCCAGAATAACCCCAGTATTCTCGGTATTAAGCGCACGCTCGGGAAACCCATAATGGCCCAACGCCTCAGCGGCGATCGTTACGGCCCACTGCTGGCCCGGATCCATCGCGGCGGCGACCTTGGGTGGAATGCGGAAGCGTTGCCAGTCAAACTTGAAATCCTTGACCCAGCCGCCAATCTTCGAATAGGTTTTATCCGGGGCGCTGTGATCGGGGTCAAAATAGTCGGCGACGCTCCAGCGGTCAGCGGGCGTCTCCGAGATACTGTAACGCTTATTGATGATATTCTGCCAGAAGGCCCGTGCATTGGGGGCATCGGGCAGGACTGCGCCAAGGCCGACAATGGCAATGGCGCGATCTCCGGTGCTCATAGCTACTACTCTCTTTCGCGTAAGTCTGGCGTGGCAATCGTAATGGACTGTTGCCCAAGGTTGGCGCGGGTTGATCGCCGCTGATCGCTTCTCCCGCTTGATCGCCTTCCCAAACACATACCATCCGGCAAGTTCGTGTTAGCGAACTTGCCGGATGAACTGAACCACCTTATTCCGCAGGGAAAGCCGCATTCAGGCGCTCAGCTACCAGGTTCATATCCTCGATCTGACCGGCCTGGGCGTTATAGATCGCCGGGAGGCCAAGGCTATTGGCCAGGTTGGCATCCGTCTGACCGGCACTATTGCACCAGCGCAGCCCATCGGTTGCGACCTTAAACGCAGCCTCGCGGGCGTGAACACGAGCCATAATCCGCAGCGTTTCGGCGCTCAGCGGCGTGGCCGCACTCGGAGCCGTCACCGCACGCTCGCTAAAGATCGCGGCGGTCTCGGCCCAGGCGATCAGTTCGCCCAACCGGAAGAGCAAATGCTGGTTGCGGGTCAAACGGTCGAGGCGGCAGCGTTCGAGGATGACGGCCAGGGCACGCATGCCCAACGCAGCAGCGGCGGCCCCGCTATCAGGCGCAGTGCGATCCATCGCCTCGAGCTGGGCGGCCCAATCGTTATAGAAGGCCCCGCGGGTCTTCAGATGCTGCTGCCAGCGGTCACGCGCAATCGTCCACTCCATAATCTCCGACGTACCCTCGTAGATGCAGGTGATCCGCACATCACGCTTGTGCTTCTCGACCATGTACTCTTTGGTATAGCCATAACCACCGTGAGCCTGAATAGCATCTTCGGCGGCCTTATTGCCACTCTCGGTGGCGAAATACTTGGCAACTGCCCCTTCGGTCTGCTGATTGGGATCACCGCCGTCAATCCGCTCGGCAACCCACTCGATATAGGCCCGCGAGGCTTCAAGCCGGGTAGCATTCGGCACCAACAGTTTGTGGGTATAGGCTTGCTTGGTCGAGAGCAGCCCGCCGCCCTGGACCCGCGTTTGGCCATAACGAATGGCCCGCTCAAGTGCGGCCCAACCGCCCCCAAGCCCGAACGAGCCGACCATCAGGCGGGTGTAGCCAAACACAGCCTGAGCCTGGGCCAGACCCTGACCCTCGACCCCACCAACCAGATTTTCGACCGGAATAAAGACCTCATCAAGGAACAGTGCGGCCGTATTCGAAGCCCGAATACCGTGCTTGTCTTCGGGCTTGCCATAACTAAAGCCAGGCTGCCCGGCCTCCATCACAAACCAGCTGGGGCCACCGGGGGCATTGGCCAGGATCGTATAGAGCTTCGCCACGCCACCGTTCGAGATCCACTGCTTGCGGCCCGAGACTTTGTAACCGACGATCTTACCATCTTCTTCAACCGGCACGGCCTTGGTGGTGAGGGTTCCAAGATCCGAGCCAGCCTGGGGTTCGGTGGCCCCATAGGCGACCAGCATGCCCTCGCGGGCGATGCGACCCATCCAGTGGGCCTTCTGCTCATCGGTACCGCCAACCACAATCGGATCAGTGCCCAGGAATGTTGCCAATACGCCGGTCGCAATCCCAAGATCAATCCGGGCCATCTGCTCGCTCACGCGATAGACATCATAGGCTCCGCCGCCTAGCCCATCAAACTCCTCAGGGATGAAAATCAGATGGACACCGATCTTATCCGAGTCGTACAGATCTTCGAGTACCTTGTGCGGAAACTCATCGCGCTCGTCAAGCTCACGTAGAAACTCAGGCTTGAGCTCCTTTGCAGCATACTCGCGAATCGTCGCTAGTACCATCTCCAGCGTATCCGTGTCCAGGGTCGAGGTCGTCGTCATCGCCCAGTCCCTCCCTTGCGGCACAAGTGTGGAGCGCCCACGCGACGCCCGCGTGTGCCGGAATTATACCGCACACGCAGTCGTTTTGCTGGAACGTGCCATCGAGAATGTGCCATTGACTGAAAGTTCTGCTTGCAATCATATGCGACAGTTACGATGGCGATAGGTGAGGGATATTTATTGTGAGGAAAGGTTCTTTCACCGTTCTAATAGGATCTCCTTGTGTAATACCGGGAGGGGGTATTATTTTCTGGCTTCATACGCCTAGCGGGCCTGCAACCCCTTCTAAGGAAGGGGTTGCAGGCCCCCTGGATCGCTCGTTATCGCAACTTGTTAATTAACGAAACTTGGAACCTTCGAACGTCTTACACCCCAATTAACACAACGGTAAATCCATTATGGGGCAAGAGCTCGCGCACCGTCCCAAGCAGATCGTCCATGAAGAAGGGTTTGGGCAGGTAGCCCTCAAGCTCAAGGTTACGGGCGGCGCGGCGCACTTCGGGCGAGTCGTAGGCGGTGACCAGCACCATTGGTGCGGTGACGCCATGGGCCTTGAGTTGTTCAATCAACTGGATGCCGGTCATGCCACGCAAATTATAATCGGTAAGCAACAAATCGAACGGCTCGCGCATCCAGAGTTCAAAGCCCTCTTCGGCACTCAGAACTGTGATAAACTCGTAGGGGTAGCCAAGTTCGGGAAGCGCCAATTCAATGATACGTCCGATGTGATTGTCGTCTTCAACCAGCAAAATACGGTGACATGGTTGTGCCGCTGTCATAGGCACCTCGCTACGAATGGGCCGCGTTGCCACACCCGTGATTATGTGTCGTTGTTATGATAGTTATACGTTACCTATATCATAACTTCCGATTGGGAGTACCATCGTACCATATTCTTCTCGTACCGGGCAAATAAAAAGATCGTCAGGTTGGGCGGAACAATGCTACTTTGACAGCGAAAAATAGCCTCTCTATAATGATCATGCGTACTACAAAGCTTTCATATAACAGAATAGGAATTGGTACCGTATGTTCCAAGTGAACACACGACTACGCATGGTCGTGGCAGTCCTCTTCGCCGTGTATCTTTTTCTCTACCCAGGTTCACTTGCGCTTGTCGCGTTGGATCGAGTTCCCGTGTGGGGGACTTGGATGGGCGGAGCCCTGTTGATTTTGCTCGGGAGCTTGATGGGGCTCTGGTTGACGGTCAATTTTGGGCGCATGGGGGCGCTGGCTTCCCTCTGGATCCTGTTTCTCTCGTGGTTAGTTGAGCATGTCGGGGCGACGACAGGTTTTCCGTTTGGGGCGTATACCTACACCGAGGTGTTGCAGCCCCAGATTTTTGGGGTGGTGCCGCTCGCCATTCCGTTCGCCTGGCTGCTGATTGTGCCTGCCGCCGTTGGGGTCGGCGAACTGATTTTGGCCCGTAACGGTGACCAGGGGCTGGATGATCGGCACGTTCGCATCAGCAAGGTGTTGATGGCCGCCTCGTTCGCGTTGTTGCTTGATGTTACGATTGAACCATTTGCGGTCAATATTAATCAGTATTGGGTTTGGAACGAGGCCCAGGAAGCCGGCTATTATGGCATTCCGTTTTCGAATTTTGTGGCCTGGTTCTTCACCAGCCTCTTGCTGAGTTGGGTCTTGCTGCTCTACCGTGCGCGCGCTATGCGGGCACGCACTGTCACTGAACCACCGTTCTGGCCCTGGTTGCCGGTGGCGCTCTATGTGAGCAATTTGACGATGTTTGTGGTGGTGAATCTGGCTCGTGGGCAGGAGTTCGCGGCAGTGATCGGGATGTTGATTCTGCTCGCACTGGCTGGTAACTGGTCGTGGCCGCGACTGGTGCGGCTGCTGCGTGGGGCCGAACAGAATTCGGGAGCCTGATCCTTATTTCGGAACGGGTGATCCACGTTGCGGACGGCAGCAGAATGAGCTATTCGGCGATACCCCCCCTTCTCTCCTTGAGGTTTAAGGGCGGACAGAAAATGTGTGCGACATTCCTACGGAACGCGACCATGTGGGCGATTGAAGAAATACGGGACACAACGATGCGGTGGATCGGGTATGCTCGGTGTAATCAGAACCACATACC
>JBLWKA010000126.1:0-16164 GCA_048381555.1 Oscillochloridaceae bacterium umkhey_bin13
CCACGCCAACCCTTCGCGCCGCGAAGGATAACCAGAGTGTAGCATAAAATTGCCAATCAAGGGAAGGGTACTACCGTGGATTAGCAGGGCGGTTGCAAAGTTCGCCTCCGGCGGGGGATGGGGCGGGGCTGCCGCCCCCACATATTAATTGTGCGTGCAGTTGGGCGGCTACGCCGCAAAACTGCACGCAAAATTATAGGGTTGTCCAGCAACTTTGCATCAGCCCTGACACACTATCACTCCCAAAGCCCAAAACCATGCTTGGCATGCTATACTTGAGGCGAATTTGCCCCTGTAGTTCACGTGGCAACTGAAATGGGAATCAGTGTGCCGCGTGGATAGGCTGGCTCGTGCGAGTGGACCACGACGGCGGCCCCTAATGGCGGTTGATAACAGGCGAGCCAGGGGAGATTGAGGTAGGCCCGGGTCAGGGCGGCCCAGAGCCACATCGGCATGCGCCCATCGAGGATCAGGCCCTGCGTGACGGGTGGCAGGCGAATCAAATCGGTATCACGCCGATCAAGATAACTCTGGCGCAGGCTCAGTTTCAGGTGCATATACGTCGTCTGATCAACCAGTTCGCATTGCAGCGGATCGTCGTCGTTAGGCGTCCCAAAGCCCAAGCGAGGAATCGTCACCCAGCCCTGACGTGGATCAAAGACGGCATAGTCACACGTAGGCGCCACTGTCGCCAGGGCCGCGTAGAGCCAGTTCGGACCACGACCGTAGATCGCGAGCGGCACATCCGTCGGCAAGGTCGGCAAGAGAATCGCCAACTCGTGCGGTTGCCAGGGTTGGTTATCATGGGCCATCACAGGGTAAATGGTTTGTTCAAGATTCAGGACTAATTCGATCGCGGTTTGGTTCACATGAGCCTGAAACAGTTCGTCGGGTGTGTACGCAAAGAGTTGGCATAGCGCATCGATCAGGGCCGCAAAACACGGGCCATCCGAACTGGCGGTCCGGTTCAGCCCACTCATCTGACCGCGCAACGGTGGCCCATGGCTGGTAACAGATTGGGGTGCGTCAAGCACCGAATGGAGGTCGGCGATCAAGGCGATGCCGTTGCGACTGACCAGTTCGCGCCAGGGTGCGAGATCATCCGGGTTGGCAGCCAAGAGGATCGCGTGGGTACAGCGGGCCGCAATTAGGGCTGTTTCGGGCGAGACGAGGCCCCCGGCATCAACGATCAACGGCAAGTGGCGTTGGGCCACATCACGCGTGATGGCAGTTGCAAACTCGTGCGTCCAACCCGCCCGCGCCCGCGGACGCAACTCGGCCACGAGCGCATCAGGGATGCGGTTACTCCAATCGCCTTCGCCATCTGGACTCGCCCGCAGCGCATAATGCGGCACATCCAACGCCCGCAGTTGTTGGCTCAAACGATAGGTCAGCGTACTCTTGCCGGCATGGGCCGGTCCGCCAATCAAGACCGCAGGGAACAATGGTGCCATGGATCAACTCCTTGCCTTACCAACCGCGCCACCTTCGGCCAGCCCCATTGTGATGGTCGCTACCCTGGGCGGCCAACCCCAGGTGATTACCCTCGCCCTTGATCTGCTGTTGCGCCAGGGCTACCCCGTGCGTGAACTGATTGTGCTGCATCTGTCCGACCAGAACCCGCGCTACCAGGCGGCACTGGAGTGTTTGGCGCGGGTGTTTGGATCGGATCGGTATGGGGCACATGCGGTGCGCTATCGGCCCTTGCCGATCCTGAGTGCGGGTGTGCCGTTGAGCGATCTGCACACGCCGATGGCGCTTGATGCGACCCTCAACACCTGTCACCAGTTGCTGCAGCAACTCAAACAGCGCCAGCAGCCGGTTCACTTGTGCGTGAGTGGCGGGCGGCGCTTGTTGGGCATGTTGGTGTTGACGGCAGCGATGGTGCATCTGGATCATTGTGATCGCATTTGGCATCTGTATTCGAGTGACGAAGTGCGGGCGAAGACTCACGAAGGGGCCGTGATGCATGTGGATGCGGCGGACGAGGTGCAGTTGTTGGCGGTACCAGTGCAACCATGGGGCCAGGTCTTTGCGGGCCTGCGCACGCTGGCGAATACCGAAGCGTTGCCGCCGCTGGGCCAACGCGATCTGCTTGATGCTGCCGAACGCACCCGTTGTCAACAGGTCTATGACCGCCTGACTCCACGGCGGCGCGAGGTGTTGCAGGCGCTGGTGCAGGGCCTGAACCCGCAACAGGTTGCCGCCAGCTTGACAATTGAACTGAATACCGTAAGTTCGCATCAGACTGCCATCTACCAGGAATGTGTCGCGGCCTGGGATCTCCCGCCGCAGACGCGCCTCGATTACCGTTGGGTGCGCGAGAAGTTTGCACCGTTTTTTGCGACTTTTTAAGGCGCTGGAAGCCCCCCCGGCCCCTCAAGGGGAGGGGGGAGCAGCACCAAAAGTGCCTGCTGCTACAATGATGCTGGTTTGCGCGTGCATCGTACATATTTGCCTAACCCACTAACCCAGTGTAGCTTGTTCAGTCGTGCTTGAGATCCGAATCACTTCGGAGAATCTTCCGATTCGATTCGGATCTCAGGGTGGGGCTGCCTTGGTATCCTGCAGAGCATTGACCATCGTCGTGGTGGAGGAATGCGATGCAGCAGCGCGTAACGGAAGCCCCAGCAACAGATCTGCCCGCCCTGCCTGACCTGAGCCTGGTGCGCGCACGGGTGACCTTGCGCCTGGTGCGAGACGCCGTTTTGCCCGCCGCCAAGGGCGGTTTGCTACGGGGCGGTTTTGGCTATGCTTTTCAGCAGGCGGTGTGCAGCCCGGCCTGTCGCAGTGGCGCTGATCCCTGCGCGGTCACGAGTGGTTGTCCCTTTCGGCAGGTCTTTACGCCGACCCGCGATGAGGCCAGCGGGCCGTTGCATGATCTGCGTGATGTGCCGCGCCCCTTTGTGATCGAGCCGCCGACCGACGGGCGCACGCACTACACTGCGGGCGAACCGCTTGAGTTTGGGTTGGTTTTGATTGGGCAGGGCGCGGATTATCTGCCCTATTTTTTGTTGGGCTTCGAGCAGTTGGGGCGCATGGGTTTAGGCCGTGATCTGGCCCAGGCCCGCCTTGAGCGCGTTGAGGTCTTGCCGCCGTGGCAGGCGGTGGGCGCGGTGATCTACCAGGACGGGCGAGCGCAGGTGGGCGGGGCCGGGTTAGGGTTGCCCACAATGACGACCGCAAGCGTCAAGACACGGGCGGCGAGTCTGCCTCCGCGCCTGCGCTTGCGATTTGCGACCCCCTTGCGGATCAAGCATCGGGGCGATCTGATGCGCCGCTTTGAGCCGGTGGCACTGGTACAAGCGGCCTGTTGGCGGCTCGAAGCTTTGGGTAGTTTTTATGGCGACGGCGGCTGGACAGGATCATATCAACCGCTGATCGCGGCAGCGCAGGCGATCACGCTCGAACAGAACACGCTGCATTGGCAAGAATGGGCGCGCCGCTCGACCCGTAACGCCAACCCGCAAACGATGCAACTCGGTGGTTTAGTCGGCGAAGCGGTGCTGAACCACGTCCCCACTGATTTGCGGGCGCTCTTGCTCTTGGGCGGGTTGGTACACGTCGGCAAGGCGTGCGTCTTTGGGCATGGTGGGTATGCGGTGAGTTGAGAATGGTGAATAGTGAATAGTGAATTGATCTGCCTGTAAATGAAAGGAACACCCGTGAGTAAGCTCGCAGCCTATCACGTCGATCATCTTTTTCTGCTTATCGGTGGCAATCCGTTGCCCAATTATGTGGCAGCACGCTTGTTAGTGAGAGATCAAGCCAATTCGCGGATTGTGTTGGTGTGCAGTAAAGATACCCGCGAGGAAGCGGCGCAAAGGATTGAACAATTGCTGCATCGGGATGGGTTTCAGAAGATTGAGTACTGCGAAGTCAAGGAGTCCGATCCCACGCACATCTATAACCAAGTCCAGCAGCAATTAAAGCACCGCGAGGGCAGCATTGGACTACATTACACCGGCGGAACCAAGGCGATGGCGGTGCATGCTTACCAAGCGTTCCGCGATACCGTCCACCAGTCAGCACACTATAGCTATCTTGATGCGCGGAGTTTGGCGCTGATTGTGAGTTCGCCTGCAATTGCTGGAGGTAAGCCACAGGTTTTGCATCAGATTGGCAAAGCAATCCAGCCACCGCTTCGGCTAAAAGATCTTTTAAGTTTACACGGATTGGATAAACTGACTAAACAGAGCTTACAAACAAAGGCTATATGGCAAAACACCGCGAGTGCTCTAGCTAATTTACACTCAGACCCACAACGTCAGGCGGATTGGCGCACATGGTGTCAGTCGTCACTTCGAGAAAGAGACAAAAAAGGCGGGTTAGTTCTAAAGAAAAGCAATAAATTAACGAATGTATTGATTGAAGATATTCCCGATCAGGAAGTGCGTGATGCTTTTTTGCACGAACACGCACAGTTCACGCTCAAGACCTCACTCACTGCTGCAGCACAATTCACTCAAGAGTCGCACCCAGCTAAGTGGTTTGATGGTGAGTGGTTTGAACATCATCTGTTACACATCCTCCAGCCCCTGGTAGAGAACAGGATGCTTGAGGAATTGGTCATGACCGTTGAGCCGCATATCGGGGCGAGCCAATTTGAATTTGATGTGGCGGCATTGCATGGCTATCAACTCTTTGCTTTCTCACTTACAACTGGAGGAAATGAGTTGTTCAAACCAAAACTCCTCGAAGCGATTGTCCGCGCTGAGCAACTCGGAGGTAGTGAAGTGCGGGTGGCGCTGGTCTGTTGTGCTGATCCCGGAACGGTTCAGAAACTTGAACAACAGATCGAAAGTCTTCCGCATCAAAGCAAGTTGACCAAAATCTTCGGGCGTGATGACCTGCTCGATCTACGCGCCAAGATCGAGGATTGGATTCGCGAGTCGAGCAAAGGAGTGAGCGACCTATGACGAGCTATACGCTAACCAGTATTGATACGACTGGGATTCAGGACTACATTTTTGGGAGCAACGCGCTGCGCGAGAATATCGGCGCTTCAGAACTGGTCGAACGCGCCTTGCATGGGTGGCTCGAACGCGCCTTGCCCGCCCCACACAATTTCGCGCAGGCCCAGCTTGATGAGCAGGTGAAACTTCAGACGCATACCGATCTGCGGGCCGAGGTCGTGATTCGCGGTGGCGGCAATGCACTAATCCTCTTCCGTGAACAGGCCGACGCAATTGCAACGATTCGCCGCTTGAGCCAGACCTTATTGTGCGAAGCGCCCGGCCTAGAGTTTGTCGCCGAGCATCAGGCTTTTGATTGGGAGACTGAGCCATTAGGCGGCGAAGACGGGGTGATCAACCAACTGGCGGCAGCGGTTAACCGGCGCAAGCAGCAACGCGCCCCGCGCACCCTGATCGCAAACCCGGCGGTGCTGGCCGAGTGTCGGGCTACTCGTCAGCCCGCCGTCGATTTTGATCGTAATCGTAATACGCGGGCCATTTCGGCTGAAATTGCCGCCAAGCTCGATGAGACCTTGCAAAAGGAAGCCGAAGCCCGCTTTGAGCGCATCTTTGCGGAAGTGATCAAACAAGACTACACCTTCGAGCGGAATGTTGAACGCTTTCAAGCCGATGATGGGCGCAGCCATTTGGCGGTTGTCCATGCCGATGGCAATGGCATGGGCCAACGCTTTCGGCGCGTGATAGAAGCCTACCCAACGCCTGAAGCGAATCGTGCCTGCCTGTTGGCCCTGCGCGATCTCTCGGAGCAGGTGAAACAGGCTGGGATCACGGCGCTGAAGGGGATGCTCAAACGGCTCGATCAGAGTTTCCGCCACACGCAGATGGCGCAGTACACCATTAGACTGAACCGCGATGAGCGCCGTGAGCGCACGATCATGCCCTTCCGCCCGTTGGTTTTCGGGGGCGATGATGTGACCTTTGTGTGTGATGGGCCGCTGGGCCTGGGGCTGGCCGTGATCTTTCTTGAGGAGTTTGAACGGGCCACGGAACACTTACCGGGGGGGCGAGCCACGGCCTGTGCCGGCGTGGTGATCTGCAAAAGCCACTACCCCTTCTCACGGGCCTATGAACTCGGTGAGGAGTTGTGCAAGCAGACCAAATTTGCACTCAAGCAGGCACAGGAGCAAGACCCGAGTAAGAAGCAATGCTCGGGCCTGGATTGGCATATCGCGATGAGTGGGATCAGCGGATCGATTGGGGCCATCCGTGAGCGTGAGTACCGATCACGTTATGGCAATGATTTGACCATGCGGCCCTTGAGTTTATGTCCGTCAGGCTTAACCCCCACGTGGCGCAATTGGTCCGCCTTTGCCACGGTTGCCGATGGCTTTCGGCTCCGCGATCAGCGTGCGCCAATGACCCAAGATCCGCAAATCCTCCCGCGCAGCAAAGTCAAAGCTTTGCGCGATGCGCTGCGTGAAGAGTCGGATGCCACGAAGGAGTTTCTAAAGACAGCCTCAATTGAGTTGCCGCGCATGCCTGGCAGCAATGATTTGCACACAACGGGTTGGGCGGGTAAGCGCTGTGGCTACTTTGATGCCATCGAAGCCCTCGATTTCTATTTGCCAATCGAACGCAAGGAGGCGGAATGACTCGCTACTACCTGAGCATCCATCTATTGAGTGATGCCACCTTTGGGCGTGGCGACGGCACGGCGGGGCTAGTGGATACCGAGATCGAGCATGATCAATATGGCTTGCCCTTTGTTGGCGGGCGGGTGATCAAAGGCTTGCTCGTTGAGGAATACGCCAATTTGCGCTTTGCGCTTGGCGGCGATGGCGCTTGGGATGCGGTCGCGACGGTTTTGTTTGGGCAAATTGGGGCCGCCGCTGATAAGACGGCCCAGATGCGGGTTGGGACTGCAACCCTGCCCTCAGATTTGTGCGCTTGGTTGCGCACCGAGCAACTGCCGCCCACCAAAGTCTTAGATGCCTGTACGGGGATTAGACGCCAAACCGCGCTTAATGCCGAGACGGGTGGCCCCGAAGAAAAATCCTTGCGTGCGATGCGGGTCTTGCTCCGCGAAACGGTGCTGTTGGCACCCCTGGACTTTACGTTGCCCGCACCACCGGATCAGCGCACACTTGGCCTGTTGGCGGCATGCGTTTTGGCAGTCCGGCGGGGTGGTACGGCACGCAATCGTGGACGCGGACGCCTACGCATGCTTTTGCATGAGCAGGAACCTGTTCACGATTACCCGAGCGCCTTCACCGAACAGTGCTTCCAACACTTTGCCCGCGAGGTGCCCCAATGAAAATGCTTCCTTTTACGATCTACCTTGAGCAACCGGTATTGCTGGCGCGCTCTACAGGCGATACCAACAGCCTCGTTTCGCTCGATTATCTACCGGGCAGTGCCATTCGGGGCATGCTGATTGGGCGCTACCTGCGTACCGCTGGCACGACTGATGACCTTGCCGCCGATCCCACGGCGCGGCGGCTCTTCTTCGATGGCGGTGTCCGCTACCTCAATGCCTATCGGTGCAGTGCCACTGGGCAGCGCAGCCTCCCGACCCCCTTGGCGTTGCTGAAACGCAAATTAGCCCTCCCGGCAGAAGGATCGTACCATAGCTATAATGCCGCCCACGAAGACTGGAACGATGAGCGCCGCCGTGAGCTTGAGCAAAACAATGATCAGTTGCAGCGCCTTGGCATTGCTTACTGCACGATCAACGATGCGGCTGAACTGCACCCAGTGACGCTAGAGCCGAACCGGATTGCAGTGCATGTTCAGCGCAACCGCGAACTTGGGCGGGCAGTGGGCGACAATACCGAGAACGGCGGGACGATCTTCAAATATGAAGCCCTGGCTGAAGATCAAACCTTTGCGGGCGTAATTATGCTCGATGACGAGGCTGATCTTGCAACCATCCAAGCCTTATGCACACCGGCTGAGGCGTGGCTGGGACGTTCGCGTAGCGCCAACTATGGACGAGTTCGGCTCAATCTGGGCAAACCGCAGTCAGCGCAGGCGTGGCGGGAAGTACCCAACGCACCCGAGCTTGAGGCGGTAGAGGCTGGGCAGATGCTCCAGATCTGTTTCCTGAGCGATACGCTGCTGCGTGATGGGCAGGGTGTGGCGCTGGCGCGTTTGAGTGCGCAGCCTTCGATTAAAGACCAGGACAAAGGCCACCTGATTGATGATCAGTATCTTTCGGCCTATTTGGGCTTTGCGGTGCGGATCGACCCGGCGCGTAGCTTTAGTGCCGCAACCGTTGCGGGCGGCTTCAACCAGACATGGCGCTTGCCCCTGCCGCAACAGGCCGCACTCAAGGCGGGCAGTGTCTTTGTGGTCTATCCCCACAAGGCGGTCAGCCGCGAGCGATTAGCGCAACTCGAACAGACTGGTATCGGCGAACGGCGTGCCGAAGGCTTTGGGCGCATCGCCTTCCAATGGCTTGAGGCCGATGAGTATGTGATCCCCCAATCTGATCACACTCGGCCCAAGCGTGAGATCAGGCGAAGCGAGACGCTGACGCCCAATAGCCAAATCATGGCGACCCGTATGGCGCAGCGCTTGCTCGATCAACAGATTGAGCAGAAGATTACGAGCCACGTCCTGAATCTAACTGATTCCAACCGTATCGCTCCTAAAGATTTGCCACGTAACAGTCAACTCGGACGACTGCGCGGTGCGGTGCGCTACGCCCAACAAACCAACGATCTGACGTCGTTGCGCACCTTGCTCCGTGATTTGAAGACCACGGCACACGATCAGTTTGCACGCGCCCGGATCGGCAATCGCACTATGCTGGATTGGTGTAACGCTCAGTTAGAACCAGGGGCGATCTGGGAAGAACTGGGGCTTATGCCAGACAATTGGCCACAGGTGGCGACCATCAAGCCAAACGACGCCCCACAGCTTGCGACCCAAACCACCCTGCGCCTGCTCGACGCAGTGCTTACCGCGTTGCATCGCAAGAAGAAGGAGAGGGACGATCAATGAGTACATGGCAGCAATCACGCCAGATCAGCACGCGACTGGTGTTGATCGGCGCGTTAGAACTCACCACGCCGGCCCATTTGGGCAACGGCGAACATGACAATGGCGTGGATATGGTCTTGCAACGCGATCCCCTGAAAGGCCATCCGCTGTTGCCCGGTACCTCGTTGGCGGGTGCGTTGCGGGCCTATCTGCAAGCCTACGAGTATGGGGATCGGATTGCGGAAGATAAAGATCAACGCAACGCGCTGGCGCAAACCCTCTTCGGCGGCAGCAAGGGCGATCCACTAGGCAATCAGAGTCCATTGATCGTTGATGATGCGTTTGCGACCCAGCCGTTCAGCGAGAACCGCGACGATGTACGCACTAACGGTAAACGGCGTCTGCTCACCGAAATCCGTGATGGGGTGGGGATTGATCCTAAAACGCGCACGGCCCGCCCCAAGGTGAAGTACGACCTGGAATTGTTGCCCGCCGGAACAATCTTCCCCTTGCGCTTTGAACTGTTACTTGGCAAAAACACAGAGGCGCTTGGGCAAGCCTTGGCGCTGGCGCTACAAGGCTTAGAGCAGGGCGCAATTGCGCTGGGCGCACGCCGCTCACGGGGCTTTGGGCGCTGTCGGGTAACGGGTTGGCAGCTTGTGCGCTACGATTTGCGTACCCGTAAAGGCTTGCTGGACTGGCTCCAGGCGGAGCCTGATCTTTATGCCGTGCCAACTGATCCGCGTCCGATTGCCGAACTGCTGACCCTGCCCAGTCAAGTGGATCGTCGCAACCAAGCCCGGCTGACGGCCCATTTTCGTTTAGCCAGTCCTTTGTTGATCCGCGCTGAACAACCCTTACGTGACCAAGACGGGAAACCGTTGAGTGGTTCAAATCATCCCGATGTGATCCAGATCGTCAATGCGGCTGGGCAACCCGTGCTTCCCGGTACGAGTCTCGCTGGGGCCTTGCGGGCGCGCGCCGAACGGATTTTGCGTACCTTCCACCCCGATGATCGGGTCAAAGACAGGCTTGAGGGTTTGTTTGGTTGGACGTTAGACCGTGAGCAAGCCAAGCCGCAGAAGGGGCAAACGAAGCCACAGACCACGTCTAGTCGCTTGCTGGTCGAAGAGGCGCGGATCACTCAGGCACGCACCCTGGTACAAAACCGGGTAAGCCTTGATCGCTTCACTGGCGGGGCCTACGATACGGCGCTGTTTAGTGAAGCGCCCTGTGTCGCCGGGGAAGTGACGACAGTGATCACGATCATCAATCCGCAAGAGCACGACGTTGGACTGCTGCTGCTGCTACTCAAAGACCTGTGGACAGGCGATCTGCCGCTGGGCGGGAGTGCCAGTGTTGGGCGTGGGCGCCTCGAAGGGATCGAAGCGACCCTCACCTACCAAGGCGAAACGTGGCATATTCAGGCTACTGCTGAGCAACGGCTACAGATTACCGGTGATCGCGCCAAACTTGAGCAGTATGTTGCCAAGGTAGTCCAAGCAGGAGCATTGTCATGAAGCGTGAGATCAAAACCTTAGCGAGTACATGCACCGTTACGGCAGTGACGCTCCCTGATGACCTTGCCGCATGGTTGACGAGCCAAGCCCAAACCTATGGCCTGTGCTGGCTCTTGGCCTATGACGACAGCGGCGTAATTTGGGGCAAACTGCGCGACGGGCACTTGCACCTTTCAAGTGACGATGACGCCTTTCCACGCCCTAGCTTGCGCTTGCGCACCGTGACGCTCCAGCAAGCCCGCCTGTTTGGGTCAGACGGCGAACTGCTCCTGTGGCGCGGGCCGAACAATCAATGGCGCATCACCCTGCGCCTGGATGGGCAGGGTGATGAAGTGGATTACTTCGACGAAGCCTACATGCTGTGGGGCTACCGCGAAGAGGCAGAGGCGCGCAACGGCTTCCGTGAATTACGCGAAGGCTCCGAGGGGATTGTCCACGCACCGCCACTGGAGCGAACGCCCAGCGAACGCGAACGGGCTAAACTCAGCATGCGCCACTATCTGACCCACGACCCCAATGGGATGGTACGCACCGTTGCCAGCCGTTTTGTCAGTCTACAAGAAGCCGAGGTGTAATCATGCCGAAACTCCCTGAACAGATTAAAACCGTCCCCGAAGAGCGCGAAGCCTACGCCCCCTACAACTTCGTGCCCCTCCCCGAACGTGTGGTGCTGGCTGAGACGCCCCTACCCGATCAAGATCGTTACCACCCCGACCGCTTCACTGGGCGCATCGAGTGCGTGCTAACCACGGCGAGTCCGCTGTATGTGCGCTGTGGCTGGTCACCTGAGGATTTTGCGGCTCATGGGTCAACGGCGTTTCATGACTTGACGCCAGAACAGCAACGCGAACGGGCAAAATTCTTTGCCTATGCAGATCCCGAAGCTCCGGTCATCCCTGGGAGCAGCTTGCGGGGCATGTTGCGCGCCCTGGTCGAGATTGCCAGCTATGGCAAGATGGGGCGGGTCACCGAGCGCCCTCGCTTCTTCTATCGGGCGGTGGCGGCGAATAAAAACACGGATGATCCTTTGGCAATCCCTTATAAGACGAAACTTGCCAAAGTTAAAGCAGGTTATCTCGTACATAGGGATAATGGATGGGCGATTATTCCCGCAGAACCTTTAGGTGCTGAAGGTTATTTCAAAGTTCGTGAGCGAGACCTGCCTGATTCTTTAGGAGTACATGCATTTGATGATCCTGAATATCAACCACAGTATATTGAAGTAAGCTTCACAACTCGTCAAACCAAAGACAAGAAGCTTGCTATTGATCGTGTCGATAAGCCAGGTATTCATAATCATCAAGGCATGCTCGTCTCTAGTGGAAATATGAAAGAAACTGGATCTGATGATCAATCATCTCCACGCAAGAGACATGCAATTATTGGTCAGCGGAAGCGTGGTGTGCAGTTTATTCCCATTGATAAGCAAGCCATCGAGGATTATTGTGCAGGTCTAACGCCATTCCAGAAAGGGGAGAAGCAAGAAGACTCACCCTTTGATAGACGCCTTGGCGTACTAAAAGATGGTCGTCCTATCTTCTATGTTGAGCCAGAGCGTGGCATGCCTGTCGTTCTCTTCGGGCAAAGCCCTAATTTTCGCATACCGTATCGCTTTCCTGGAAGCTCTCGTGCGTCCTCCCCCCGCGACTTCGTGCCAACACATCTCCGCCATGCCCATGAGACCGACATTGCCGAGGCGATCTTTGGGTATGCACTGAGCGGCGATGACGCGAAGGAGAACAAAGCTGCGGACGCCCCGCGCCCTGTGGCTGGGGCAGGCCGAGTCTTCGTGAGTGATGCCGAGCTTGAGGGCACGCCGACCCAACTTTGGGCCGACCAAGAGCATGAGATCGTTACGCCGAAGATTCTCAGCGGCCCGAAGCCAACCACCTTCCAGCACTATCTCGTCCAAGATCAGGCCAGCAAGAGCGGCCTACATCACTATGCGTCGCAGCCCGGTGAGGATACGGTGCTACGCGGGCATAAGTTGTATTGGCATAAGCCCAAAGCGGTGCTAGCCGATATGATCGAACGTGATCAGCGCAAGATCGCCCAGGCAGAAAGTCAATATACCCGCATCAAACCCGTAGCTCCCGGCATCAACTTTCGCTTTACCCTGCGCTTCGAGAACTTGAGCCAGGTTGAGCTTGGCGCTCTGCTATGGGTATTGCGCCTCGCCGCCGATGAGCGTTACCGTTTGGCCTTGGGGATGGGCAAACCTTTGGGCATGGGCGCGGTGAGCATCACGCACACGGTCTACCGTGATGATCGGCAAGCACGCTACAACCACCTGTTCGATCAAAACCAGTGGCACAGTGCTGATCAAACAATGACTGAAGATGAGATCGAGGCGTGTGTGCGCCAATTTGAAACCTACGTCTTGCAGTATGCCCAAGAAAAAGTCGAACGGCTCGAAGCTACGCTACGCATCAGTTGCCTTCGTGCGCTGCTCAGTTGGAACGAGGCCCCACCGGCTAAAAAGACACGCTATCTTGAAATTGAGCGCCCTGCTGGGACGCATATTCGCGCTGCAAGGCCAGCCAAGCCTTATTCAAAAACTGTCAATGAATACGGTGAGCGTCCTGTGCTGCCCCTGCCGTGCCAAATCATTGGCTGGGATTGTGACCCAACAACGGAGCCAACAGCAACGTCCGAAGTTCCCGCAGCAACGGCTCCAACTCAATCTGTAGCGCCACCTCCGACCATACAAGCACCAAGTCAACCCGTTGCGACGGATGCGCCCCTACCACCACCCGTCGTGCTCAAAAAGCTCGAAATAGATGTCGAGATCACTGGTCAGTGCAAAGGAGAGCTGCGCCTCTCAGGGTTTGGGCGCGGGATCAAGGTTCAGCTTAACCTGCGTGAATTCGAAGTGCCGAAAAACAAAGATGTCGTTGGTTTCATCCGGTGGAAGGATGCACCCGGTAAAATCTCAGGTGGCTTCCGTGGCATCATCGAGGAGGACTTTGAGTCTGATGGCAAGACGCGCTACTTGATTCTGAAACCTAAGGCTAGAAATTAAGCTCCCCGTAAACTCAGCGGGATGAACTGAAACAGGCATTGCCCGCGTCAGACGAACCAGATGCGGCCCTACCAAGCCGTCTGCGCATAATAAACTGGAGTGGTCGCCCTTTCCCCCCTCCCCCAGCCCCTCCCCCTCAGAGGGGGGAGGGGAGCCGCACCGCAGTAGTATACGCTTTTTGGCGCTTCCCCCCTCACCACCTGAGTTTCGGGGCGGACAGAAAAGATGCGCGATACAAGCGTAAAACAGCAAGCGAGCCTGCTGAAACATGCCTAAGAGACAAAGCCGTGGTCGGATCGCAACGCACCCCAATGTCATTCCGAACGAAGTGAGGAATCTTCACCGATCCGCACGGAAGACCCCTCACTTCGTTCGGGGTGACATACGGTGGCACAGTTGAGCAGGATTTAATCGCGCGGGACGCACACCATTACACTAAAAATAGTCCTGTTGCAACACGCTATCGGCTATCGGCTATCTTTACGTCACTGGTATCCCCTATGCTTCTCCTCAACTATGCCCACCCGCTGACTGCGGACCAACTCGACCAGATCGCCGCGCTTGCCGGTGCGCCGCCCAGCGCTGTCGTTGCGATTGCCGTGCAAATTGACCGCGCCGCGCCGCTTGATATGGTGGCCTGCCAACTCGCTGATGCCGCCGGCCTTGATGGGTCGGCCTGGCAGACAACGCCCCTGCTGATCAACCCGCCTGGGCTGGCCCCCGTCGCGCTGGCCCTGCTCGCCGAATTGCACGGACGCTGCGGCTACTTCCCGCCCATCCTCAACCTGCGCCCCGTCGCTGGATCACTCCCGCCGCGCTTCGAAGTCGCCGCCATCGTCAATCTCCAACAGCTACGTGATCAGGCACGAGGAAGGAGAATGATGAATGATGAATAGGGAATGCCTATTCCGCAGCAGAGCATACGTCACGCTGTCACACTGAGCAGAGCCGCAGCGCACCTCATGTCATTCCGAACGGAGCCGCAGCGCACCTCATGTCATTCCGAACGGAGCCGTAGGCGACATGAGGAATCCCGGCGGTGATACGATTGACGCCGGGACCCCTCGCTACCGCTCCTAATGACATATCGGGTCATCCCAGCACCACTGGCCGACGGGCCATAGGATACTCGGGGTGACAGAAACGGTCACAGCATGACTTCTGCGGTATTGCCCTATTCCCTATTCATCATTCACCATTCACCATTCACAATGGCAACACTCTACGTGATCGAACAAGGCGCTGAAATCACCCGTGACGGCGAACGGCTGATTGTCCGGCGTTCCGGCGACGAGTTGGGCAGCATCCCGTTGGCGCGTCTTGACGACATCCTGATTATCGGGAATGTCGGGATTAGCACCCCGGCCCTCAAGGGGCTCTTCGAACGCGGGATCGAGGTTGCCTTCCTGAGTGTCCATGGCCGCTATCAGGGCCGACTGGTGGGAGCCAATACGCCCCACGCGGCGCTACGCCGTGCCCAGTATCGGCGAGCCGACGATCCCGCCTGGAGTTTGCGCCAGGCTCAGGCCTGCGTCGAAGGCAAGCTCCGCAATGCGCGGGCGGTTCTGCAACGCTTTGCCCGCAATCGCAGCACCGTCGAGCCGAGTGTGCGCGAGGCCGCCGACGCGCTCGGCGGCTATATCGAACGGGCCGGTCGCACGACCCAACTGGCCTCGCTGATGGGCGTCGAAGGTAGCGCCACGGCACGCTACTTTGGCGGCCTGCGCGCCCTGATCGGCCCCGATTGGCAATTCACCGCCCGCTCGCGCCGCCCGCCCGCCGACCCCGTCAACGTGCTGCTCTCGTTTGGCTATACCCTCTTGCTGCACAAGATCACCGGAGCGGTGCAGGCCAGTGGCCTTGATCCCTACCTGGGTTATCTGCACCAGATCGAATATGGGCGTCCGGCCTTAGCGCTCGACCTGATCGAAGAGTTTCGCCCACTCTTGGTTGACTCGTTGGTGCTGCGGGTCTGTAGCGACGGGCGCGTCCAGACCAGTGACTTTCGGCCTGGCAATGCCGATGAGCGTCCGATTGTCTTTGAGGCCGAAGGCCAGCGGCGGTTTATCAGCGCCTTCGAAGAGCGCATGCGCACCGAGGCGATCCATCCCGAAGGGGCAGACAGCGGGCCGGGGCGGGTCAGCTACCTGCGTTGCCTGGAACTCCAGGCGCGGCGTTTGGCGCGCGCCATTCGCGAAGGTGGGCAGTACGAAGCCTTTGTCGCTCGCTGAGGAAAAGCCATGCTCTATTTGATCGTCTACGACATCTCGGTGGACAAACGGCGCACCAAACTCGCCAAACTGCTCGAAGGACACGGCCAACGGGTGCAGCGCAGCGTCTTTGAGTGCGACCTCGAAGATCGGCAACTGCGCAAATTGCAACAACGGCTCGACCGGCTCTTGCGACCCGCTGATGGCGATAGCCTGCGCATCTACCGGCTCTGTACGCAGTGCAAAGCGGCGATCATGATCCGTGGCGATGGGCCGGCCGTTGAGCAGCCGGTAGATGTGTATATCATTTGAAGGATGAGGGATGAGGGATGAAGGATGCCAAGAGAAACAATGCGTTTCCTCAGTTGCACCGTCTATACAGTCACCCGACGCCTGGCATTGTCACCCGACGCCTGGCATTGTCACCCGACGCCTGGCATTGTCACCCGACGCCTGGCATTGTCACCCGACGCCTGGCATTGTCACCCGACGCCTGGCATTGTCACCCGACG
>JBLWKA010000127.1:0-12314 GCA_048381555.1 Oscillochloridaceae bacterium umkhey_bin13
GCAGCAGCGAAGCTGCTGCACCTCAGCCTCTTCCCCAACGTCGGTAGGAGCCGGTCGATGCGCGATGATTATAGCACACCCATCCGCAGCTGCACCTCAGCCTCTTCCCCAACGTCGGTAGGAGCGCAGTAGGGTCGCAGCAGCGGCCAAGATTCTAGAAAGTCCCCACCGATCCTGGCGCTGCTGTGCCCTGCCGGGATTATCATCCACCCGTACAATATCAACACCAGCGCCGCCAAGCCAACGCGCCGTACCGCAGCATAAGGAGTCGTTGTATGACCAGTCATCGCCCTGCCGAACGGGTTCGCCGCTTTGGGACGTCGATCTTTGCCGAGATCAGTGCCCTAGCAGTCCAGTGCGGCGCGGTCAATCTGGGGCAGGGCTTTCCCGATTTTGCCGGGCCACCATGGGTCAAAGAAGCGGCCACAGCAGCAATTGCGGCCGACCTGAACCAGTATGCACCCTACCAGGGTTTGCCACGCTTGCGTGAAGCGGTCGCCGCAACCTGGCGCACCCATGGCTGGGGCGATCCTGATCCGGCCCGCGAGGTGACGATTACGAGTGGTGCAACCGAGGCCCTGTTTGGCATCGCCCAGGCCATGCTTGAACCCGGCGATGAGGTGATCGTCTTTGAGCCGTGTTACGATGCCTATGGCCCGGATATTACGATGGCCGGTGGCGTGCCACGTTATGTGCGCTTACATCCGCCAACAACCAATCAGCCGACCTGGTGGTTCGATCCCGCCGATTTACGAGCGGCCTTTTCGCCCCGGACGCGCCTGCTGCTGCTGAATACGCCGCATAACCCCACCGGCAAGGTCTTTAGCCACGCCGAATTGACGCTAATTGCCGACTTGTGTTGCGAACACGATGTGATCGTGATCGCTGATGAGGTGTATGATCAAATTGTCTTTGATGGGCGGGTGCATGTGCCGATTGCGACCCTGGCGGGCATGGCCGAGCGCACTCTGACGATCAACAGTACTGGCAAAACCTTTAGTGTGACCGGCTGGAAGATCGGGTATGCGGTTGGGCCGGTCGCCCTGAACGATGCCCTGCGCGCCGCCCATCAGTGGATTACCTTTGCGACCGCGACCCCGTTACAGGCCGCCGCCGCCGCCGCGCTCGAAGGGGCCTTTGCCCATGGCTACTATGACGAACTGCGGGCCGAGTATAGCGCCCGCCGTGAGCGGCTCGAAGCGGTGCTGAATGTGGTGGGTCTGCCGACGCTGCCCACCGAAGGCAGCTACTTTACGATGGCGGACATCAGCCAGACCGGTTTTGCCGATGATGCGGCCTTCTGTCGCTGGTTGACCCGCGAGGTAGGCGTTGCGGCGATCCCACCCTCGGCCTTTTATGCTGACCCAGCCAGTGCCCCGATGCTGGCCCGCTTCTGTTTTGCGAAGCGGCTCGAAACGATTGATGCCGCCGGCGAGCGGCTGTCACGTTTGCGCGGGTGAGGGATTTGTCGTAGGGACGCAGCACGCTGCGTCCGCGGACGCAGCACGCTGCGTCCCTACAAGGCGACAAGGTGATGTGAAATAGTTGATCGATGTCTCATGCGATATTACGAGGAAAGAACTCATGCAAGACCCAATCACGCAACTCCGAACCCGTTTGATCGAGATCAACGATGTGCAGGCCGCATCAGCGGTTTTGATGTGGGATCAGAATACCCAGATGCCCCCCGGCGGAGCGGCGGCTCGCGGGCGGCAACTCTCGACCCTGCGCCGCATGGCCCACGAAAAGGCCACCGATGAGGATCTCGGGGCCTTGATCGAGCAATTGGCAAGCGATCTATCCGCCCGACCCAACGATGATGACGATGCAGCCCTGGTGCGCCTGGCTCAGCGCCAGTTCGAGCGAGCGACCCGCATTCCCCCAACCCTGGTGGCCGAAATGGCTGCCAATGGGGCCGCGAGTTATAACGCCTGGAAGCAGGCCCGCGCTGCCAATGATTTCGCAACCATGCAGCCTTATCTCGAACGCACCCTCGAACTCAGCCGCCGGGTGGCCGATTGTTTTCCCGGCTACGAGCATCCCGCCGACCCGCTGATTGACGGGGCCGATTACGGCATGCGAGCCAGTACGGTCAAGGCGCTCTTTGCCGAGTTACGCGCCGCCCTGGTGCCGATCGCCCAGGCGATCACGAGTCAGCCCACCGCTGATGCGAGTTGTCTGCACCAATTCTATCCCGAGGCCGATCAACGCGCCTTCGGTGAACGTGTGGCAGCCGCATTTGGCTATGATTTTAACCGTGGACGCCAGGATAAGACCCACCACCCGTTTGCGATTCGCTTTGCCCATGGTGATGTACGGATCACGACCCGTTTCGATGAACACAATCTGGCCAGTGGCCTGTTCAGCACCCTCCACGAGTCGGGCCACGCCATGTACGAACAGGGCGTGAACGCGGCCTATGACGGCACGCCGCTGGCCCGTGGCACGTCGGCGGGGGTTCACGAGAGCCAGTCGCGGCTGTGGGAAAATCTGGTCGGGCGGTCGCGCCCGTTCTGGCAACACTACTACCCGCAGTTGCAAGCCCAGTTCCCCAGCCAATTAGGCGCGGTGCCGCTTGATCAGTTCTACCGAGCGATCAATAAGGTCGAGCGCTCGCTCATCCGCACTGACGCCGACGAAGTGACCTACAACCTGCATGTGATGATCCGCTTTGATCTGGAACTAGCGATGCTCGAAGGCACGCTGGCAGTGCGTGATCTGCCCGCAGCCTGGGCCGAACGTTACCAGGCCGATCTGGGCCTTGCACCGCCCGATCATTGTGACGGTGTGCTGCAGGATGTCCATTGGTTCTACTCAACGATTGGTGGCTCGTTCCAGGGCTATACGATCGGCAATATCCTGAGTGCCCAATTTATGGCTGCGGCCCGCGCCGCCATTCCCGACCTTGATGCCCAGATCGGCCAGGGCCAGTTTGCGGCGTTGCATGAATGGCTGCGCAGCCAGATCTACCAGCACGGCAGCAAATATACCACCGCCGAACTGGTTGAACGGGTCACCGGTGGGCCAATCACGATTGAGCCGTATATTGCCTATTTGCGGGCCAAATACGGGGAGTTGTACCATTTTGGGTTTTAGATTTTAGATTTTGGATTGCGCCGCAGGGAAAACCATGGTTTCCCTGGCCCGCTTGTCGCCAAATGCATAGAACGGCCCGCCGATCCGCCCGGTATGCGCCATATGTCCAATTGGCTCCAACAACGCTTATGGCCGCGTGACAATCACTTGTTGATGATCGCGGCCTATATGATGATCCTGGTGGCGCTGGTAGTCTTTGTGCTCTACCAGCGCGACCTTGATCCGCCACGCTTTTACGGCGGGTTGGTGGGGCTGGCTGCGATGTTCGTGCTGCATATGCGGCTGCTGGAACTCGAAACCCAGCTGGGCGAGATCCAGGCCCTGCGCGTCCATCTAGTCTTGAATGGCAGCATCTGGTTGCTGGTCAGTTGGGCGGTTACAGCGAGTGCCAATTTTAGCTTTGTACCCTACCTGCTGTTTATGCTCGTAGCCCAAGCGGTTGTCACACTGGATGTGCGCGAGGCCATCCTGGCGACAGCGCTGCTGCTTGGTGGCTGGGCCGGAATCTTAGCACTGGTCGGCTTCGGGCCATTGCTAATCGTGGCGAACCTGATTTCGATCGGTGCGGGCCTGATTTTTGTGGTAATCTTCTCGACCGTGACCCGTCTGTATGCGGCCCAGACGGCCCGCGCCGAAGCCCTGCTCGAACAGTTGCGCGCCGCGAATCTCGAACTGGAACAGGCCCGTCGCCGCGAACGTGAACTGGCTGCGGCCGAGGAGCGCATCCGACTGGCTCGTGATATTCACGATGGCCTGGGCCACCATCTGACTGCCCTGCACGTCCAGTTGCAGGCGGCTTCGCGTTTGTTCGAACGTGATCCGGCCCGTGCCGCCACGGCCCTGGCTACGAGTCGCGAGATTGCCCAGGCCGCGTTAAGCGAGGTGCGCCAGAGTGTCGCGGCCATGCGCCAGAGTCCGCTTGATGGCCATAGTCTGCCCGAAGCCCTAAGCACCCTCGCCGACGAGTTTGGACGCCGCGCTGAACTGATCAGCAGCCTTGAGGTAACAGGCACGGTTTATGATCTATCGCCCGCCGTCGCCCAGACCCTCTATCGCGCCGCCCAAGAAGGCTTGACGAACGCCCGCCGCCATGGGGCGGCCCAACGGGCCTGGTTGCACCTGCACTATGCCCCGGCAAGGGTCGAATTGGTCGTGCGTGACGATGGGCACGGCAGCGCAAACCCCACTGCGACCGGCTTCGGGTTGGCCGGATTGCGCGAACGGGCCGAACAACTCGGGGGAACTATGGCCGCCGCGCCCGAACCCGGCGGTGGTTTTGGGTTGCGGATCAGTTTGCCAAACTAGATAAAGGAGCGCCCCATGATCAGGCTGGTATTGGTTGATGACCAGACCCTGGTGCGCCAGGGCATTCAGACGCTCCTCGAATTAGAAGCTGATCTGGTGGTGGTGGGCACGGCAGCCAATGGGCGCGAGGCGATCACGGTGGTACAGCGCGAACGCCCCGATGTGGTGCTAATGGACGTGCGCATGCCCGAACTGGATGGAGTGGCCGCTACCACCGAACTGATGCGCCTGATGCCTGACCTCGGGGTGATCATCCTGACTACCTTTGACGATGACGAGTATGTCTTCGAGGGCTTGAAGGCCGGGGCACGTGGCTATTTGCTGAAGGATACCAGTGCCGACGAGATCGTTGCGGCAGTGCGCGCTGTGGCAGGCGGGGCGGCCTTGATCCAGCCCAGCATTGCCCGCAAGGTCGTCGCCGAGTTTTCACGGCTGGCCGCTGGTGGTCGGCCCGCCCCAAGCCCTCCCCCGACCCTAGACGAGCCGCTGACCGAACGCGAGTTCGAAGTGCTGCGAGCCATGGCTGCGGGCCACTCGAACCGCGAGATTGCCGCACAACTGGTGATCACCGAGGGCACGGTCAAGAACCATGTCTCGAGTTTGCTGGCCAAACTGGGGGTACGCGACCGCACCCAGGCCGTGCTGAAGGCGCAAGAGTTGCGGTTGCTGCAGTAGGGACGTAGCTGCATCCCTACGATCTACCTCGTCACCCAATCCGGCATGGCCGCCTGTGCTATACTGCTGCCGTTCGTCATCCTCACTCTACCGTGAACCCGTTATTCATATGTTTACTCCCACCAGTTTGCTGCGCCCCGAGATCGCTGCGCTCGAAGCTTATACGCCGATTCTGCCGCTCGATATTCTTGCCGAGCGCCTCGGCCTGCCGGTTAGCCAACTCGTTAAGCTTGATGCGAACGAAAATCCCTATGGCCCCGCGCCGCGTGCCCTGGCGGCCATAGCTCAGACCGATACCTACCATATCTATCCCGACCCTGGCCATACCGCCTTGCGGGCCGCCCTGGCCCACTATACCGGCCAACCCGTCGAGGCAATCATCTGTGGGGCTGGGGCCGATGAGTTGATCGATCTAATCCTGCGCCTGGTGCTGCGTCCCGGTGATGCGGTAGTGGATTGTCCCCCTACCTTCGGCATGTACAGTTTCGATACCGGTGTCTGTGGTGGTCGGCTCGTGGCGGTGCCGCGCTTGCCCGACTTTAGCCTCGATCTCGAGGCGATCTGCGCCGCTGCCGAGGCCAATGCCGCCCGTGTGCTCTTCCTGACCACCCCCAACAATCCGACTGGCAATCTGCTGCCCGCTGCCCAACTCGAGCGCCTGCTCCAGTTGCCGCTCCTGGTGGTGGTTGATGAAGCCTACCTAGAATTTGCCGATCAAGGTCAAGGCTACGCCGCATGGGTCGCCCGTTACCCCAATCTGGTCGTCTTGCGCACCTTCAGCAAGTGGGCTGGCCTGGCCGGGCTGCGGGTTGGCTACGCGATCGTGCCAGATTGGCTCGCTCCTCACCTCTGGAAGATCAAGCAACCCTATAATGTCAGTGTCGCCGCCCAGGCTGCCGCAATTGCCTCACTCGAAGATCGGGCGCACCTCTTTGCCCAGGTCGCCCAACTCGTCGCTGAACGCGAACGCCTCTTCCCCCAATTGGCCGCATTGCCCTTCCTCGAACCGCATCCCAGTGCCGCCAATTTTATCCTCTGCCGCGTGGTTGATCGCTCCGCCCGCGACCTGAAACTGGCGCTCGAACGCATTGGGATTCTAGTGCGTTATTACAATACCCCGTTGCTCCGCGATTACATCCGCATCAGTATTGGCACCCCCGCCCAGAGCGAGATCTTGCTGGCGGCGCTGCGTGAGGTGGCGTAGGCAAAGCTGTTTAGCATTACGACTGGTTTCGTGACCCTTATGTGTGGACGGCAATGCCCTTTACCGAAAGCCTACCTATGCGTCCTCTGCTCATCCTCCTGCTGATCGCCTTTCTTGGAGGCTGTGCCCTGCCGTTTGCGTCCGCTCCCCCACCGCCACCCAGCCCAGAGCCGCCCACCACTACGCCAGCCCCAACCCCCTTGCCAAGCCTCGGCCCTTTGATCGAGGTGCCCGGTGCTGGGTTTGCCATTGCCCCACCAATCGGCTGGACCACGGCCATTGTCAGTGATACGCTGAGCCTCGCCCCCAATCAAGCCGCCCTGGAGCGCCGTAGCTCGGGTTCGGATCTGGTTCTGACCATTGATGCGACCCCGCTTTCGGTGTTGGCCGATCAGTTTGGGCCGGTGGCGACCCGTAACCCCGAGGGCTTTTTTACTGCCAGTGCCACCGCTGCGCAGGCCGCTGGCTATCAGGTTGGCCCGCCGACTCCGCAAACGTTTGCGAATGCCCCGGGCCTAGTGGCCGATCTGAGCGCCCCTGGTGGGGCCGGTCGCCTCGCGGTGATCCTTGGCCCTGACGTGGCGGTGCGTGTGCTCGGGCAGTCCGATGCGGACTCCTGGCCCGCCCAGGCCGAACTCTACGCTGCGATTCTGGCTAGCCTGAGCTTTTTGCCGCCCCCAACCCCGACCCCCCTCCCACGGGAAGGCGCAAGCCAACCACCTGTGCTCAGTGATGGCCCCGAAGGCTTTGTACTGCGGCTTGGTGGCCAGAGTGGCCCGCCCGAGGCCCGTTTTGTGGCGGCCCGTGGGCTGGCCGTCGCCCCCGATGGGACCCTCTACCTCGCGGAAAGCCGTCGCGGGGTCTGGGTCTTCGCCCCCGATGGCACCCTCATTCGCACTTTCGGCGAGCAAGATCTGCTCGATGCCTATGATCTCGCCCGCACTGCCGAGGGCGATCTGCTGGTGGCGGACTTCGGACGCAATGCCATCGTGCGCTTTCGTCCCGACGGGAGCTTCGTCGAACGGTGGGGTAGCCCCGGTGATGCTCCTGATCAGTTTGGTCTCGCGTCGCCCCAGCGGATCGCGATTGGTGCCGATGGGGTCGTCTATGCCCTCGATAGCCGCCCCAGTCCCGAGAGTGGCCGGATGGTCAGTAGCATTTTGCGCTTTAGTGCCACCGGCCAACCCATCGGGCGACTCACCCTCCCTGCCGATGTGAGCCCGGTGGATCTGGCGGTGGATGCGCAAGGGGCGATCTACATAGCCGAGAGTTTTGGCGGGGTGGTGAAGTTGGCCCCTGATGGCAGTGAAATTGCCCGCTTTGGCGATCCTGCCGATCCCCAGGCCCTGGCGGCAGGCGCACTTGATCTTGATCGCCAAGGCAACCTGTACCTGGCGACCTATACCAATGGAGTGGTGCAACTGGCTCCTTCCGGCATGGTGATCGCCCGTGGCGGCGCATCGGCCCCGCCCGGCACCCTGCCACCCCCCGGCCAGATCAGTCTGCCGAATGGCATTGCGGCGGCCCCCGGTGGTGTCGTCTGGGTCAGTGACAATAGCGGCGAGTATAGTGCGATCACGGCGCTGCGCCTCCAACGGGATCAAGTCGCCGCTGCCACCGCCGAAGCGCAGAACGTGCCCCAACCCGATCTGACCCCTACCCCGGTTCCGCCCCCGGTGGATCTGGTG
This sequence comes from Oscillochloridaceae bacterium umkhey_bin13, assembly GCA_048381555.1. Classification (GTDB taxonomy): domain Bacteria; phylum Chloroflexota; class Chloroflexia; order Chloroflexales; family Chloroflexaceae; genus Viridilinea. Next base: position 7,969 of record JBLWKA010000127.1, read on the forward strand.
CGCCAATGGGCCAGTGAAGCGAACGCTTCGAGTTTCTACGCCCCCGATTACGAGCCTGCCGGGGCCACCGGGCCGCCCGACGTGGTGGGCTGCCAAGACAGCCCCAACGCCTGGGCCTCCGCTGACCCCAACGGCCTCGAAATCCTTGAACTGCGCTACCGCGAACCGGTCTTTGCGGTGGGGGTTGTGATCCACCAGAGCTACAACCCTGGTTTTATCACCCAGGTCGAGCTACTCGATGAGCGTGGGGCCAGTCTGGTGGTCTATACCGCTGTTCCGATGCTTGCGTCCGAGTGCCCCCAGGCGCTCGAGATCGCCTTCGAGCAGACGCTTACCCGCATCAATGCCGTCCGTTTAACGATTGACCAGCGCCCCGGGGCCAACTGGAGTGAAATTGATGCCGTCGAGTTGATCGGGGTACGCTAGATAAGCGTCAGCCGCATCCCTACCATCCCAGCACGTGCTACGCGTTCGTGGCTTGCTCAGCCGTATAGGCCGCCCGTAACAAGGTCGCTTCATCCCAGGGTGGGGCGACCAGTTGGGCGGCCAGCGGCAGCCCATCGTCGCCCCACCCGGCGGGCAGACTCAGGGCGGGCCAGCCCAAACAGTTGAACGGGATCGCTAAGCCATTCGTGGCAGGCACGCCTAAAGCTGGGATCGGCCCGGGATGGATCGGCCCAATCAGGAGATCTACCTGCTCCCAGATCTGGGCTGCCGCCCGCCGTAAGACCGCCCGGGTCTGCTGGGCACGAACAAAGGCCCCGGCTTCGTAGGCGAAGGCCGCAAAAACACGCTGACGCATAAATTCGCCGTAGTCGTCGGGGCGGGTTTGCAGCCAGCCAAGATGGAAGGCCACCGCTTCCATGGCCAGGATCGTGCCGCCCACCACCCGCAGGCCATCGAGTTGGGGCAGGTCTACTTCGCTGACTTCGGCCCCGGCGACGGTCAGCCGTTCAGCCACGTGCCGAATCGCCGCCAGTTGGGGGGCCTCGGCCATCGGCGCACCGCTGCCATCACTGCACAGCAGGCCCACCCGTAGCCCCTTGACGCCCGCCGTCAGATCGCCCAGCGCCAGCGCCGGTGCCCCGCGCAAGGTGCGCCCATCGCGTGGATCTGGCCCGGCCAGCACACTCAGCATGGCCGCCGCGTCAGCAACGGTACGGGTCAGCGGGCCACCATGGTCGAGTGACCACGAGAGTGTCAGCGCCCCGGCGAGGCTCACCCGGCCCCAGGTTGGTTTGAGGCCAACCAGGCCACAGAAGGCGGCCGGAATGCGGATCGAGCAGCCGGTATCGGTGCCAAGTGCGCCCAGGGCCATGCCATCGGCGACCGCTGCCGCCGAGCCACTGCTCGATCCGCCCGTATCGCGGCTTGGATCAAACGGATTGGCAGTCGGGCCGTAGTGAGCATTGTTCGAACCGGGCGAAAAGGCGAACTCGGACATGCGGGTTTTGCCGATGATCACGGCACCGGCAGCCCGTAAACGTTCTACGATGGTCGCATCGCTGGTTGCGATCACGTCGGCGCAGATCTTCGAACCCGCCGCCGAGGGCAAACCGGTCACATCAAACAGATCTTTGACTGCGATGGGCATCCCGTGCAGCGGCCCACGATCATGGCCGGTGGCGAGTTCGGCTTCGGCCTGTTGCGCCTCGGCCAGGGCTGCCTCGGCGGTAACAAGCTGGAAGGCATTCAGTTCGGGGTCACGGGCCTGCAAGCGGGCCAGCATGGCTGCGAGCAGCGCCGTCGGACTCGTACTGCCGTTACGGATCGCCGCCGCCGCCGCCAGCAGACTGCCCGGTGGATTGGTCGTCGGCAGCACAGTTGGCGCGGCGCTGCGCAATGGGGTAGGCAGACTCGTTGCATCAAGATAATCCGGCAGGGTCTCCGGTGGTGTTGCAGCGACATAGCGCTCAAAATCGGCCAGCCGACTCAAAAAACCGCGTGCGGCAATGCCATCCAGATCAGCATCACTGGCAGTTAAGCCGGCAGCGTGCAAATTGGCACGCAGGCGATCAACAAGGCTTGACATAGGGTTCCTTTTGCAAGCGAAGCACAAACTCGGTCTATTGTAGCGTACCCGGTTCGTCCCTGCGACTGATGGCCCGGCTAGAACGCCCCGCGTAGAATAGGGCAGAATTACGGCCTATGGCAACCCATTCCCCCCCACCCCCCCCGCCCCCCTCCCCCTCAGGGGGGGAGGGGGGAGAGCACCAAAAAGCCTCTCCTGCTACGGTACGGCTCCCCTCCCCCGTTGAGGGGGTGGGGTTGGGGGTGGGGGGTGAAAAGGGCTATGATAAAGAAGGAGCACTGCCTTTATGCTGAGCGCATCGTCCAAACAGACCGAACGCCATCCGGCCCCGGCCGGGCTGACGATCCGTTCGTTTGAGCCAACTGACGCCGATTATGCAACCCTGGTTGCAATTGATGCCGCGGTCTATCCTGAATATCCCGAAACAGTGACCGAAATGCGAGCCGGTGATGCGGCGCGACCCGACTTTTTGAAGCACGGGCGGTTCATCGCCGAACTGAACGGCACACCGGTTGGTTATGCGAGCTACTATCAGTTTGCCGGGATGTACCACCCGCGCCGCTTCGGGATGTTCCTGGCGGTGCGTCCGACGTGGCAGAACCAGGGGCTTGGTCACGCCCTCTATGCTTACGTCCGCACGGTCCTGGAGCCGCACGACCCGCTTTCGTTGCGCTGCAATGTGCGCGAGGATTTTCAGCCCACCTTGCGCTTCGTGCAGGCACGGGGTTTTGTCGAAGACAACCGCACCTGGGAGTCGCGGCTGGATGTGGCGGCCTTCGATCCGACGCCCTTTGCCGGAGCCGAAGCCCGCTTGCAGGCTGCCGGGATCACCATCGCAACCATGGCCGAACTCGATGCTCGCGATCCTAACGCCCGCCAGAAGCTGTTTGAGCTTGATCAGCACGCCACCGAAGATGAACCCCATCCCGAACCGCAGACCCCGATTACGCGGGAAGCCTATGACGGCTGGGTCTTCAACAGTCCGAACTACCTACCCGAAGCCAACTTCATTGCACTGGACGGCGAGCAGTTCGTGGCCCTGAGTACCCTGCGCCGCAGCGACGCCGATCCCAGCGAACTGTATGTCGGCTTCACCGGCGTTCACCGCAACTATCGTGGCAAAGGCCTGGCGATGGCCCTGAAGCTGCGCACGATTGCCTACGCCCAACAGCGGGGCATCAAAACCCTGAAAACCTGGAATGACGCAATCAATCGGCCCATGCTGCGCATCAACGAGGCGCTTGGCTTTGCCAAACAGCCCGCCTGGCTCAGCCTGGTACTACATCTCGATAAGGAATAAACCTGTGGAACTGACCCTCCGCCTCTTCGATTACAGCCCCGCCGATTATGTGACCATGGCCGCGATCCACAATGCGATCTGGCCCGAACATGCTGATACGCCTGATGATCTGCAGCATTGGGATACGCAAAAACCCGCCGAACATCTGCGCGAACGTTGGATTGCCGAACACGATGGGGTTGCGGTGGGTCTGGGCCAGTTTTTCCACGCCACGACGATGTACCACCCCCAGCGTTTCTATGTCTATGTCCAGGTCCCGCCCGCCTACCAAGGTCGGGGCATTGGTACCCGGCTCTATGATCTGATCTGTGCCCGCCTGGCCCCGCATCAGCCCCAGGTCTTGCGCACCGATACCCGTGAAGACCAGACCGCGACGCTGCGTTTCATCGCCCGCCATGGCTTCGTCGAGGAGATGCGCAATTGGGAGTCGCGGCTTGATGTCGCCAGCTTTGACCCTACGCCCTGGGCCAAATATGCGGCCCAGGCGGCGGCCCACGGGATCACGATCAAGAGCCTGGCCGAATTGTTGCCCGACGGCGAAACGTTTAAGCGCCAGCATTACGAAGCCCAGACCGCCATGGTCGCTGATGTGCCCTTCCCGGACACCTTCACGCCGCTGCCCTACGAGCAGTGGGCCGAACAGGTTTATAATGACCCGACCCTCTTGCCCGAGGGCTACTTTATCGCCATGCACAAGGGCATGATCGCCGGTACCAGCGCCCTCTGGCGGCACAGCAGCGATCCGACGGTGCTGCATACGGGTTTAACGGCTACGATGCGCGACTTCCGCCGCATGGGCGTTGCCACGGCGCTCAAGTTGCGGGCGGTGGCCTACGCCAAAGCGCAGGGCATCCGCGAGATCCGCACCTACAACGAGTCCAACAATCGGGCGATGCTGAACATTAACGAGGCGTTTGGTTTTGTGAAGCAACCGGCCTGGATCGCGTTTGCCAAACATTTGGTATAAAGTTATTAGGCACATCTATGGTTTGCGTGGGTTGTGGCGGCTTCGCC
>JBLWKA010000127.1:12324-15929 GCA_048381555.1 Oscillochloridaceae bacterium umkhey_bin13
GGGTGTTTTGTTGTGGTCACGCCCGCGCCGTGGGAGCGTTGCCAAATATATTTTATAAATAATTTACCCCCCCTTGTGGGGGGGGGGGGGGTGGGGGGCCGGCCCCCCCCACACCCCACGCAAACCTCGTATCATACAAAAAGGAAGCCCTGATGACCCTTGCGCTGGTGCGGTTGGCCGGAACTCCCTACGAACAGGGTCTGTTGCATGGCGAGGCTCTGCGTGAGCAGATCGCCCACAATCTTGAGGTCTATTTTGCCCGTTTCGAGCGCGAACTGAAACTCAGCCGGGCCGAAACGCTTGGGCGGGCGGCCCGCTATGCCCACGCCATTCGGAGTCAGAACCCGGCCTATTATGACGGGATGCGTGGCATCGCCGACGGTTCGGGCTTTCTGTTTGAGCAGATCGCGGCCCTGAATGTGCGCTACGAACTGTTTTACGACGAGTTTGCCGAACGCCCGTTGCCCGATGGCTGCACCGCCTTTGCCTTGCTGCCCGACGCCACCGCCAATGGTCATTTATTGATCGGCGAAAACTGGGATTGGATCGAGGGTGTGTATGGCGCGATCATCCAGACCAACGAGGCCAATGGGTTGCGCGTGCTAGCCTTCACCGAGGCCGGGATCTTTGGCGGCAAGATCGGTCTGAACAGTGCCGGGCTTGGTCTGCTGATCAACGGCCTGACCAGTCAGGACGATGATTGGTCACGGTTGCACAAACCGTTCCATGTGCGCTGTTACGAAATCCTGCGCACCGCCCAGCTTGAAGCCGCCGTGCGGATCGTCACCAACGAACCCCGTTCCTGCTCGGCCAATTTTTTGATCGCCCACACCCCCGACCGGGTGGTCAATATCGAGAGTGCGCCAAGCCAGGTTGGGTTGACCGGCTGCGAAGGTGGTTGTCTGGTTCATTCCAACCATTTCGTTGATCCCGCCGCGCTCGGCATCGAAGAGCGCAACATCGAAAACAATCCCCACTCGCAACGCCGCCATGCCCGCCTCGAAACCCTGTTGCGCAGTGCCAACCATCCCCCCACCATGGATGATGTGCAGAACGCCTTGCGTGATCATCAGGGCTACCCCTATTCGGTCTGTTTCCATATTGATCCGAACGAGCCGCCCGAAGAGCATTACGAGAGTGTGATTTCGGCGATCATGGATCTGACCGCTGGCGAACTGTATGTGAGTGACGGGCCACCCTGCCAGGCTCCGTATACGCGTTACCATCTGTGATTACCAGTCCCGCCAACCCAACCATGCGCCAGATCCGGGGCTTGCGGCAACGCAAAACCCGTGAGGCCAATGGGCTGTGTCTGCTCGAAGGCATCCGGCTGGTGACCGAGGCGATCCAGGCCGGGGCCGCCATCGAGTCGCTGATTGTTGCCCCGGAACTGTTGCGCAGCCCGTTTGCCCAGCAACTCGTGGCTGAACAGGCTGCGAACGGCACAACGATCCTCGAAGTTAGCCCCAGCGTCTTTGCGAGTCTGTCCGAGAAAGATGGCCCGCAAGGCTTAGCCGCCGTGGTACAGCAACGCTGGTTAGCGTTGGATGCAGCCGCGCTCGGCCCTGCGCCGGGCTGGGTGGCCCTGATCGAACCCGCCGACCCCGGCAATCTTGGCACGATCATTCGTACCGCCGATGGGGTAGGGGCCAGCGGCGTGATCATCGTCGGCAACGGGGCCGATCCCTACGATCCCGCCGCGCTGCGCGCCGCCATGGGGGCAACTTTTGCCCTGAACCTGGCACGCGCCACCTGGGACGAACTGGTAGGATGGCGTACCCGCCATGCGGCTCCGCTCATTGGCAGTTCTGACCGGGCCGCAACCCATTTTCAGCAATGTGTCTATCCGCAGCCCCTGATTTTATTGATGGGCAGCGAACGCCAGGGCCTAAGCGCAGAACAGTTAGCCGCCTGTGACCATGTCGTCGGGATTCCAATGCGCGGGCGCAGCGACTCGCTCAATCTGGCCGTCGCGACCGGGGTCCTGCTCTACGAACTGTTGCGCGGGTAGGAATTATCCCGGTATTACACCCGGCAGCAGCATTGGCGGCACTACGCTCGTAAGCATACGCTGCGTCCCTACGGCAAAACTTTGCCGGGATTCAACCGGCCCATCGGATCAAACTGGGCTTTGATGCGCTGCAAGGCCGCCAGACTCGCCGGGCTAAACGCTTTGGGCATAAAGGCCCGTTTGAGCGTTCCAACGCCATGTTCGCCCGAGAGCGTGCCACCCACCGCGAGGCTGGCAGCAAAGACGGCTTCGGCACAGGGCCAGAGCCGGGCCATCTCGCTGGGATCATGCGGGTCAAACAGAATATTCGGGTGCAAGTTACCGTCCCCAGCGTGCCCAAACACGACGATCGGCAAGCCATGTTCGGTGCTCACCTGCTGGATCTGCTGGACACAGGCCACAATCTGCGACAGTGGTACCGCGATGTCTTCGCCCAGGCGACTCGGCCGGATGCGGGTCAGCGCAATCGAGACCCCGCGGCGGGCCTGCCAGAGCCGGGCTTCTTCGGTGGGGTTGCGCGCCACTTCGACCCGGGTGGCTCCGCCTGCCCGCGCGAGGGCCGCCATCGCTTCAACTTCGGCCTCGACCGTTTCGGGTTCGCCGTCGGCCAGCATCAAGAGCATTGCGCCGGCCTCGGGTGGGAGCCCTAAGCCCAGGTAGGCTTCGACGGCGGCTAAACACCCCTCGTCCATCAGTTCGAGCGCGGCCGGCACAATCCCCCCCGCCATGATCTGCTCGACCGTGGCACAAGCCGCCTCCAGACTCGGGAACAGGGCCGTGCTGGTGCGGCGCGTTTTGGGCGTGGGGATCAAGCGCAGGGTCGCCTCAGTGATGATCGCCAGGGTACCCTCGGAGCCAACCAGCAGTTGGGCCAAGCCGTTGCTCGGGGCCTGCCCGGCCAGCCCATCGCCCCAACGCACAATCCGACCATCGGCCAGAACTGCCGTAACTGCCAGCAGATAGTCGGCGGTCACGCCATACTTGACGCAGCGCGGCCCACCCGCATTGCAGGCCAGGTTGCCGCCAATCGTCGAAGCGGTCTGGCTCGACGGATCAGGGGGGTACACGAGACCTACCGCCTCGGCGGCCCGTTGGATCTCGGCAGTCACGGCACCCGCCCCGACGTGGACCACACGCTGCTGGCGATCAACCGTGATCTGGTCAAGCCGGTTTAGGGCCAGAATCAGTGCGCCCGGCGGGGGAATGGTGCCACCCGAAAGCCCACTGCCTGCGCCACGGGCCACGATTGGCACCCCATAATCCGCCGCCAGTTGCACCAGCGCCGCCACTTCAGCCGTATTGGCCGGCAAGACGACCGCCAGCGCCGAGCCAATCGCCTGGGCAATCGAGGCATCCTGATTGTAGACACGGACTTCATCAGGCTCGGTGCGCACAAACGCCGGGCCAACAAGCGTCTGGGCTGCGGCGAGGAACTGATCCCGCCTGGCATCCTGGCTCTCCCTTGCTGGCGGCATATGGTCGCCCTTTTCGGGGGGGGGGGGGGCGGCCCCCCCCCCCGCCCCCCCCCGCCCGCGGCGGGCGCGCGGGCCGGGGCCCCCGGGCGGCGGCCGGGCGGGGCCCGCCGCCGCCCCGC
>JBLWKA010000128.1:0-15855 GCA_048381555.1 Oscillochloridaceae bacterium umkhey_bin13
GGTATAAGAGAGAGCGAAATTTGGAAATGATCGCTCCTTGTGGTTACAATTGGATTGTAGCACACTGCCATGTCATTAGAACTTGAGTGAGACGAGGAACATATGACTGAACCGCATCCCGCTGCTCCATCAATACAGCTTGAGCAGGCGCTTTCAGCGAGATTGCCGGCTGATTTACGGATGACAGCACCCGATTTAGCAGCATTATTCGCCGGAGTGTTGAGCGATCAGCTGACAATTGTTGAAGTAGAAGCTCATTTAAGTGCTAATCCGCAACTCCAAGCAGCCTTACGTTCGTTAGCTGGGCGGCAAATTACGTCGAATCAGGCAGTGATTCACTTTGGTACGGGTACTCAACTCGGTGATATTCGTATCGGTACGATTGCCGGACGCGATATTGTGCTCAATGTCAATCTTGCGGATGATCGTCCCCAACGCCGTCGCTTCGTCATGCTGGGCATAGGCATCGGCGGGGTCGCCTTGCTAGTTTTAGCAGTGTTAGTCTTGTTCAATCAAACTACTCAGCGGCAACTCCACCAAACTGAGGCTGCGATCAGCGCTGATGTCATCAGTAAACTCAGTAATCTCGATGCACAATTGGGCTTCGTTGATACAACGCTGCGCAATCTTCCCGATAATCAGGCTTCAACAACCTGGAGCGCGCTCCTCACCCGTTCAGCAATAGCCGATTTGCGGCAGGCCATTGGATCGCGCCCAATTCGTGATGATCAAGGTGCGATCTATGCACAAAATTTGGTGAATAGTGGGGCTAATCCAGATCTGACCAATGCGTTTTATACTAATTTGCAGATTGTAGTTGAAAACACTGAATCATTATTGCTTAGTCTTGAAAATCTGGCTGAACAGCCGGTCGATCGGCCACAATGGCGCACGTATTATGCACAAATCGTTGATTTGAATCACCGCCGTTTACAGACGAGTGCAACGATCCTTCATCTTACCGGGCTGCGCATTTTGAACAGCCATCATGCTATTGATCAACGCAATGCATTGCTGGCAAATCTCAGGCATTTGCAGCCAACAACACTCCCGACACCTGCTGCGATTGATCAAGCGCTGCAGGAACAGGTACGTATGCTGGAGCAATTAGTGCGTGAACGGGAACAACTCATCCGTGAAGCCGAAGCACTATTTGCCAGCGATTTGCAGATCCAAGCCAATGATACCTGGGAAGAGGTTATTGGTAAGGCGATTTCATTGCGGAAACTTGGTTTTATCACTGAGGCTCAGGCGGCTTTTGCTCGTTACGGTGAGCTATTTTCGGCCACTGACCTAACTGCATCAGACTATGCCCTAACTGCCCAGGCATTTACAACGCAGATTGCTGCTTTGGGTGTTGAAGGCGGTGCCTATATCTTTCAGATCGAGCCCGAAAGTCGTGCTGCTGCTGTTGGATTGCGCGTTGGTGATATTGTGATCAAACTGAACAACCAAGCTATTGCCAATGTACCTGACTTTATACAGGCACTCGGCATGATTCCACCCGATCAAGCGTTTGCTTTGTCTGTCTTACGGCGAGAGGGAGCCGATACGTTTGTTCAACTGGTCGTTACCCTTGATGGGCAGCCGATTGGCATCGGGTATATGCCGATTTAAACCCATGGTTATCGTTGGAAGGCACTGAAGCCGGTGCCCCATGCGTGGACAATCACCGCCGGGAGCACATCGGTGTTGGGCAGTTCATGCAGCATGAAGACGCCCCACGGGCGCTCCTGCCCGATGGCTTTCACGAGCATATGACTGTCATTGGCCTGGATGTCGGCCACCAACGGCCAATTGAGCGTCTGACCCCGGGCGGTTATCCCGGCCTGGCTGATCTGCAGCTTTTTGAAATCAACCGTCTGGCCGAGATCGTAGCGCCGAATGGCAGACTGATAGCGCGCTGGCGCTGTTACGTCCAACACAACGTCGATCAACTGGTCGATCGCGATGCGTAGGACGACCGCTCCCGGCTTCTGCTTCAACTCTTTCGGCATCTCGCCGAAAGACAACTTGTGCCCATCCTCGGTGTGCAACTCCAGGCGCAGCATCGGGAAGCCCTGGTTCCGGATGAGCGTGGCGTGCGTATGTGTTATGTGCTCCCAGTGAAACGGCTCGCGCCGACCCGGACGCTCGACGATCATGAAATCATCGTACAGTAAGGATGTGCCATGGCATGTGCAGCAGCCCCCAGACACCGAAGATCACCCAGCTCATGGTGAATAGACCGAAGAAGGCGATCTCGAACCAACTGGATCTGACACTCGTGGCACCGATCCATGTCCCAGCACCAAAGAACGCGGCGAGCAACCCAAAGAGCAGGATGTAGCCGACGATGCTCGGGCGATACTCAGCGCGCAACTCGCCAGGATCAACGATGGTCTTGCCCCGGCTCACCAGTTTGCCGCGCCCCATGTTCGCCCCTGGGAGAAGGTCACTGCTTCGCGCACCTGAGTTGGCAGATCCCAGCCCGCCCGTTGCAACGCCGGCGTGATGAACTGAGTACTGATATCGCGCTCACTGAGATTAGCTTTAGACGGCATTGCAGCAATCCTCAACTGGTATTGCCGCCACTATACCATGCAGTTGATAATGCAGCCTTGCCCAATACGTTATTGGGCACATCAGGTTTTTTTACGCGCAACAACCCAAAACGCCCCCCGGCGTCAACCGAGGGGCGCTTCAGATGTAGTGGTGGAGATGGGGGGAGTCGAACCCCCGTCCAGAAAGCTAAACCGCAGATATGCTACAGGCTTAGCCCATTGATAATATCTCGCCCGCAGCCACTCAATGAGCAAAGCGGCTTTTGGGCCAACCAGCTAATCTTTTCCCCTAGTCAGCAGGTGTTCGCCAGGGGAGCACTCGTCTAATTGACGCCGGGTCACCGATCAGCGAGCGAACCGGTGAGGGCGGCTACCTGGTTTATTAGGCAGCGAGGGCCATGCGGCCCATGTTGTTGTTGCCAGTTATTGGCGTTTGCCCCTTTTACGTGACTGGGCTACACGGCCTGCGATCTACGATCGTCACTCCCTGTCGATACCAAGCATCCCCGTTTGCGGACACAATTTATTATAGCGCATTAGGTCTGTTCGTCAATCAGACTTTTGACGGTACAATAGCACTTATGCCAGAGCTTACCTATGACCCGCGAGCGCGCCTCGTTCGCCTGCGCAGCCAGATCCTTGGTGTCACCCGGAGTCTGTTTGTCTATCTGCCGCCTGAGTATGCAACGATGCCCCGGCGGCGCTTTCCGACGGTCTATTTGCTGCGCGGCCACGAGCGCGAGTGGATCAACCCCCACGAGGATGGGAGCCGCAATGGCCGCACGGTGATTGATGCCTACGAGCAGTTGCGCGCCGACGGTACGATTGGCCCGCTTATTCTGGTGATGCCGAGTATGGCGAGCAACGATAATGCGGTGCCCGCGATGCTGACCGATTTTGCTAGCCCACAATTCGCGGCTGCCCATCCCGAACTCGGGACGGGCCTGTTTCAACGCTTCTTTTTCGAGGAGTTGCTTCCCACGGTTGATCGGCGCTTTCGCACCATCCTGTCCGCTCGTAGCGTGATCGGTTTTTCGCTTGGTGGCTATATGGCAATCAAAGCGGCTGCGCTGCACCCCGAACTGTTTGTGAGTGTAGGGTCCTTTGATGGCTCGATTCTGTATGCCCGTGATGGCGGACGGGGGGCTAGGCCCGCCGAAACCCTGTTTGCTGATCCGATGTTCGATGCCCCCCTCGGTCGCCCGCGTGAGCTTGCTCACCTCGATGCGAACAACCCGGTCACGCTGCTGCTTCAGGCTGATCGCGCCGCGCTCCGCCGCATCACCTGGGTGATCCAGTATGGCCCCGAGGCGATTGAACCCTGGGGCTCGAACTTCTACCGGGGTGAATATCTGCTGCGCGTCCTGGCCAGCCTGGGCATCGCCAATGCCGCCCCATGTGCCGCGCTGTCTGATGGTGAACATACCTGGCGCTGCGCTGACCGCCACTTCATCCAGACGATGCCGATCCATTGGGCCGCTTTGCAGCACCTAGCGAATACGTGACATAAGCCCTTGATCTTCAATCCTATGATGCGACCAAAAGACCCTCTTCAACACCCCGATATGGTTGCCGCCCTGCGCAGTCTGCGCTGGCCCCTGGCCGGGGTGGTTGGCTTGATCTTTGCCTTAACCCGCCTGGTTGAGTTGAATGTGATCGGTTTTCGCCCCACCACACCCTTCTACGAGACCCTTGATGCGATCTTTTGGGGTCTGCTGGCGGCGATTGCAATCTATGCGGTGCTGAGTTGGGCCGCCCGCCAGGAATTGCGGCGGCGGGCCAGCGAAGCCGGCATGCTCGATGAGTTGTGCGCTACCAACGCTCGCCTCGAGCTGCTCTACGAGTTGAATCAGCGCATCGCGAGTAGCGATACCCTTGATGATGTGCTCGATTATGCCATCACCCTGCCCGACCGGCTCTTTGGGGCTAAGGCCGCCGCATTGGTGCTGCACGAAGATCATGGTGCAGCGCTTACGGCCCGTTGTCTGGGTATGGCCGAGGATCAGCTTGGCCTGACTCGCACTAGTTTTGGGGTGACGCCAATTCAGGGCCAGGTCACTACGATCCGCATTGCCGTGCCACGCACCCGCCCGCCAACTGGCTTTGTGGCTTGTATTCTGTTGCCACTCTTCGAACGCGATGATGCCCCGATTGGCTGGATCGAAGGCTACCTCAGTTCAACCGAACGACTTGAACCCGGCATACCAGACGCGCAAATGGCGGGTAACGGGATTCTCCACCTGAGTCCCGAACTCCATGCGCTGCTGGTGACCGTGGCTGGCGAATTGACCGAGAGTATTCAGGGTAGTCGGCGGCGTGCCCGCGAAATTGCCAGTGTTGCGGCCCTTGAACAGGCGATTACCGAAGAGCGTACCCGCATCGCCAGTGATCTGCACGATGGTGTGGCCCAGAGCCTGGCTTTTTTACGCATGCGCATCAATCTGTGGGAAGATTGGCTTAATCAAGAGCCTGAGCGCTTGCGTGGCGAGTTCGTGACCCTCAAGGGGACGCTGCGTAACCAGATTGAGGAGTTGCGCCGGGCGATCTTTGCACTGCGCCCCATGGAACTGAGTCAACTTGGGTTTGTGGCCGCCCTGCGCCGCTATGTGACCGAATTTGCCGATCAACAGGTGTGGGAACTCGATCTCGAACTGAGCGACTTGCCCCCCGATCTGCCCCATGTGCTCGAACTGGCTGCCTTCCGTTGTGTGCAAGAGGCCCTGAACAATGCGGCGAAGCATGCCCAGGCCCGCCATGTTGCGGTTATGCTCAAGGCAGTGGATGGCGGCCTGCAGATCATTGTGCGCGACGATGGGGTCGGCTTCGATCCTGGCGCACAGGGGGAATTACCGGGTACGCGCCTGGGCCTGCGCCAGTTGCGCGAACGGGCTGCAGCACTCGACGGTCGCCTGACTATCCTCTCGCGGCCTGGCGCTGGCACCGAAGTACGCGTCTGGTTGCCGTTACGGTATGCGGTGTAGGTGCACGCCTAATACCATTTTAGGTTTTAGCTTTTGGATTTTGGATTAGGCCGCAGAGCTGCACAACGCCAAATATCGCGTTACGTAATGTGGTATCTCCAACGGTAATTGGTATAAAAAGAGTTGGGTTAATGGTTTTTAAGGCATGGTTCACATGCGCTTGACAGTTTGGCAACCGCCCAACCGCCGGGCTGATGGTTTTTAAGCAATTATGTGGGTAGACGCCCGTGCCGTGGGGCTGAAGCCCTCGGCTATGGGAAGCGAAGCCCGCCTGCGCAGGCTATACCCGAATGAATGCTTAAAACTCATAAGCCCTTGCTGATAGACCAAGCCCTTCGGGCTCACCAGAACGCATTGTCCTGACAGCCCGCAGGGCTTCGGGTAGTAGGCAGGGCTTGCGCCCGACGCAATGAAGCAGCGCAAACGGTCAAGCTAAAATGGCTGTTTTGAACCATGCCGTAACAACAATACCAACCCTGGTTGCTTGACAACTCAACAACTCTACAGCTCTACAACTCAACAGCCCTACAAGCCCCCCAACTCTACAACCCGCCCGCCCTAAGGCTTACTGCTATCGGGTGGCGTCTCGGGCATGGGCAACAGGGGAGCCACCGGGTCTACCAGGCGATCCACAATCCGGCCCAGACGCACGAATTGCGGGCCAAGTTCGGTTTCGGCCAACGGGATGTTGACTGGCACGTCCAGTTGAACCGGAATTGACGTGACCAACTTCACGTCCATGTTCAACTCGACTGGCAGTTCCAGGCCCGCAGGCAGTTCGATATTGACCGTCGCGTTCAGGTTGCCACCACCACCGGGGAAGGTGATCCGCGCCGGCGCTTGCAGCGGCACCGGTTCGGTCAGGCGCACAATATTGCGCGGGGTCATGATCGTGTCCGGGTTGATCGGCACGTCCAGTTCTACCGGTAGGCGGGTATCAAGCGGTACGGTGTAAATAATTGTCGAGGTTTCGAGTTTGGCTACCACATCTTGCAACTCGGCGACATTGTTGGCCGCAAAGACACTGCCCTGATCGGCAATTCCGAAAATCTGGTTGCGGTGCTGAATCAAGATGCCACCCAGAACCCCAAGCATGATCAGGAGCACAACATTCATCAAGAATGAGGTCCAGATCATGGCTTTGTAGAGTGGGGCGAGGCGAGCGTAACGGGGGCGCGGACGTTCGGTCGAGGCGGGTTTGGGGTCGTTTGTTGTCGCAATGGGTTGCGGGTTGGCCTCAGCCACCGGTCGGGCACTGCTCTCAGCGGCCATGCGAGACCTCCTTCACCAAGTGGATCCAGTGATGGTTCACGAGCTACCATCGTATGATGCGCCATCATACCATGTGGTTGTAACCGATGTATATCAGTTAGCCGCCCCCAAAATGGCGCAAGGCCAGGCGCAACCGTTCCTCAAGGTTTTCGGGGGCATCGTTGGGCAAGGCCGCTAAGGCACTGGCTGCTTCGGCTGCACTGTAGCCGAGGCTCGTTAACAGTTCGGCCAGTTCACGGTTGAGGGCGGTCGCCGCCGGGTTGGCTGCCGCTGCCGCCGGGGCCAATCCGCTCAGATCGAGCTTGCCCTTTAATTCGAGCACTAGTCGTTCGGCGGTTTTTTTGCCGATCCCCGGTACCCGCGCCAGACGATTGGTATCACCGTGCGCAATCGCGCTCCGCAACTCGTCTGGTTCGCCCGACGAAAGCATTGCCAGGGCCAGACGTGGCCCGACTCCCGACACACTCAGCAGGTTCTCGAACAGTTGGCGCTGCGCCATGGTCGCAAAGCCATACAGGGTCAGGGAGTCTTCGCGCACAATCAGCATCGTATACAGGAAAACAGGCTCGCCGATAGACCCAAGGTTGCCCAAAACCGGGCGGGGGGCATAAACCAAAAAACCGACCCCGGCACTTTCGATCACCAGATGATCGGTTCCGATTTGGGCCAGGGTACCACGTAATGAGGCGATCATAGAATTATACCAGGTGTCAATCGTGTGGATCGGTGTCTTCTACTTCGAATTCCACTTTAGTATACACGTCAGCCAGGCTCAAAGCGGGCTGGCTAACTCAAGCGCCAGATAGGCTTCTTCAGAAATATACGGCTTGGGTTGTGCAGTCATGCACTCCTCCGCATGTTGAAAGTATTGGGTGGTAGAGAGTGAAACTGTGCGGGTACCCGCCTCCCATGCCACTCCGATGCCCTCCATGTCACCCCGAACGGAGTGAGGGGTCTTCAGCGAGAATCAGCGAAGATTCCGAACGGAGTGAGGAATGACAGCGGACACGCTGTACGCCAATAACACAGTCTGTTGCTTAGGAGCGCAGCGAGGAATCTAAGCGGGTCGCGCAAGATTCCTCACTGCGCCTGCGGCTCCGTTCGGAATGACAATGCAGGGTGTTCACAGGTAATTGGTATCATAGGGTAGATACGGTGCGATGGCAAGCATTGCTAACCGTATGCTACTATTGGTTGGGCGTAGTATGTACGTGCGACATTGCTCAAGCGGGTTTTTGGCTTTGAGTTGCCCAGTGGATCAATCCACAATCCAAAATAGCCTAACCCAACCAATCAGAAGCGAGGACTGATGACAACCCAGAGCGAGCAGGGCGCGGTGGTGCAGTTCCGCGGGGCCTGCCCCCACGATTGCCCCGATACCTGTGCCACGATCACCGAGGTGCAGGACGGCCAGGCGGTGCGTTTTTATGCCGATCCGGCCCACCCTGTCACCCAGGGTTGGCTCTGTGCGAAGGTGCGGCCGTACCTGGAACGGGTCTACAGCCCGGATCGTTTGACCTACCCGCTGCGCCGCGTTGGCCCCAAGGGGAGTGGTCAGTGGGAACAGATCAGTTGGGAGGCGGCGATCAATGAGATTGCCAACCGTTGGCAGGCGATCATTGCCGAATACGGGGCAGCCGCGATCCTGCCCTATTCGTATAGCGGCACACTGGGTCTGCTTCAGACCGCAATCACTGATGCGCGGCTCTGGGGGCGCATGGGGGCCAGTGGGCTTGAACGCGCGATCTGCTGTGCTGGTTCGCACGCGGCGGTGGCAGCGACGCTGGGTTTGCGCCACAGTGCCGATTATGCCGATGTCGCACATAGCAAACTGGTGTTGATCTGGGGCCACAATCCGGCCAGTACCGGCCCGCATTTTATGCCCTTCTTGCGTGAGGCTCAGCGCAACGGGACGTATGTGGTGGTGATTGATCCCCGCCGCACCCGCACGGCCCGTTCGGCCGATCTGCACATCCAACCGCGCCCGGCCACCGATGCAGCCCTGGCGCTTGCGATGATCAATGTGATCTTCACGGCGGGGCTGCATGATGAGGCCTGGCTCGAAGCCCATAGTTATGGTTGGCGCGAACTGCGCGAACGGGCGGCGCAGTACCCGCTTGAACGCGCCGAGGCGATCACTGGTGTGCCAGCGGCGACGATTGAAGCCCTTGCCCTGCGGTATGCGACCACTAAACCGGCTTTGCTCAAGACTGCCGACGGGGTGCAGCGCCACCAGAATGGCGGCCAAACCTTCCGGGCCTTGCTCTGCTTGCCTGCCGTCGTCGGCCAGTACGGCGTGCGCGGCGGCGGCCTGGGCTACTCGACCGGTGGCTATGCGCTCTGGGATGGCGAGGCGTTGGGGCATATTAGCCAGTGGCAACCGGTGCCGCGCACCATCAACATGAACCGGCTTGGGGCGGCCCTGACCGGCGAAGTTAGCGATCCGCCAATTAAGGCCCTGTTTGTCTACTGCGCTAATCCTGTTGGCTCGTCGCCCAATGCGGGCCTGATCGTCCAGGGCTTGCAGCGCGAGGATCTGTTTACGGTGGTACACGAACAGTTTATGACCGATACCGCCGACTACGCCGACCTTGTTTTGCCGGCGACCAGTCAGCTTGAACATGTTGATTTACACCGCCCGTATGGCCATCGCCATTTGCAATACAACCACGCCGCCATCGCGCCATTGGGCGAAGCCAAAAGCAACTGGGAGGTTAGTCGGTTGTTGGCGACCGCCATGGGCTACAGCGAGCCGTGGCTACATGAGTCTGCCGAGGAGGCGCTGCGGAGTGTACTGGATGCCTCACGGGCGAAAAACCCGTACCTGCAAGGCATTACGCTGGAACGGTTACAGGCCGAAGGCACGGTGCGATTGCACTTCACCCCCGAGACCGACGTGCCGTTTGGCGATCTCCGTTTTGCGACCGCCTCGGGCAAAGTCGAACTCTGGGCTTCGGCCATGGCCGCCCAGGGCTTGGATCCGCTGCCGGATTATCAGGAGCCAAGCGAATTTGCCACCGCGCAGCCCGGGGGCCTTGTCCTGATTTCGGGCGCCTCGCACCATTTTGTCTCATCGAGCATGGCGAATCAGCCGAGTTTGCGCCGCAAAGAGGGCGAGCCGTTCGTTGAGTTGAACCCGGCTGACGCAAGCGCACTTGGCATCCAAAACGGCATGATCGTGCGGGTTGAAAATGCCCGTGGTTGGTGCGAGTTGCGGGCGGTCGTGACCGATGATGTCGCGGTTGGGGTTGCAGTTGCACCCAAAGGCCCGTGGGCGCGGAACAGTCGGCAGGGGCGCAACATCAACTGGACCACGCCAGACGCGTTGGCCGACCTGGCCGGTCAGAGTACGTTTCACTCGAATGTGGTCTGGATCAGGCCAAGTGAGTCGTGATAAATAATCTGGGAAAATACGTTCTCCGCTCTTTACCGCAGAGACGCAGAGGCCGCAGAGCTTTTTGATGATCGCAGTTGGACACTATATGCGGTTGAGCATGGAGCCTAACGTTAACAGAGCGCGAATCAAACCTGCCAGGTCTTCCACAGGGAAGTCTACGGGCAAGACCTGGCAGGTTTCGTTGGCTCATGTTCATGGCGCGGTGTGCGCACAAGGTATGGATGACTGTGGTTATGATCAAGAAACTTACGTTTCCAGACCCATCAACTCGGTTGCCAGAAGGTGATCGTGCCATCGCCCCCACCGACGGCCAGCAGTTCGCCGGTGGGGCTGAAGGTGATCCGCAACACGCCGCCGCAGTCGCTGACCAGGGTCTGGCAGTGGGCACCATCAGTCGTACGCCAGAGCCGAATCGTGCCGTCTACGCCACCCGAGGCGACCAGCAGGCCATCGGGATGGACGGCGACGGTGCGCACATTGTTCTGGTGGCCCCGCAACTGCTGGCGCAACTCGCCACTTTCGCCGTCCCACAGGCAGATCGTGCCGTCGGCACTGCCCGAAGCCAGCAACGAGCCATCGAGGCTATAGGCAACACAACTGACCCCGCTGTTATGGCCTTCGAGGGTTGCGGTCAAGGCCCCGGTTTCGCCGTCGTACAAACGCACCCGGCGGTCGCCGCACCCAACGGCTAGGCGCTGACCATCGGGATGCACCGCCATCGCCACGGCGTTCGCCACCGTCGGCACGCGCTGAATGGCGGCCCCATCGCTTAGCCGCCAATAGGTAATCGTGGCATCACTGCCATTGCTGATCAGCACCTGACTATCAGGGCTAAAGAAGGCACTTTCCTGGTAGGCCGCACTGCGGATCGGGCGAATCAGTTTGCCACCGCGGGCACCCCAGACCTTCAGATCACTATCACTACTGGTGGCGGCGATCAGCAGACCATCGGGACTAAAGTTGGTACTGAGCACATTGCCAGCCTGCTCATCAATCGTCGCGGCCAGGCTACCATCGGCACTGCGCCAGATCCGCACGGCATGATCCCAACCGCCCGAGGCGAGTTGCAGCCCGCCGGGGCCAAAATCGAGGGCCCAGACCCCGCCACGGTGGGCATTGATCACCCGGACAGTTCGAACCTGGCCGGTCTCCCAATCGAGGCCCCGTTGCCCTGCGACCGTGCGCAACCAGAAAGCCCGCCAGCGCGAAAGCTGGGCCTGCAACTCAACCCGAAAGCCGACCCCCGAACGCTCCTTGAGCAAGAGCGTATCGCGGAGTTGGCCACTATCGTTCACCCGGCGCATATCGGCGGTCAGCTTCACCCGTTGCTTCCGCCCCGGCGGCAGACTCAGGCTCAGGGTCGAGGGAATGGCCCAACGGGGGGCCTGGATACTGACCCGGGCATAACGGCGGCCCGCATTCGAGAACATCACCCACTCGTCGCGGCGCTCATCAAGGGCCAGCGAACCAAAATTCAAGGCCCGCCGGTCGGCCACCAGGCGCGGGCGTTCGGCCCCAAAACTATCGGGGTCAAGCAGGGCCAGCAGATCATCGAGGCCGGCATGCTGATCGCCAGAATTCTGTTCGATCGCGGCCCGCATATCAGATGCCAGCTTGTTACGCCCCCAGAGTTGGGCAACCTGGTCGGGCAAGTTTTGATAAAGCCAGGCGGCGGCCAGATCCCAATGCGCTTCGGCCCAACTGACCAGCGCATACTCATCAGCAATCGCCGAGCCATCAGGGGCCTGGAGGGGGGCGCGGGCCGTGGGGGCGAGGATCTTTTCGATTGCGGCCAACAGATCAGCGGCACTGGGGCGTTCGGCCGGATTAAAGGCCAACGCCTGACTGACCAGACTCTCGACATCGGGATGCAGACCTGGCTTCAGAGTTCGTAGCAAGGGATGGGGTTGCTTAGCACCCTTCAAAAACTCGGGCAACTCGGCTTTGGTCAGCGCGGGCTGATGGCCAGTCAGCAACATATGCAGGGTCGCAGCCAGGGCATAGACATCGGAGCGATCCTGGGCCTGGCCGCGCCACTGTTCGGGCGGCGTAAAGCCAAGCGTCCCGGCCAACTGGCTTTGCGACGTTGCGCTGACGGCCTGCACTGGGGTGGCCCGCGACAGGCCAAAGTCAATCAACCAGACCCGGCCGGCGCTATCGATAATGATATTGGCTGGCTTGACATCACGGTGCAAGACGGGTTCGGGGCGGGTGTGCATATAGGCCAGCGCCGAAGCGACCTCACGCGTGATCGCCAGCGCCTCGTTCGGGGGCAGCGAACCGCCCCGTTCACGCAGCAACTGACTAAGATCACGGCCCTCGACATACTTCATGACCAGGCAGCTTTGTTCGGGCAGGTAGGCGTAGATCTCGGGAATGTTGGGATGGCCGGGCGTATTGAGCGTGACGAGCAATTGGGCTTCGCGCTGAAAATTAAGAGCCGCCTGTTGACGAGTGCGTTCACTCCAGGCGGCATTCGGCATCTGACGTTTGGCAACACAGAAGCGATTGAGTTGACGATCAAAGACCAGATAGGCTTCGCCAAAGCCGCCCTTGCCAATCGTATTGCGCACCTCGTAGCGGCCAGCGGCATCAATCGTACTGCCAAGCGCAAACGGGGCGGGTGGGGGCGGGGCCGCCGAGCGCAACGAAGCCATGCGTTCACCCAAGGGGCGAGTAACCCCTAAGGGTGATCCACATGCGTTGCAAAACCGCGAGCCTGGCGGATTGCTGTGACGGCAAGCAGGGCAGATAACGGCAAGCGCTGGCATAAATCAGTTCGCTGCTCTTTCACCACTGGCGTACAGGCACATATAGAGCGGCAATCCAAAATCCAAAAGCTAAAATCCAAAATCGCTTACCCGGTGCCGCGCACAAAAATGTTGGGCCAGGCGCGGAAGCGGGTCAAAAAACTCTCGCGTGTGATCTCAATCCCACCCTGGATGATCACACGGCGCACGGTAATATCGCGCCCACTACGAGCCACATCACTCTGGCGGAGGGTACCACGAGGCAGGGTCGGGTCGTCCACATACACGGGTTGACTCGGGGCACGCACTTCATTACTAACCAACGGCCCTTCGAGGCGAACTTCGCGGTCGGGACGGGTTCCATAGAAGCGCACGGTCAAGACCTGGCTCGTGCGATCGGCTTCGGCCTGCATGAGCAACCAGTGGCCGGTATCATTAACAAATTTCAGGTCTGCGACCCCAGTATAGATCGCTGCGTCAAGTCCCTGGCCGTCACCATTTGGCCCGAGGCCAAAGCGATCATACCAGCTAATATAAAAAGCGTGGGCGTGGCGCTCGGTGATCGGCAAACCGGCCCAGAAGGCTCCTCGAAAGACGGTTGTCGAGACCTGACAGACCCCGCCGCCCCATTCGAGTTGGGTGCGATTGCCGATGATCGCATAGCCTTCGACAAAACCATTGGCGGCATCCACTTCGCCCAACTGGCGATTGAACGAAAATTCTTCGCCGGGAGCGATCAAGACCCCGTCCATGCGCCGCGTTCCGGCCTCGATATTGGTAATGCGATAGGCCGCCGAGCCACTAAAACTACTCTTGCCTTCGGCCACCAACTCGTTGATCCCAAGCTCGGGTAGGCTCGCGGCGGTGATTTGGGGTTCAAGCTGATCAACGGGCAGATCGAGGGTGCGGGTCACGGTCGAACTACTGAGTAAGAGGTTGGCAATCTGTTCAACGGCATCTTCTTGGCGCAAACGCCAACCGGGGCGGCCCTCTTCGATAATCTGCACCTGGCCATTACTAAACCGCAGCCGCGGTTCGGCCGTGCCGGTATCAACCAACTGGGCCAGGCCCTCGACCGAACGGGCCAGCCGCTCGGGGATGACCCGCAATTCGAGGCGGCCATCCACTGGCGCAACCGTCAACATTTCGGCCAGGCGCTCGGGTTCCCAGACCCAGGACTGTTCGCCGCGGGTCATCACCAGCGGGGTACGCAACAATTCACTAGCCCGGGTTTCGGCCGTAACTAGGGCCGCATCACTCACTTTGGGATCGAGCAAGCGGGTGCGCAGTGGGACTTCACGCGGAGTCAGGTCACGCAGGGCAAGCAGCACATCATTGGCGGTAGCGTCCACGAGCAGTTGGACGCCACTGGTACCGGGCGTGCCGACGACCCGAGCGGCCGCCAGACTCAGGGCGGGATCCTGGGCGGGCCGTTCGATGCGTGGGGCCAGGTTCAGCAGGTAGGCTTGCAGCGCCGGTTGATCAACCACCAGCCGTGGGGTCAGATCGAGACCCTGTTGCCAGAGGGCATACAGTTCACGCAGACGGGTGATCGGATCGCCGCGTCGTCCGGCTGCCACCGCTTCGGCCGCCAGCGCATCGGTATCAAAGCGCACCCCCAACTCGGTGAGCGCTGGTTCCCAACTGGTACCGGCGTAGGCCAGGGTGACAGGACGGCGCAAAAACGCCTCATACTGGTTCTGCAACGTGGCACTAATTTCGGACCCGCTCAGTCCGGCTACAGGCTGGCCCTGCACACTCACGCCGGGTAAGGCCTGATCGCGGTAGAAGAAATTCAGGGCGTAGGGCAAGAGGAGCGGCGAGGCGAGCAGCAGGGCGAGCAGACTGAGCATCCAACCGGCCCCCCGCCCGCTTGCCCGCTGCCGCCGCCGGGGTGCTGGTGGGGGGCGTTGCGGACGCCGGGGTGGCTCTTCATCCTCGGGTGGCTCGGGCGGACGACCGCTGCGCCGCCGCCGGATCGGGCCATATTCTTGATAATAATCGTCAATCGGCATAATGCACTATTGTACAGAACCTTGGCGCTCTGCACAAGGTTGACACGTTGACGGATCATCCGTATAATGCCATGCGGTTTGGGCCTCTAGCTCAACGGTAGAGCAGTTGACTCTTAATCAATTGGTTCAGGGTTCGAATCCCTGGGGGCCCACCATTCATAGAACGTCATCTGACCGGTCAGGTAGCATACCCGCTTCCTGACCGGTTTGGCTATCACCGGAGGTACGGTTATGACCACGGAAGCACGCTGGACCTCAGCCGATCTCGAGGGCTTTCCCAACGGCGATGGGCGGCGCTACGAGATCATTGATGGAGATCTGCACGTGTCAAAGCAACCGCATTGGCATCATCAATTTGCTAGTGGGCAAATTACACGTTTTCTACAGGATTGGAGCGAGTCGACTGGTGAGGGTATCGCAATTCCAGCCCCCGGCTTGCTCTTCGCCGATGACGATGATGTGGTGTCTGACGTGGTCTGGTACAGTGCAACGCGTT
The DNA here is from genome assembly GCA_048381555.1 of Oscillochloridaceae bacterium umkhey_bin13. Taxonomy (GTDB): domain Bacteria; phylum Chloroflexota; class Chloroflexia; order Chloroflexales; family Chloroflexaceae; genus Viridilinea. The sequence goes on from JBLWKA010000128.1 coordinate 15,455, forward strand.
TGGTCCAGGCCGACCGAGGCGATGGCAAATTCGGGCTGGCTCCCGAACTTGCCATCGAGATCTTGTCGCCGGGGCGCACCAACGAGAACCGTGACCGCGAGGAGAAGCGCCAGTTGTATGCGCGCCGAGGGGTCATCGAATATTGGATCATTGATTGGCGCAGCCGGCAGGCCGAGATCTACCGGCGCGAGGCGGCGACCCTACGCTTGGTTGCGACCCTGTATGCCAACGATGAACTCACCTCGCCGTTGTTACCCGGCTTTGCGTGTAAGCTAGGACGTTTGTTTGTGCGGGCCTGATCCCAATGGTAGGTGTGCGGGGTGGGGGGGGCGCCGCCCCCCCCCCCCCCCCAACCCCCCCCCCCCCCGGGGCCCCAACACCCTCCACCCGCGGCGCCCCCC
>JBLWKA010000129.1:0-15811 GCA_048381555.1 Oscillochloridaceae bacterium umkhey_bin13
TAGGGGCTGCGGCGGGGCCAAGCGACACCTGAGGCGGCCCGTGCCTAACAAAAAGCCGCGGGCCCGCGCGAATGCGCGTGCCCTCTGCTTTTTGTTCGGTGGAATCACTGGCGGCATCATGACGCCGCAGACTCGCCTCGGAGTTCCCAGGGGGACAGCTTTCAACGATAGGGTTTTTGGGGCGTCTGGGGCCAGGTATCAAGGATTTTGCAGGCGGGTCGCGCAGCACCTGACCCGAGCGATTTCCGAAAAACCCGCATAAAGCCCAACTGTTCTGTCCGACCTTGAATCGGGTTGCGGCGGTGCCTATGACGCAGGCAGCAAACGTTCGAGCGCCCGCACGAGGGCGATCTGGGTGGCTGAACCCTGGCCCTGATCGAGTTCGAGCAGGCACGGGCGACCGCGAACCTCGGCCACGAGTTCGTAACTGAACCCATCGGGGCGCGGGCGGCCAAGCGGACTCGGGGCGTCGCCCAACCTGGCCCGGCTGATGCGCCGCGCAAGGCTGGCCAGGCTGGCTGGCCTCAAGTGGCGCAACCGACCCTCGGTGCCGGGTAAGGGAATGATCCAGCCGCTGTGGGTCACCACAAACCCCCGGCTGCTAAACCGCAGCCCGCCACTTTTGCGGAATGCGATCAAGGCCCCGTGAGGCAACGTGAGCGCCGTTTCGTCGTTTGGCGGCGCTAAATCGTCGGCAGCGGCCCGCAAACTCGTATCGGCGTCACCAGCCCCGATCCCGCCGAGTGAAATGCCCCCGACCGGGAAACCAGCGGCTGCTTCAGGATGGGATTGATCACTCATCATACCTCCCCGAGGCGCTTGGGCCTTGCTTTTTGTATAAGGCATGGTTCAAATGAGCTTGACCGTTCGGCAACTTCCCTCCCGCCAGGCTGAAGCCCTTGCTGATATACCAAACCCTTTGGGCTTATGAAAACGTATTGCGCTGACAGCCCGCAGGGCGTCGGGTCTCAGGCAGGGCTTATGAACTTTAAAAATTACGTTCGGTATAGCCTGCGCAGGCAGGCTTTGCTTCCCATAGCCGAGGGCTTTCAGCCCCACAGCACGGGCATCTACCGGATTTAATTTTGAAAAACCATTAGCCCGACGCCTTGGACGTGGCACAACTATCATGTTGGAAGGGTCGTTTTTGAACCATGTCTAAGGTTGGGGCACCGCTAACAACCTATTGGAGCCGAATATCAGCGACCATGCGCTCAAAGCGCCGCGCATCGGCCTCGAAGGTCGTTTCGGGCGCGGCGAGGGTAATGTAGTAAGACTGGTCTGCCGTAATTACAATATACTCACGGGCGACCACCACTACCGGCAACGCCGCGCGGCGCGACTCGTCAATCGGCAGGGTGACATACGCATAATCGGTAACAATTGCTCTGGCTCCATCAACCGTTGTTTCGCGTTCGCCCAAAAAGTGGTAACTGGTTAGACTCTGGCGCTGCTCGATTCGTCGATCGAGCAAAGTCTGGAGCGTCGGCGGATTGGCTGGATCGATCAGGCGGTTCTCGACACTGATTGTGGTCTTAAACAACGAAGGCGTCACCGGATTGATCACCGCCAGCACAATATTCTCGACGGGCGGGGCGACAATCCAGCCTGCCGGATAGGCCAACTGAAGGGGCGTCAACTCGTCCTGAAAGCTGATCGTCTGGCTGGTCGTGCGCTGCATCAGCAGCCAACCACCAAATAAGCAGAGTGCGGCAATCAGCAGCACCCCAACATCCTTGGGATGGATCCGCAGATCGTAGCGTGGTTCATTGGCAAGTTGGGTCATGAGCGTGTCCCTTGCCGCAGGGTGATTTCGGTCGTGCGCGCCATCAAAAAGGCCAATAACAAGAAGGTTGCCAGGGCCACCATGATGCCAAAGATCAGCGAGCGCCAGGGATCAACCTGCAACCCAACCGCACTGACTTCGCCGATCAACCAGCTAAAGACCCCATTAAACAGGGTCGCCAACGCAAAGCCGCCGGGTACCCACCAGATCGGTTTGCGGGTAAATTTAGCTTCGGCCATAAACCAGCCTTGCAGGCCCCCAAACGAGGCCTGGGCCAAAGCGGTGGTGACCGTCTGCACAATCCCCGGCCCGAGGGCCACCCCTTCGTTTGAGATCACAAAATAAAGATTGCCAACCGTTGCAACGCCGAGCCCGGCCATGGTACCGTAGATAATCCCATCCATGCGCTCATCGAATTCGGGCGTATCATAGACGAGCAAGCGCATCACGATGTAAATAATAAGCTGGGCCGTGACCGCAATAATCAAGATCGAAGCTAAGAGTGACGTGGTCGTATCGAAACTGGCCCAACGGTTGACTTGGAACCAATCATTGACAATACGGCGTCCGAACACATCCGCGAGCAACGCTGCCAGCATAAAGACGGCCAGGATCTGGGTTTTCGGTTCCGGTTCTAGGCGATCCTGGCGATAGAAAAAGCCCATCCAGAGTGCCGACGGGATGATTGCCAGCAGTACTCCGGCCACCATCAGGGCCGTGCCACTCAATGGTCCCAAGAAACGGTCGGCCAGGAAGGCGACTAGCGCCGCCAGCAAACCCATGGCAATCACTTCGATCACCGTCGCCCGCCAGAAGCCGGGGTTGGGCCGATTCACCACTGCATAGTGATGGTCACAATAGGCCCGTCCGCCCAACATCTTGTAGGGCGACTCTAGCGGGATGTGGCAGACACAACATTCAACCCGGCGCTGATCACTCATATGCTATCTCGTTAAGGAGTAGGTGTTCTGCTTCACACGGTTGGTACGGCGCACCTCTTCCGGCCCCCCTCCCCCAGCCCCTCCCCCCGCTGCGGGGGAGGGGAGCCGAACCAGCACCCGCAGCGGAGACCAGGGCCGCCACGCACCATCAACAGCACATAGAAACTAGCCCAATCGGCATAGCCCACGCCCTACCGCCCACGGCGCAAATCAGCATCAACACGGTACGGGTTCGTCGCATTAGCCGGAATATTCACTTCGTTATTGGCAATAATCGGACGATAGCCACTCGCAAGCACAATCACACTGTAGCGCTGGCCACGGGTGACCGGGGCCTGGGTTTGGAAGACCCCATTACGGTCAGCGCTCCCAAACGTGATCACCTCATCGGCGGTAATGTTATCGTCGGCTGCGGCCTGGCTGGCGGTCAACCCTTGCCGGATCACGAAGAACTGTGCGCCGGCCACCCCGCGGCGGGTACTGGCATCGGTGATCTGCCCGCTAATAAAGACCAGATCGACCGAATTGGTCGGTGGCGCAGCCGGGCCAGCCCCGGTCGTACAGCCAATCAACTGCACATCGTCCACGAACATGCTCGATACATTGCCCCGCGGATTTTCCGAGGCGAAGACCAGGCGAATCGTGCGTCCGGCAAACCGCGAGAGATCAAACGTGACTTCATTCCAGGTGTCATCGCCCTGCGACGAGCGCAGCGTCTCGATCGCGGTGACCAGATCACCATTGGTATTGGCAATTGCGCTACTAAAGATCGCCTCGGCGGCAAAGGCCCCGAGCAGCCCGGTGGTCTCGTAGTGGATCAGGCGTGCATAGCGCAATTCGAGGCGGGTCACATTGGCGGGGACATTGATATCCTGAAAAATATACTGGAGTGTTTCTTGATCGGTGCCACCGAGCCAGGCACTGCGCCGCCCACTGCGGGGCAACTGGGTATCAATGATCCGCGTATCACCACGCACCACCTCGGTCCAGCCGGTATCCTGTTCGAAGCCCCCCGAGACTACAAGATCGGTGCAGCTTGCGGGGAGCGGTTGGCGCGGGGCCTGGGGCGCGGGGCCGCCCGAAGGGGTATCACCGGGGTTGATGATCGGGCCACCGGGGGTTGCCTGGGTCGTAATGCCAACCTGGGCAAAGGCCCGTTGCACGGCCTGGACTTCAGGGCCATTGCCATACAGATCCGCCGCGGCCCGGGCACTCGCGTTGGCCGCATCGAGAAAATTCGAGTTCGGGGTCAAGTACTGGGTCAGCGTACGGTAGGCAATCTGTTCGGTCTTATCGCGTCCAAGCGCCTGCGCCAGCAGATAGTGGGCATAGTTCGGGATGCCACTATTCACATGGACACCGCCATTATTGGCGCGGCGGGTATTGGGCAGATTAGCATACTCAGCCATGTTCGCAGGCTGGCCCACCCCACCGAGCGGATCGCGTGGGTCGTAGGAGCCCTGGGCATTCGGATCGGAAAGGCTGCGCAGGTACGGACGGGGGAAGGGTGGCGACTTGATCACATCCTCGCCCATCGTCCAATCGTCGCGGTCAATCATCGCCCCGAACACATCGGCATACGACTCATTCAGCGCACCCGACTGCACTTCATAGATCAGATCAGCCGTCGTCTGGATCACGCCATGAGTAAACTCGTGACCGATCACATCAAGGCCATAGGGCAGGGGCTTGAAGATTCGTCCGCCATCGCCATAGATCATCTGGTTGTATTCACCGACCCAGGCTGCATTTTCGGCATCCTGGGGATCCTTGCCAAAATTGACGGTCGAGACCAGCGGCATGCCCTGGCCGTCAATCGAATTGCGCTGAAAAGTTTTGAAGAAGTAGGTGTAGACCTGACCGGCCCCATCATGGGCGGCCTGGGCAATCGGATCACGCGAGCGCTCGCCCTCATCAATGATCAAACGACCCGGCAGACGGGTCGAATTCTGGGCCGTAAAGGTGCGCCGGCGCATGATTGGCATCACGCCATCAATCGCATGCACCACCGTGGGGCGGCGCGCATTGATAAAGTAGCTCCACTGCCCAAGCGGGGCCGCCGTCAAAATCGTTACCTGCCAGACCAGCGTGGCGTGCCCGGTCGCATCCACATACACCGCCAGCCGGGTCTCATCAGGCAGCGGCTCGATCTCGATCTTCGCCAACTCGAAGGGCAGCAACTGTTCGCTGCGCAAATTGGTCAGCGCGACCTCCATCGCCTGGGCGGGCGTGATCGCCGGTTCGGTCGACACGGCAATGGCGGGTTGGAACTGCCCATTCACCGCCACCAGTTGCTGCTCGGCATCAAGATGGACGACCAGTTGGCGCCCAAAGACGGGCAACCCCTGGTAGACCTGATTCAAGCGCAGGTGGCTAAACCCGTGGACATGGTCGGGCTCAACCCGCAAGAGTTGCAACTCATCGTGGGCACTACGCAGCCCGAACAAGGCCCGGTTCTGATCAAGAAAACCACGGGCGATTGCTTCGGGGTTGCCGCTTTCGGCGGCGGTTGGCGTATAGGGCAGACGCTCGGCGGGATTGCGGGCGGTGACAAAGTTGGCAACCCCGGTCACCCGATCATAGACTGCATCGAGTTGCACGGCACTGCGTGCCTGAAGCCGTTCCATTGCCTCGGGCGGGGTGAGGCCATCGGTGCGCGGCAACGGCAGCGCCTGATGGGGCGTGATGGCAGGGGCGATGCGGGTTGCCGGAGGGGAATGGGGCAGGAGCAAGGGCAGACTCGCCAGCAGATAGATCAGGGCCAGCCCAAACAAGGGCCAGTGCTGCCCGCGTAGCGCGGCGAGCCGCTTCATCGGTCACCCTCACGGGCTAGGTAGTAGGTCATACTGTGCAGCACCGCCACTGGGTCAATGTAGCGCACCAGCACATCATCAGGGGTCTGAAGAATAATCGGGGCATAGCTGAGAATGGCCCGCACGCCAGCCTCGATCAACAGATCGGCCACCGCTTGGGCACGGGTTGCTGGCACCGCAATAATGCCCAGTCGCACCTGATGTTCACACACGACCGCGTGTAGATCAGCATAATCGGCAATGCTCAGTTCACCAACCGCCTGACCAATTTTGGTGGGATCGGTATCGAACAGGCCCACGATATGCAGGCCCTGGGTGCGAAAGCCATCATAACGGGCAATCGCCTGGCCCAGCGAACCAACCCCCACCACCACCACCGGCCACGAGTGGGTTAGCCCCAGGATGCGCTCAATATGGGCCAGCAACTTCTCGACATCATAGCCGATACCTTGCTTGCCAAACTCACCGAAGTACGAAAGATCCTTGCGGATCTGTGCGGCTGTAACATTGATCCGCTCGCCCAGTTCCTGTGATGAGACCGAGTGAACGCCTTCATCAAGCAGGTAACGCAAACTACGGGCATAAAGCGGCAACCGGCGGATTACGACATCAGGTGGAACGTCCAGTCGATCCACAAGCGCCTCCGGGCATTGGCAAGAGAGTGCAGGCGGGATAATTTCGTGAAGTGTAGCACGATGTTTCGCATGGTGTCAAGGCATGAAGCAGAAAAGCAGGAACTTGTCCTCGGTTGGAGGCTTCTAGATTTCCTTGCTCTGATCAGGACTAATCGCTCTGGCGCAACTTCTGTTGTGCTGAATACACTTGCAGCACATGGATGATCCGAGTATGATGGGGCCACTACTAGCCTTGTGATCCGGGCGCTGTAGCTCTATCAGCAAACTACAATGGTGTGGAGGTGCTGTGATGGTTCTGACCCTTGCAACGGCCTAACCTGCGCTCCAAGCCTCCTGCGGGATGCTGGCAAAGGGCATAGCATAAGGGTGCGAACGAGCCGCCGCTATGCCCTTTGGCTTGCCCGCTGCTTTCGCCGCGCCTTGTCCCAAAGGAGTTGTTGTGGAGATCCTCGATCTTGTGCGGTTGAATCTGCTCTCCCCAATGGTGCTCGCGTTCGTACTTGGCGTTATTGCGACCCTGGTGCGGAGTGATCTGAAGTTCCCTGAAGAGCTGTACACAGGCCTATCGATCTATCTTTTATTGGCAATTGGCCTGAAGGGTGGGGCTGAGCTTTCCAAGACTCCGCTCAGCAGTTTCTGGGCACCGGCTCTGGCAACCCTGGCGCTCGGGATTGTCATTCCGATTGTGGCGTATGGCATTTTGCGCCGCTTTGGTGGCTTCGAGATCGCCGATGCGGCCGCGCTGGCCGCCCATTATGGCTCGGTCTCGGCCGTGACGTTTGCGGCAGTGCAGACTTTTTTGAACGCCCTCGAAGTGCCCTTCGAAGGGTTTATGCCCACGCTGGTGGCGATCCTCGAAATTCCGGCGATTCTGGTGGCCCTGTTGATCGCACGCCGTGCCTTGGGCCAGACCGGTCATTGGGGCGAGGTGATGCGCGAATTGTTGGCTGGTAAGAGCATTCTGTTGTTACTTGGGGGCATGGTGATAGGTTTTCTGGCGGGCAAACCGGGGCTTGAACAGGTGGCCCCACTCTTTGTTGATCCCTTCCGGGGTGTCTTGACCCTCTTTTTGCTTGAAATGGGCATGGTCGCGGCCAGGCGCTTCCGCGATCTGCGCAAAGTCGGGGGCTTTTTGATCGCCTTTGGCATCCTGATTCCGATTTTCAATGGCGTGCTCGGGATCTGGCTCGGGAGCTTGGCCGGACTGTCGGCGGGTGGTGCGGTGGTGCTGGGTACCCTGGCCGCCAGTGCTTCGTATATTGCCGCTCCGGCGGCGGTACGCATCGCTCTACCCCAGGCCAACCCGAGCTACTATCTGACCGCTGCGCTGGCGATCACTTTCCCGTTCAACCTCGCGATTGGTATTCCACTCTACTATGGAATTTCGAGTTTCTTCTATTGAGACTAAGCTATGGCTCAGCAATGGCTATTCCAGCTTGACCGTTGCTCCACAACTCGACAGTTCCACAACTCGACAGCTCGACAGCTCCACAACTCGCCAACTCGCCAACTCGCCAACTCCACAACTCCACAACTCCACAACTCCACAACTTGACAGCTATCCACTGGAAAGGGGACGTTGATGCAAACGACACGCCTGAAGCTCGTCACAATCATTGCCGAGCGCATTCTGGAGGATCGGCTCGTGCGGGCGCTGAAGCAGATCGGTGCCCGTGGTTATACGATCAGTGGCGAAGTGCGCGGCGAAGGTACCCGTGGGGTGATGGCGATTGATTGGGAGGGCCAGAGTGTCCGGATCGAGACCCTTGTCAGTGCCGAGGTTGCCGAGCGCATTCTGAGCCACATGGCCGAACACTATTTTACCGATTTTGCCGTGATTGCCTATAGTGTTGAGGCCGAGGTGCTACGTCGCGAAAAATATTTGTAACTCGCATTCGGAGCCAATCAGTAGTATGATGATGTGTCCAGGGACTGTGCCAAGTATGGGCACGCCGCTGGCAGGATAAGCTTCTGGCTTGTGCCCCTGGCACCCTGGCTGGTACGCATCTTTATATTTGGTTTCCCTATGCCCCGGTTCATCCGACGTGTTTGTGTCCTCATCCTGCTGGTGGTTGTCGTGCCCTTGTTGCCCACTAGCAACCCGCCTGCGGCCCGTTCGGCTGGTCTGCTCAGCAGTAGCCCGGAGGCGTTGGCTGTTACGGTTGCGCTGGGGGAACAGGCCGAGGTCAGCCTGATCTTGCAGAATGATTCGGCTGAGCCGATCACGCCACGGTTGTTTACCGGCGAAGTCGAGGCGGTTCAGCCCTTGGTACATGGCCCGGCCCGGGTTCCGGTAGCGACGACGCGTCCGGCAGGCTGGCGTGGCAGTGTGATCGATCCGGCGCTTACCGCCGCGCAACAGGCCGATCCCGAGGGACAGGCCGATCTATTGATCCTGCTGGCCGATCAGGCTGATCTGAGCCCAGCCTATGCGATCCGTGATTGGGCCGCCCGTGGCACCTTTGTCTATCAAACTTTGCGTGACCACGCGGCGGCGAGCCAGGGCCAGGTGCGGGCGTTACTCGAAGCCCGTGGCCTGGCGTACACCCCACTCTGGATTGTGAATGGCCTGGCAGTGCGTGGCACAGCGGCTGATGTGCAGGCCCTGGCGGGACTGGCGACCGTCGCCGAAATGCGGCTGCTGCGGGTCGCCAGCCTGAGTGAGGTTGACCCTGGTCTGCCAGCGCAGGTGGCCAATAGCTGTCTGACGCCTGATGATCTGCACTGCTGGAACCTACAGGTGATGGGCGTGGATCGGGCCTGGGCCGCGTTTGGGGCACGTGGGGCCGGGATCACCGTCGCTAACCTGGATAGTGGCGTGCGCTTCGATCATCCCGCCCTGTTGGCCCAGTATCGTGGCAATACGCCTTCCGGCCTGAGCCATAGTTACCATTGGTACGATAGTCTTGCTGGCCGCCCCGTTCCCGAAGATTCGGGCAACCACGGCACCCATACCATGGGTACGATGGTGGCGCGCAGTTTGCCGGCCGTGGGCGTGGCCCCCGATGCCCGCTGGATCGCGGCGCGGGCTTGCTCTACCCGCGAGTGTACCGAGCTCAATTTGATCCGGGCGGCCCAGTGGTTGCTGGCCCCCACCGATCTGAACGGGCTCAATCCTCGCCCTGACCTACGCCCGCATATCATCAACAATTCGTGGACCGCAGGCCAGAATGCTGACTGGTACCTGGGTTATGTGGTTGCCTGGCGTGCGGCCGGGATCTACCCGGTCTTTGCCGGGGGCAATACTGGCAATCTGGTGCGTTGTAGCACCATCCAGTCGCCCGGTGACTATGCCGAAGTGACCGCCGTCGGGGCCAGCGATAGTAGCAATCGGTTGACCAGTTTTAGTAGTATTGGCCCAGGACCAGAAGGGCGGAACAAGCCCGACTTGATTGCCCCTGGCAGTTGGATCGTTTCGACGGTTGCCAACCAACAGGGTTTTGCGCCCAATAGCGGCACGTCCATGGCCGCACCCCACATCGCTGGCGCGGTCGCCCTGCTCTGGTCGGCCAACCCCAGCCTGATTGGCGACTACGAACGCACCTACGCGGCGTTGACGGCGACGGCGCAACCGATTGTGGTTGATCCCCGTTTTCAGAACCCCGAGTTTGTTGCCTGCCGACCCGATAGTGTGCCCAACAACCTGTTTGGCTATGGCTTACCGGATCTGTATGCAGCGCTGGCGCAGATCCATCCGGGCCTGCCCTGGTTGTCCTTCCCTGTCCTGAGTCCGACGACTCTGGAGCCAGGTGCCCAAATGACCGTGCGCCTCTGGCTTGATGCGCGTCAGGTACCCGGGCCGGGGCGCTACCAGGCTAATGTGCTTGTGCATAGCAATGATCTTGGCGCACCGCCGTTGATGGTGCCGGTGCGGTTTACAGTGCTGAGTACCCCCGACCAAGTGACTCTGACCGGCCAGGTGATCCGGGCGGCTGATGCTGCGCCCCTCGAAGCTACCGTGACAGTTGAGGGTGGCGTGCAGGTGATGAGCGCCCAGGATGGCCGGTTTCAGGTGATCCTGCCTGCCGAGGCGTTGCCAGTCAGGTTGACCATCAGTGCCCGCGAGTATCTGAGCCAGACCCTGGAGCTTGATCTCGCGGCGGGCCAAGCCCACACTCTGCTGATCGCCCTGAAAGATGACCGTCCCCAATTGGTGGTCAGTAACGCACCCCAGGCCCTCACACTTGATTTCCCCCAGACCGGTGAACTCACCTTCCTGCTGAGCAATCTGGGCACACGGGCCTTGAGTTATACCGTGACGGTTGCCAACGAAGCCTACGGGGTCTGGCGCAGCGACGAGCCGACTGGCCCGGTTGCCTCCTGGCGTGCGCCCCCACCCACCGTCCAGACCCTCGATCTGGGCAGTAAGGGGGTGAGCCTGGCGCTACCCCTGGACTTTATGTTTCCCTATTTTGGGCGCACCTACGACCAGATCTGGGTGGCGGCCAATGGCATGATCGGCTTTTCGCCGCTGGTGAGCATGAGTCAGGGCTTTCTACGGGGGTGCTTGCCCATCGCCGAATCGTTGGGGCCGGCCCTGGCCATCTTGCGGGCCGAACTTGATCCAAGCGTCGCGGGCGCACGGGTCAGTCTGGCGCAGCTGCCGGAAGGCGCGTTGATCAGTTGGGAGCAGGTGGGTCTGGTGAGCGATCCGGCCCAGCGGCTCAGCTTTCAGGCTTTGTTGCACCGTGACGGGCGGATCACCATGCATTACCAGGACCTCGCTGGTCTATCAGCGAATGCCGGGGCCAGCGTTGGGCTCCAGCGTGATCAGCGCGAATTGCAAGTGATCACGTGTCGGGAGCAGGGCGAATTAGCGACCGGCCTAACGATCGAGTTGCGGCCTCAACCAGAGGCAAGCAACTGGTTAACGGTTGACGCTGCACCGCGCAGCCTCGCCCCCGGGGCCAGCACCGTGATCACGGCTACTGCCCGCTGGTTTGCGCCCCTGTATCAACCCTGGCCCGTTAGCGGTGTCCTCCTGATTCACTCGAACGATCTGACCCAGCCTGCAGCCCGGCTTACGGTGCGTCTTGAGACCACCCGTGCCCCGCATCAGATCCAATTGCCCTTGGTGGCGCGTTAGGCAAAACGAAGGCTAGTCTAAGAGGTTTCTTGCTAGGCCGGCGACGGCCAGCATCCCAATGGCAATGCTGCCTGTGTCTGCGGTGGCGAGGTCGTGGGCTAGGGGTTACCCAAACAGTTCGTCCGTCGTAACCTGCCACTGGGGCAGTACTGCACTCGGCAGACTGGCCCGCCCTCGGTAGACATGCTCGGCGCGGTACTCGTCGCCGTCCAGGAACAACAATTCGATGCTGCGACTGGCGGGATCGGCAATCCAATACTCACGCACCCCGACGCTGGCATACAGATCACGCTTCTCGCGGCGATCATAACTGGCCGTGCTGGGCGAGGTGATTTCGATGATCAAATCAGGTGGCCCAATGATGCGCTGTTCACTCAACTGGGCCAGACCCCCATGCAAGATGACCACCAGATCGGGTTGCACAATCGTCGCTGGCCCCAGCTCCACATCAACCGGAGCGGCAAATACCCGTCCCAGACCAGGCAGTTGAATAAGTTGATGCAAATGGTAAAACAGGACACCACTAGTCGTCTGATGGGCGAGGTTCGGAGCCGGGGTCATGCGCAATCCTCCATTGATCAGTTCGTACCGCAGCCCATCATCCGGCAGACGCTCATAGTCGGCAATCGTCCATTGCCCATGTGGGAGTGGATGTGCGGGTTGCACCAGACCTGTCACCAAGAGAATGTCATCAATGCTCATCGGAGCCTCCTGAGCGTATGATCGGCATAGTCATAGTGTAGCATGGGCGCAATCGGGTCGCGACGGGGCTGCAACGGCGATCAATCCATCGCATGGCCCATGCAACCTTCCACGCGAAGGCGTGTATAATGGCTTTAGAACCGCTTAAAGCCGTGTATGAGGTTCCCAATGAGCAACGATTCCCGCGCTGCTGCTCCGGCGCGTCCGTCCGAAATGGCGAAAGCCTACGAGCATCAGCAGGTTGAGCGCCGTCTGTATGCGTGGTGGGAGGCCAATGGTTTTTTTGCACCACGGGCCGATGCGCCAAAAGATTCCTTTGTGATCTCGATCCCGCCACCCAATGTTACCGGCGAACTGCACCTCGGTCATGCGATGTTTGTGACGATCGAGGATATTATGATCCGCTGGCGGCGGATGCAGGGCCACGCCGCGCTTTGGGTGCCCGGAACGGATCACGCCGGAATTGCGACCCAGTCCCAGGTCGAAAAACTGTTGCGCAGCGAGGGTACGTCGCGCCAAGAGGTTGGCCGCGATGAGTTTTTGCGCCGCACCTGGGAATGGAAAGAGAAGTATGACGGCGAGATTACTAATCAGTTGCGCCGCCTTGGCGCTTCGTGCGACTGGAACCGTGAGCGCTTTACGCTTGATGCGGGCCTCTCACGCGCTGTGCATACCGCCTTTAAGCGGCTCTATGACGATGGTTTGATCTACCGTGGGCTCTATCTCGTTAACTGGTCGCCTGCTTTGCAAACTGCCGTGAGTGACCTTGAGGTTGAGTACGAGCAGCGCAATGTCTCGATCTGGTATGTGCGTTACCCGGTGCGCACGGCTGATTGGACCGGCCCTGCCCATGCCTGGGGTTCGGGGCGCTGGGCCGAAGGCGCTACCCGCTGGATTACGGTGGCAACCACCCGCCCCGAAACGATCCTGGGTGATGTGGCCGTTGCCACTGCCCCCGGTGACGAACGCTATGCTGATGATCTCGGTCAGACCGCGATCTTGCCTGCGCTTGGGCGGGCCATTCCGATCATCGCCGATAGCTATGTCGATCCCGAGTTTGGCTCAGGCGCGGTGAAGATTACTCCGGCCCACGACAAAAACGACTATGAAGTCGGCAAACGCCAGGGCCTGGCCCCGATCAATATTATGCATAAGGACGCCACCCTCAATGCGGTGGCCGGGCCATATGCGGGTATGGATCGCTTCGCGGCCCGCAAAGCCTTGTTGGTCGACCTCGAACGTGAGGGTCTGCTCGTCAAGACCGAGCCACACACCATGAGTGTGGGCATCAGTCAGCGTGGCGGCGAAGTGATCGAGCCGCTCTTGTCCGAGCAGTGGTTTGTGCGGATGCAGCCGCTGGCTGATCTGGCGATTGCCGCCGTGCGCGAGGGTCGCACCAAGATTGTGCCCGAGCGTTTCGAGAAGGTCTATTATAACTGGCTCGAACATATCGAGGATTGGTGCATCAGTCGCCAACTCTGGTGGGGCCACCGCATTCCGGTCTGGTACCTGCCCGATGGCTCGTTTGTGGTGCCCGGCCCCGACGAAGCCCCGCCTGAGGACGCGACCCAGGATCCTGATGTGCTCGATACCTGGTTCTCGTCGGGCCTCTGGCCCTTTTCGACCCTCGGTTGGCCCGACGAGACTACCGATTTGCGCACGTTTTACCCGACCAGTGTGATGGAGACCGGCTACGATATTCTGTTCTTCTGGGTGGCCCGCATGATGATGATGGGCTGCTACCTAACCGGAACGGAACCCTTCCATACGGTCTATCTGCACGGCCTGGTGCGTGATGAGCACGGGCGCAAAATGTCGAAGAGTTTTGGCAATGTGGTCAATCCGCTCGAGGTGATGGATGCGCAGGGCACTGATGCGCTGCGTTACACCCTGGCAACCAGCGGTACCCCCGGCCAGGATCTGAACCTCAATCCCCAGCGGATCGAATCCGCCCGCAACTTTGCCAATAAGCTCTGGAATATGACCCGTTTTGTGATTGGCAAGCTGGGTGATGAGCGGAACTCGGCCTTCAGTTTTGATCCGGCCAGCATGAGTCTGGCTGACCGCTGGATCTTGTCACGCTACACGCGTCTGACCCACGACGTTGATCGCCTGCTCGAAGGCTACAATTTCGGCGAGGCCGGACGCCAGATCCACGATTTTGCCTGGGGCGAATTTGCCGACTGGTATGTCGAGATCGCGAAAGTGCAACTCGAAGGCGACGCGGCAGCGCACCCAACCACCCGCGCCGTGCTCTATACGGTGCTCGAAGGTGTGTTGCGCCTGCTGCATCCTTACATGCCATTTGTGACCGAAGAGTTGTGGCAGTATCTGACCGCAGGTACGACTATCGAAAGCCATTTCCCCGAAGCAGCGCACTCGCTCATGCTCGCCAGTTACCCGCTGGCTCCGGCTAATTGGCTCGACGAAGCCGCCGAACGCGATTGGACGCTGACCCAAGAATTGATCGTCGCGATCCGCAATGCGCGCAGCGAATACAAAGTCGAGGCGGCCCGCTGGGTTACGGCAACCATTGCGGGTGGCCCGCATACATCAATTTTGCAGGCCCAGGCGGCCCTGATCGCTCGGCTTGGGCGGGTCAAGGCTGACGAGATGGTGATCACCGAGCGCCTGGAGGCCAAACCGCGCCAGGCCGCCGTGATTGTGCTTGGGGCCATCGAAGCCTATTTGCCGCTCGCGGGCATGATCGACCTGGCAGCCGAACGGGCCAGGGTCAGCAAAGAACTGGCTGCCGCCGAAGCTGATGTGGCCCGCCGCGAAGCCAAACTCGCCAATGAAAGCTTCGTGGCAAAGGCCCCCGAAGCCGTGATCAGCCGCGAACGCGAGGGCTTGGCGACGGCTCAGGCGACGTTGGCGACCTTGCGTGCGCGTTTGGCCGAATTGTAACATTGTAGGGACGCAGCGTGCTGCGTCCGCGTGCTGCATCCAGCATAGATGTGGGCGTACCATGTACGCCCACGCCCATATATGACCCGACCCATCACGATCCAACCCGAACGGGCCGATACACCCGAGGTACGCGCTATCCTTGCGGCAGGTGATGCGTATGCGGCAGAACTCTATCCCGCCGACAGCAACCACATGCTTGATCTGGCCGCCCTGCTGGAACCGCGGGTGCATTTTCTGGTGGCACGAGTCGACGGCGTCGCGGCGGCAACCGGTGCAGTTGTACGCTACGCTGGCTATGGCGAACTTAAACGTATGTTTGTTTTGCCCCAATTTCGGGGCCTGGGCCTTGGGCGGCGCATGCTCGACGCCCTGCTTGATCACCTGCGCAGCCAGGGCATCACGCTGGCCCGCCTTGAAACCGGCATTCTCAATCGTGAAGCCTGCGCCCTCTACGAGCGGGATGGGTTTCGCGTGATTGGCCCCTTCGGTAGTTACGTCGCCGATCCGCTTAGCCTCTTCTACGAACGCGATCTAGGATGAGCCGACGATCACCGTGTAGAAGGACGAACCGCAAGCCATTGTGGCCCGCTGCAAGCTTGCGTCACCTGCTGCGCTCGACGCTGCTGGTCTGGGCCATGCTTGCGTTCGCTGTGCTTACCTGTGCGCTACTTGCATCGTGGGGGGTTGCAACCCTGGCCCTGGTTGGCGCGGTACTGTTCGGGCTTGTTGCGGCGCTCGCACTGCGTGATCTGCGACCTGTCCCGCTCTTGGGCACGATCATTATCGTGAGTAGCGCGGGTGTGATCCCACGCGGTACCAGGCGCAGCATCCGCTGCCATCAGGGTTCGCTGGTCTACCTGACCGCCCACAAACAGCGTGGCGGCTTAATGCCGGTGTAGGGAAGCAGCAGCGGCCATGGCATACGGGCAAGCCGTATG
>JBLWKA010000130.1:0-15724 GCA_048381555.1 Oscillochloridaceae bacterium umkhey_bin13
TCATAAGGCAGGAGGTTCGGTCTTTGAGCGGCGTTCTGCAACCAGGGTTTCCAGGGTTGGCTCACCCGGCGTGGCTTGTCACGCCCCAAATGAGGCCCAAAACGCGGTGTGCTCAGCCGGTGAGTACGCACGAGCAGTGATCGCCACAGGCTTGGTTTGCGGCATCGGTGCGTCGGTGGGTGACTCATGCTGCGTGAGCAGACGGGTCAGATAGGCGCGCACCTGGGCATGGAGTTCAGGCGGCAGTTTTTCTACCAACTCGACCAACGGTTTCTCTATCGTGGCCGGACGTGTCCTCTTCGTGGATCCAGCCTGGATGACACGGTGCAATCGCGCGAACGTTATGTCGTCGGCGACCTCAACCCGCCGCCAGATCGGCGGCTTGCACCCCTTGAGCGTGATCTTCAGTTGGTAGACCTGGCGCGGGGTCGCAGCGTTACGCGGCATCGCAACCTCCTCGTACTCGTTTGGATGTTGGGTTTTCGAACCCACTGGGCAGCCCAAAGGTGTACATCCCATTGGGCAATAGCGTACCACACCGACCAAGCGAAACTCCTTCGCAAGGCGGATGGCATCAACCAGCCCATTTGCTACCATCAGCCTCATGTTGGAACGAGAGGAGGTGCTGCATGAAGCTTGCGGAAGCCCTAGTCGAGCGTAAGGCGGCCCAGCAAAAGCTGGCCGAACTGAATGAGCGGCTGCAACGGGTGGCTGTCGTGCAAGAGGGTGAACGTCCGGCCGAGGAACCAGCTGCGCTCCTTGCCGAACTGGACGAGGTTGCCGCCCGACTGGAGCGCCTGATCCTCGCGATCAACCAGACGAATGGACAGGCCACCCTTGCTGATGGGCGCACGCTCACGGCGGCGATTGCCCGCCGCGACGTGCTGCGCATGCGTCAAGGGGCGACCGATGCGTTGCTACGCAGCGTCGGTAGCCCGCAGTTCCGTGCCCGTGGGGCCGAGATCAAGTTCGTGCCGACAGTGGCCGTACCGGATCTTCAGACCCGCCGCGATGCGCTGGCGAAGGAGTATCGTGAGCTCGATACGGCGATCCAGGCGGCGAACTGGGCGATTGATCTGGTGGCAGAATAGGTGTGGTGCGTTGGTAGCGCACACGGACGGGCGGGTGTCACTGCCCCGCAAGGGGACGCAGGTAACCCCTGCACAGGTCTGATAAACCTTACTGGATTCACGGGTTCGACTCCCGGCACCGCGCACGCGGGACAGGGCACACGAGCACCGGGCACCAGGCATTGGGCACGCACCAGACACCGACGAACGTGGGCGTGAGGGTGGGTATGGGGAGACGCACGCCATTCACGATCCAGGGCTGTGGCATTCAGGTGCGGTCTGCGGTATGATAATGGCAGAGCAACCAATGCTGCCGTGCAGCGCAATTCAAAGGCCAAATACCGATGCCAACAGCACGCGAACTAACCCGTGACGAGTGGCTGACCTATCGCCAGGTTGCGCCACCTACGGTTATCCCGCCAACCCCAGATGAGCTCCGCCTCCGTGCGCACGTGCTGGCGGAGGTACGCGAGGCAGCGGCGGCATTGAAACAGCGCTTCGCCGTCAGCAGGGTGCTGCTCTTTGGCTCATTGGCTGACGCCCACACCTTCACGAGCACATCTGACGTCGATCTCGCGGTCGAGGGGCTGGCTGTGTCCGACTATTGGGCGGCATGGCGTACCGTCGAGGAATGTATTCCTGATCGCACCGTAGACTTCGTTGAACTGGAACGTGCCAGCAGCCCCCTCAAACAGGCGATTCTGCGTTACGGGATCGACGTGTGAGGATCACCTATCGTCAACTTGCCGAGCGCATCCAAGGCGAGATTCCAACGCTGGCCCAACTGGTGCAGCGTGTGCTGACGGGCTGGAGCAAAGTTTGCCAAATGCCAGCCGATGATCTGTATCTGGATTCTGTCGCACTCAACCTCCATAGCTTTTACTCGGGCATCGAGCGTATCTTTGAGCTTGTGGCGCAACGGATTGATCAACAATCACCCAAGAGCCAAACATGGCATCGAGATCTCGTCTGGCGTATGGCAGAAGATGTCCCAACCGTGAGGCCCGCCGTGATCAGCGAGCGCAATGCGTTGGCACTTGATGAATTCCGGCGCTTTCGGCATTTGGTACGCCACACCTACACAATGCAGTTGGTTCCCGAGAAAATACAACCCCTCATCAGTAATCTCGAAACGCTCTGGCCTGCGCTTAGGGCTGAACTGCTGGCCTTTGCTGCGTTCTTAGACGTGCTCGCGCAGGGTCATGATCAGTGACACGCCGGTGCTAAAACCCTAAACTGGCACGATAGCGTATAGCTCAGAGCGATTTCCGCCGTCGAAGCTACGATGATTTGCGGGGCCATCGCCGCCGGGAAAGGGGAAGCCGAAGCCCTAGTCGAGCGCAAGGCGGCCCAGCAGAAGCTGGCCGAGCTGAATGAGCGTCTGCAACGGGTGGCAATCGTGCAAGAGGGTGAACGTCCGGTCGAGGAGCCAGATGCGCTGCTGGCCGAACTAGACGAAGTCACCGCCCGGCTGGAGCGCCTGATCCTCGCGATCAACCGCACCAATAGCCACGCCAGCCTTGCTGATGGCGCACGCTCACTGCGGCGATCGCCCATTTCGGTACCTCTCCGCAGATACTGCTCAAGATGATCACCCTTCGCCGTTGCAAAGGCGCATGCCAGACATCATCATGCAGTTGTTCCATGACCTCGTCCCCTACCATTCTGGTCTACCGCCTAGGTGACTCCACGTCCCGCCGACGGATCCCTGGGCAGGAGCGCCAGCGCCTCGCTCAGGGCCGCCCGTCGGCCCGGGTCGTGTTCAGCCGCCACCGCTGCCACCACGGCCTCGATCAGTGGTTGCCGCCGACTCGCCACCATTGCCACCCCAAGGTAGCGCAGCACGGTGAGTGGGCAGGGCTGACGCAGGCGAGTGCGCAACTCCGCGTGGGCGAGGGCCTGGTCGGGGCTGGCCAGGAGCAGATCTACCAACCCGATTTGGGCCAGTTCCCGCGCCTCAGGGCCAAAGCGATCGCATATAGCCCGCACAATCGTGAGCGGAGCCTCCGCCAGGTGGCGCAAACACTCGACCGTCACCTCGTCACGTTGGGTCTCGCCAAGGGTGTACAAATAGAGGGGCAGGATTTCCGCTTGGGCGGCCAGCACTGTTGCGGCGGTCTTGCCCGGCTCGCCACTGAGGCGCGAGGTGTGGCCGTGGTCGGCCAGCAGGCGAGCGGCGTGAAAGCCGGCCAAGGTGGGATCAAGATCGGCCATGGCAACGAGGCCAGCGGCGCGGATGGGCGTGGCTTCCTCAGAGCGACCGGGTGGGAGAAACTCATACGTGGTGACGGCCCGCTCCAGCAAGGGGAGGTCGGTGGCGTTTAGCCAGGGTCGCAGGATGCGCAGGATGGCAGCGCGAAAACCCCCGCCTGCATCGTGGCGCGTGCCGTCGGCGTCCAGATCCGCGTAGAGCGGCAGCAGCGCCGGGCGTGCCTCAGGAATAGGCAACTGCTCCAGTGTCACCAAGGCTGGGCCAAGCAATTGGGCGCGTCGCTCATTGATGAGCAGGTCAGCGGCAAAGCGAGCTTGGGCGGCGGGATCGTCGGCCAGATCAGTCAACTTCGCCAGGAGCGCGGCAGGAGTGACGCGACCCATTATGCATGCTTCTCCATCAGGTACTCAAAACCCTGCCAACGCTACAACATCGGAGGGATTGTTCTATTGGCTTCTGCCGCCCACGGTGATGCGTCTTCTATCTAACGTCTCAAGCGTACATCGAAGCCACCGTCGCGATGCACACGTAGTTCGCAGATTTCGGGGTAGGCTTGGAGCAAAAGGCCCAGGCGGGAATAACCATATTTTTTGGGCGTGAAGGACGGCGCGATCTGCTTAAGTTGGCTGCCCAGCACACCTATATAGATCCAACCATCCTGACTGGGGGCCACCTGTAAGGCGGCTTTCAGCAGTGTACGCAGTTCCTGCTGATCGCCTCCTACGGCAACTGGCGCGGTTCGGAGCACATGGATCTGCGCGGGGGCGTTGGGGTTGGGCTTAAGGGTAAAGAGATCAGGGCGGGTCTTGACCAATTGGGCAAGGCGCGTATGGCCGTAACACTGCGGATCCAACTGGGGATGCTGCTGCTTGATCGCATTGACAAAGTCGGAGAGCGAGACTGCGCCACGGGTTTGCCGCACGCTTTCCCACACGGCAATCAGGAGTGGGCCAAGATCGGCTGGCTGCGCCGACTTGGCTGTTGTGGCCGAACCTGCTGATGACGGCACAGCCTTCGTAGCTTTGGCAGCGGCAGCCGGACTTGCGGGGGGCGACGCAGCCTTGGCGGGTTTGGCAGCGGCAGCCGGACTCGCGGGGGGCGGCACAGCCTTGGCGGGTTTGGCAGCGGCAGTCGGACTCGCGGGGGGTGGCACAGCCTTGGTGGGTTTGGCAGCGGCAGCCGGACCCGCCGGGGGCGACGCGGCCTTCGTGGCTTTAGCTGGAGCCTCGCTCATCGTCATTGGTTTGGCTGGCGGATCAGCGGTAGGCGACGTAGCCTGAGGGGCAGCGTCGGTGGGGGGAACGGCGGACGAGCCGCCAAGCAGATCCTCGAGTCGCACAAAAAGATTGCTTGCCTCGATCAGCGTAGGAACCGTCTTGGCACGACCAATCACCACGACGGAACATTGGGCGGCCCGCAGGCGCACGACGAGCGGCGTATAATCGCTATCACTAGTAACCAAACAGAAGCAATCAATGCCGTGCGTATGCAGCAGATCCATGGCGTCAATCGTCAGCAAGATATCGGTTGCATTCTTGCCAGTGCTGGTTGGCTCGTGATGGATCGGCTGGATCGCATAGCGTGCGATGGGGTCAATCCAGCCACGGGTACTGGCAACCGACCAATTAGCATACACGCGGCGCACCCGCACGGTACCGAATTCACTTGCCTTGCGCAACGCATGCGCTGCGACCTCTGGCGTACAATTTTCCCCGTCAATGAGCAGCGCAACCGAGGCCGCAGACCGCGTCGGGTTAAGCAACTCAGGCACGGTCACTGACACGGTAGCTACCGCTACGGTTGGCTGATCGTCTGGGCCGTACGCCTGAGAGGGTGTGGGCGACTGACCGAGGCTACGCAGCATTGCCTGGTAGGGAGCCGCAAGCCAGCGGGTGAGCCAGTGTTCTTGATCTTGCATAAGCGGCGATAGTGTGAGGTATGTAGGAGCGTGATCAGATACCGCCACACCCTAAGCAATGAAAAACGTGAAAGACCCTGATCATTGTACGGATTACATGTAACTAGGGTTTCAATTCGCCAACACTCCAGCCAGAAAGTCGCGCACAACCCCGCGCTTGAGCATATCGTGGTAGGGTTGGTTGCGGAAGTTGCGCAAACACTCGTAGCAACTCGTCTCGGGGCCGCAACAGGCATGCTGGACGCGATCAAAGGCTGTGGCAAGTACAAATGGGAGTTCCTGGGCGATGTATTGGACGTGGCCTGCCCCACCTGGGACGTTATCGTAGAGGACAATGGCTGGTGCAGCGCCTGCCGTATAGCGGTAGAGGGTGCCATCCAGATCGTCACGCCGGATGCCAAGACCCTGCGAGGCCCCTTCGAGCAGCGCATAGACCAGCGAGCGCCACAATTCTTCGTTGTACGCACCTGCGCGAGTTCCGATGAAGCGCAACTCGACCACATCAGTCAAAAAGTCATGGCCGAGGTGGTAGGTGTGTGGTTGACCAGAACACGGCGTGCCCTTCAGGAGATGGGTGTGGCTCATTGGTTTCGTTTTGCTGCGCGTGCGCTTTCCGGCTGACGGTTGGGCTGGGGCTGGTTCAGCATGACCGCACTCCTGGCAAATCTGGAAGCCGCGTCCCTGCGGCCCGGCATTCACCAGGACGAGCCGCCCAAACCGTGAGTAGCGCTGCTGCACCATCCCGTGTGGCCCTGATAGCTCTGGCACGATGCTCAGTTCGGTTGTGCTACTAGCCCCATTGGAGCCGGGTGCATACTCAGCGAAGTACACGCGTGAGGCGTAACTCCGCCGGGGCCGACTCTCGCCGGATGCTTTGGGTTTATCAGCGGCGACAAAGCCAAACTCGGGCTTGATGAAGGTGTATTGCGCCCGAAGTGTGCTCGCGCATGCTTCACAAGTCGTCAGGCTCCTATCGTGGCCCGAGCGTAAATTGAGGCGACCGCAAGTGCTACAAATCGCATAGCTGAAGGTGGGCCAATCTTTTTGCGGCTGCTTGGCAATCCCGGCTCCGACCCAGATGCGTTTGGCAGCGACGAGTTCAGCCCCAGGGGCGTATTCGGCGATCGCAATCCGCAGGTCGCGCTGAAGTTCGACTTTACTCGCTTCGGGCAGGCTCAAATGATTGGTCTTCAATTCGACCAGATCGGTTGGAAAGCCGTATTTGGGCAAGATGTTGCGTGAGCCGAGAAAGCCGAGCAGGTGACGCTTATGGATCGTATTGCGCACATGCATGTAGTGCTTGCTCAGGTTGTATTGGCGATTTGCCGCTGCTTGCTGTTCGAGTGCCTGGTAGCGATCCAACTCCTCGGTCAATTCGTGTGTCACCATATCCACGAGATCGAGCAACCCATCGCCCTCGGCGGTGCGCAGCCAGCCCCAGTTTTCGAGCCCCAATTCGGCCTGAATGGGCATCGGCACAATCTGGCGGAGGCTCGCCAGTACCGCCGGGGGCTTGGTCGCAGCGAATTGGCTCAGCAGGGCACTACCCGCTGGTTGCACGTCATCGGGATGGAAGAAGTCACCTACTCGCTTGAAGATGCGCCCCTGGGTCTGGTGAATCTCGCGGAAGAAGGCGGCGATCAATACGGCCTGCATATGGCGGCGCGCAATTTTGGGGTTGCTCAAGGCAATGCGGGGTGGGTTGACCCGACCAGCGACAATCCGTGTCGGTTCGCTGTAATGGGTCAAGTCGTGCGAGCGTCGTTGGGCGTAGGTCACGACGAAGGCAGCCGTATCGGTACGCCGCCCTGCGCGCCCTGCGCGCTGCACGTAGTTGGCGGTTGTCGGCGGTACGTTGCGCATCAAGACCGTCTGGAGATCGCCCACATCAACGCCAAGTTCAAAGGTGGTTGAACAACTGAGGACATTGATGGCCCCATTGATGAAGCGTTCCTGAATCTTGCCTGCCTCTTCACTGACCCATTGCGCCGTATGCTCCTCGGCCGCGAGCGGAATCGGCGCCATCGTCTGATACAGCGTACGGTAGTGGTTCTGTCCGAGAACGGGATCATCCACCGCAACGGTGCTGAGTTGGCCGCCACACCCCTTGGTGGGGCATAGGCCGCGTAGGTTCAAGACGCTGATACTACCGCAGGCGGAACAACGAAAACACGGTACGCTTGTGGTCGGTGCATACTCCCACAAAGCATGGCTGAGTTGGTAGATCACGCCGGCGCTTTTGTTGCGTTTCGCGACAAGGTGGGCTGACCAGCAGGCGCGTGGCTCAGTCAGGTGTTCCCAGATCCCTTTGAGGGCCGCCCGGGCAAGTTCATCGCGGGTGTTGGCATCCAATCCTGGTTGGAGTTGTTTCAGGAGCCGATCAAGGATGTCGAGGCGTTTGTTGCGACCGCGTACCGGCGACCAACTCAGGACCCGCTCGCGACCACTTGAGCCGTGACCGCGTACGCTCAGTTCGTAGTTGCGTGGTGCAAATGCCTCACTCATGATGTCCACATCTTCGTGGATCGTGACGACTCCTTGCTGGCGCAGCGTATCGAGCAGGAGTGCCAGCAGGGTCCAACTTTCATCGCTGCTGAGGTGCCACGGTGCCTGCAGCAGGGCCTGCGGGGCGCTCCAGCCCAGCGGTTGCACCAGCCGGATCGCGAGCAAACCAAGTCCTTCGAGGCTCATCCGGCGGTCGGTTGCCATCAACTCTTGCTGGAGCCACGTCGCCACGATGCTGCGGCGCTCGATGCTGCTTTGCTGCTGCAGAAAGACCTGGGCAGCTTCGGCCTGTGTGCGTAGCGGGACGATCAGATCCTGTAGGCGCAAGAGTCCGGCTGGGCCATCACGATGTTCATGAATGCTCTTGAGCAGCAAGCGCCGTTGGAGGACGTGGGTGTAGGTGCGTTCGAGGTAGGGGGCAAAAAAGGCTGCATCCTGGCGACTATCGGAGAAGATTAGGAGTTTGCGTCCTTCGCCCGGTAACGCCTGCGCCTGTTCAGGACGAGCCGGTGGCAACTGTTGGTAGAGGGCGGTGGCAATCACGCTGACTGGGGCGTCCTGGCCGGTGAGGAAACGGTAGACCAGCGTCGTGCCGGTGCGCGCACCACACTCCAGGCAGGCTTTCGGTTCGCCCGCATCATTCAATGCGACCGCACTCAGGTCAAGCGGAAGCGCTGATCACCACAGGTACATGGGCTATGGGCACCCTGGGCCAGCGCACCACAGCGCAAGCAGAAGCGGATTGCTTCGACGACGTTCGGCTGTTCCGCCAGATCATCGCCAGCCGCAGCGCGTTCGTCTTCATCATCGTCGGCAGCCTGTGAACTGAGCAAAAAGTAGACCTTGTTCCCATCAAAGAGCGAGTCACTGGCCGCGAGTTGCTCGAATGTGCGCTGACCTGCATCTCCCGGCATTTCGCGCCCAACCAGGTAGGTTGCGCCACAACGGGAACAACTGGCTAACTCGACGACGCGCGCAGCGCATTCCGGGCATTGCTCGTGGCGACTGAGCAAGATATGCGGCTGCCCATCAGCATGCTCCCGCGCGTTGAGGCATGCGAAGGCCCCTTCGAGTGATCGCGCAAAGACGTGGTAGCGGGCGGGCAAGAGCGCCAGGCTCGCGGGATCGGGACGTGCTCGCACCGCCAATTCGATCAGATTGACGAGGCTTGTGCTCGCGTTCGGCGCAGCGGGCATAACCTGTTCGGCAGCGTCGGAGAGCAACAGTGGTTGGGTTGCCAGCAGGTTACGCAGACGACGCAAGCAGCCATCACCGCGTAGGATTGCATAGCACCAGGCATCAAGGGCCTGGGCAAGCGCCTCTGAGGGCGGCACGGGCGGGTCACTGGTGAGCGCCTGCTGCCAGCGTTGCTGCGCCGCTTGCCGGGCCGCTTGTTGCTCGGTCGAAGCGAGATAGTCGTGAGCGGCCTGTTCGAGGTGAGCGAGCGCCGTGATCAGATCGGGGCGCTCGGGCAAGGTCCTGATCGCCTCGCAGAGCATCGCGTAAAGTTGGGGCGTTGGCTCACCCCAGACCGCCCCAAGTTCAGCCACCGGCACGCGGGATGCTTCAATCACATCCTGCTGGGCCGGATCGTCAGGCTCCCAGGCAAAGGGTTCGCCAAACAGGTTCGCCGCATACTGTACCGCTGCGGGAAAATCGGGGCGACCGCGGCCCAGGGTGGCGCTGGTGGCAATGCAGCGCAGACGCCCTGGCTCACTGCCCACAACGCGCTCCTTGAGCCGCCGCAGCAGCATGGCAATCTCGATGCCGTTGGCCCCATCATAGATGTGCGCCTCGTCAAGCACAATGAAGCGCCAGTGCCGCCCCGTGTCACCATCAAAGAAGGTGCAGTCCTCGGGCCGCAGCAACAGGTATTCCAACATCGCGTAGTTGGTGAGCAGCAGGTGGGGCGGGGTTTGGCGCATCGTCTGACGATCAATCAGTTCGTTCTTTTCGAGTTTTTCATCTGGGAATTGATCATAGAAGCGCTCCTCAGCCCGATCACGCCGCTCCTCGGTCTCGCCGGTATAGCGCCCAAAGGTGATCGCTGGATAATCCGCCAGGATCCGGCGCAGGCGCTTGAGTTGATCGTTGGCGAGGGCGTTCATGGGATAGAGCAGCAACGCCCGCACGCCCGGGTCGCTCAAGGTTCCTGCGGCCTGTTCACGCAGCAAGTGGTCGAGAATCGGGATCAGGAAACTCTCGGTTTTGCCTGAGCCTGTGCCGGTTGCGACAATCACATTGCGCCCGTGCTGCACCCCATGAACGACCGCCTGCTCCTGATGGAGGTGCAGCGGGCGATTCCAGGGTAAGGCATCAGCACAGAGCGCTTCAAAGCCAGGATGCAGGACCCCATCGGCAACCAACTGCGCCAGGGTACGCCCCACCTGAAAGGGCGGTGCGGCCTCAATCAACGGGCCTTTGACGAGGCGTTCGGGCGTCTCAAGCGCCTGCGCAAAGGCCGTGCGCAGCTGTGGGTCGCGAAAGGGGTAGATCGTTTTGAGGTAACGCAGGTAGGTCGCTCGTAGGTGGTCGGTCGTATGCAAGGGATGCAAGGTTGGCATGGGATTCCTTTAGATCTGCTCCAGATACACCTTGAGTGGCTTGCCCAAGCGTGGGTGCTTCAGCCGTTTCAGCGCCTTGACCTCCATCTGGCGAATGCGTTCACGGGTGACGCCAAAGGCTCTCCCGATCTCTTCGAGCGTGCGCGTTTGCCCATCAAACAAACCATAACGCAATTCGAGCACGCGCCGTTCGCGTTCGTCAAGATGGCCAAGCGCTAGCTGGAGCTGCGCCCCAAGCATCTCGTTCGTGACGGCTTCGTCGGCATCGAGTGTGCGAGGGTCGGGAATGAAATCAGCCAACGTGCTATCGGCCTCTTCGCCAACCGGGGTTGCCAACGAAACCGGATCTTGCGCGACTCGCCGGAGTTGCCGCAACTTCGCCTCGTCAATCTCCATGAAGGAGGCCAATTCGAACTGCATCCGCAGATCGACCTGCTCATGACGCAAGCGATCCTCGGCTTCGAGGCCCGCAGCGATCTGGCGGGCCAGAACCTGTTCTTCGGCGTAGGTCAGCAGCCTGAACTGCCCGATCTCGCGCAAATAGAGCATCAGGCTGTCTTGCAGGAAGCCATGGGGCAGCACCGTGAGCCAATCGTCATTAAGCCTGATCCCGGTTTCGGCTTGAGCCAGCCGCTCATCAATGATCACGATGCCCAATTGCTGCAGAAGTTCAAGCAGGTGGAGTTCATCATCACCTGTGTCGGTCTGTTGCTGCAAGGCTTCAAGCGTGATACTGCCGCTCTGCTCAAGCGCTTGCAGCAGCGCAGCAAATGAAGGTTGCCAGTTCGCGATGAGGGCGGCGACCCGTTCACGAGCCAGTTCGTGCAGGGCTTCGTAGGCACCAAGGTAGCCCAGGGTGAGCAACCCGCGCCGCTGTTGGGCCACCTCTCGGAAGATGGAACTGCCCGACCACGTCCCCGCGAAGAGCGCCGTGAAGGTCGTCTCGTCTTCGCTCAGGACGGCCAAGGTCTGGATCAGATCGCTGCCTTCAGGCCGATCCTCGTGAACAAGCTTGCGGTGGGCGGCGCGCAGATCGAAGCCGGTGGCCCCGGCAAGCAGCGCACTCAAGGCGCGTCGCGCCGAGGTCGGACTAGGCACCCCACTTCCCAGCAGGAGGTCAAGGCTCGCATCGGCCCCGGGGCCTGGTTGCATTGGTGTGGCACTGCTCCAAGCCGTCTCGATGGCAAGCTGGAGCCGATAGCGTCCCGGTGGGAGCGCTGCACGATCAAGCGTCCAGCGATAGGCGTTATCCGCCTGATCCGGCATCGGTTGGGTCAGCGGCGCATCCCAGGGTCGCCAGAGCGGCCACAGGCGGATGACGCGGTCGCGCAAGGGGTGGCCTTGCTGCCATGCGACGTGCAGCTGCCAAGCCTCGGCATCGCTCTCGATCTGCACGCTCAGTTGCTGCAGATCAAGGCGCTGTGTGATCTGGAGCGCTGGACAGGTGACGAAGCCAAGCGGCAGCCAGGGACTCGGCGTGGAGGCATGCAAACTAAGCGTTGCAATCAGTTCGGCGGCTCGCGAAGCACGCAGCGTATCAAGCGCATCGTGCAGGCGAAAACTCCAGCCGTGAATCGCATTGCCCTGAGCGGTAAGGCTCTGCAAGCGTTGTCCGCTTGGATCATGCAGCCAGAGTTGGGGACGTGGCAGATCGATCATGCCCAGTGCCGGGCTCAGTTGGAGCATCAGGCGCGGATCATCCGCTTGCTCGATCCAGGTAACCGGACAGGTGAGGCTGCGCTGCTGCCAGATATGGGCTCCATCATTGAGCGTCCAGGCCAACTGGGGCAGCGGCAGGGTGATCGGCACGCGAATCACGCGATTGGCAACGCGCCGCTGCAGGGTTACCTCCAGTTGTGTGCGCTGGCCCGGGCTGATCAGGCGAAACTGCCCAGGTGCCTGTGCAACAATCCGTACCGTCGGGTCAGCACAGGTGAGATCGAGCGCGGGACTGGTGTGCAACAGGATCGGACGCTCGGGATTGGCGCTGCCAGCGCGAGGAGGAGTCAGGTTGAGATGCCCGTTGACGGTGAGTTCTGGCACGAGGCCCAGCTTGAAGCGATTATCGCGCCCGAGCGGGCCACGTACACAGATCTCGACCAGGCCAAAATCCAGGCCCTGCGTCTGGGCAAGCTCGGTCAGATCAAGGCAGATCTGATCAGGATCAACCGTCACGAAGGGCGCAAACTGGGCACTTGCCAAGGCTTCAGCCGTGAACCAGACCTGTTCAGCCGCCGTGATGCTCACCCGCCACGTTGCGAGTTCCTGCTTGAGGCTCTGGCGACGGGTGCGCGGAATGCTCAGGCGGGGCAAGCCACCCACGTAGAGCGGGAGCGCAGGGGTGGCTGCGCCCAGATCCAGCGGCGCCATTCCTGTAAGTTGGGGCCGTCGGCTCTGGTCAGCAGGCAGAAGCGCAACCCGTTGCGTACCGAGATACAGCGCCCGGGCCTGCCGCAAGTCCCAATGCTCGATCCGAAAGTCTCGCCACGCTCCGTTGAGCGCGGGCAAGGCCGCTACCTGCCGCCCGCCCTCGACCCGCAGTGGCACATTGGCGGCACAGAGCAGCCAGAGTTCACGGGCGGGCAAGCCTGCCGGCGTGCGCACGATCGTCCCGCTCCCCGGCTCGAAAGCCAAGAGCGGCTGTTGCGCATCGAAGCCAGGAAACGCCCACTGCTGAGTGGCCTCGCGCCCATCACTGAAGCGTACCGTATAGCCAGTCGCCAGCGGCGGCAGGGCCACCTGCTCGGGGCTCGTCTCCCAGCGTGACGCGATAAAGCGCGCCCCAACCGGATACTCACGCATGCCCGGCTGTCCGCCAATCTGCCAGTGCGCATGGGGCCGTTCACCGTGGGGCAACTGCTGGGCTGGCAACTCCAGATACAACCCGTCGCCCCACGGTCAAACCAGAGTTCAGGGCGGCGCGGGCGCCAGGCTGGATCGCGTTCCTGCGCCCGCTGACGCCGGGACGCCAACCAGCGCGCATACTGATCCAGCACCCGCTGCGGCAGGCCAACCTCGGTCGGATCGGGCAACTGCTGCCGTTCAGCAGTCAATTGGGCCAACTCAAGCGTGCGTGCTAGCAGATCGCGGGCAAAATCGCCGCCATAGCGGATCAAGCGAGCAACCGGGCGATCGGCGGCCGAACGTTCGGCCACACTTGCCAGCGTATCGAGGGTTGCCTCATCAAGCGGCAGCCGGGCCTCGTGCAACAGATCATCGAAGCGCACAAAGATCAACTGAAAATAGTCATTGAGACAGTACTGGGGAATACCGCCATGAAGCAAAATGGGGGTCACGTAACGCAATGAGCGTTCGAGGCCCGTCAGGGTCGCGAGATCCTGCTCAGCCAAGAATTCCAGAAAAAACTGGCCCCACTCAGCTTCGAGCGCCGCCGCACGGGGGCCTTTCGCCCGGATGCGTTCGTGCAGACTGGGCCAGTAGCGCCCCTGGTCATAATGAAAGATTCCCTGGAGTACCAGAAAAACAGCGAGGCAATGCGGATAGCGCGTGCGCATCATCCGCGAAGCCGTGGGCAGATCGTTGCGCTTGATCAGGCCCGCAATTGCCGCGCCCAATTCCTCGTGCAACTCCGGCGTCAGCGGCAACTCGCCGAGCAGGTTCACCGACGGGATCTGGCTACGGAACTGCCGTTCCAGGGCATGCAGCGTGGTAATCGGAGCGGGGGTAGCTGTTGTCATAACCCGAGTTTTCTGGTTAGCTAGGCCGATCGAGGAAGACAATCAAAAACAATTCTCCGACCAGTGTAGCAATCGTCTCTTACCAGGAAGTTTCTGGGAAGCTTCCCTATGAGTATACGCAATGAGGCGGGCGCAAATGCGGGTAATCAACGGTGCGCACGGGAATCCAGGCCACACACGCTGGCCAGCGCTGAGCAACTCGCTCATGTCGGGCCACAGGCAAACGTGCGCGGTGGCGCGGCAACGGGGGGTGCGGCGATGTCTGGGTGCGGCGGGGTACGGCGTTCCGATCGATCTGGCACCATGTGGTCTGTTCGTGCAAGCGTTTACGTCACACCCGGTGCTAAAAGCACTCAACAGCAGCGGGCGCGAATTGACAGCGCCCCGTCGCGTGCTTACACTGCACGCATTGCACCTATGGTGCCGCAAAGCGTTTCCGGATCGCTCTGTTGCGGTGCCTTGGCCTCCACGAACCGGATACGGCTTCCGTGCTCCTCAGCTAGTTAGGCTGCGTATGCGCCGCTTCGTTCCCTCGCCGCTCCGCGTAGGCTCCGCATGACGACGCTCCTTCCTGGTACCGAGGTGCAAGCCCGTGGTTTGCGCTGGGAGGTCGTTTTCGCTGATCGCCTCGGTCCGCAGACGCTTTACCGCTTGCGCTGCATTGATGGAGGCCTCCGGGGGCGTGAACTCGATCTGTTGCATCCCTTCGAGACGATTGAGCCGATTGTGCGCGATCTGCGTCCCAGTCGCGCCGCCCCACTCCCCCACTGGCGGGTCTACCACCAGGCGTTTCTGCTGGAGCAAGCCCTTGGCCCTGAGGCGCTGCTCGCCGTGCAGCCTGGCCGCATCCAACTCGAGCCCTACCAATTGGTGCCGGTGGTGCGCGCCCTGCGCATGAGTCGCGTGCGGCTGCTACTGGCTGATGCAGTGGGCCTCGGTAAGACTATTCAGGCTGGCCTTATTCTGACCGAACTGATCGCCCGCCGTCTGGCCCACCGCATTCTCGTGGTCACCCC
Organism: Oscillochloridaceae bacterium umkhey_bin13; assembly: GCA_048381555.1. GTDB lineage: Bacteria > Chloroflexota > Chloroflexia > Chloroflexales > Chloroflexaceae > Viridilinea. Next base: position 14,984 of record JBLWKA010000130.1, read on the forward strand.
CGCCGGGCCATTGCTGGAGCAGTGGCGCACCGAGCTTGCCGAACGCTTTGGCCTGCGCCTGCAGACCCTTGATCGCGCCGCGCTTGATGCCGTCCGCCGCAGTACTGAGAGCGGGGCCAATCCCTTTGACCATTTGCCCCTGGGCCTGGCGTCGATCGACTTTCTGAAGCAAGATCATCTGGTCGATCTGCTTGAGCGCACCAGTTACGATGTGGTCGTAATTGACGAGGCTCACCATTGCATGGAGGTCAGTGGCGGTGATCGCGAGGACTCGCAGCGCCGGCGGCTCGCCGATGTGCTGGCTCGTCGCTGTGACGCCTTGCTGCTGCTGACTGCGACGCCCCACGATGGCAATGATCGCTCGTTTGCCTCGCTCTGCGCCCTGCTCGACCCGTCGCTGGTCGATCATACCGGCGAACTACGCGGCGACCGCTACCGCGCCCATGTCGTGCGACGGCTGAAGCGCCATATCGTCGATCCCGTCAGCGGAACCGCCCGCTTCCGCGAGCGCGTGGTGCTGCCCCTTGCGGTCAGCGCCGACCCTGATCGTCACGCCGCCTTTCTTGCCCTCCAGCGCGCCCTGCTTGACCTGATCGCGCCCCAGTTGCGCCGGGCCTGATCAACGATAATTAGATTTGCCGGTGGCGACAATTACTTTTGCCGGTTCCGCCCCGCTCGCACCATGACCTACCATGACGCCTTCAGAGGAGGGCGTCATGAAAACTGACCACGAGGTACGAC
>JBLWKA010000131.1:0-12728 GCA_048381555.1 Oscillochloridaceae bacterium umkhey_bin13
CACCGTGTTTTATTTCGAGGCCTGGTTTGTGTTGGTGAGTGCGCTCGGGTATGTGGCTGCCGTTTTGGGGTTGCTGGTGTTATGGGGTGGGCCTGTGTGGGGCGCAAACCCCCCCACAACCTGGCCATCCCCAGCTGGGCTTCGCGCAATATGCACGCACGACTGCAAATGGTGTCTTGTGCTAGACTAGAAAGGTTAAGCCCAAAGCACATCAAACGCAGGAGTAAACCATGACGTCCCCGGCAGAGGAGCGACCGCGCACCGCGTTGGTCGTGGTCGCCCACCATGATGATGCGGAATTTGGCTGTGGTGGCACCATCGCCCTATGGGCCCGCGAAGGGTGGGAGGTAACCTTAGCTATCTGTACTGATGGCGGTGCGGGTGGCCCCGACGATGCCACCGATGTAGGGCCAGAAGCCCGCCGCCGGATCAGTGATACCCGCAAAGCCGAGCAGCGCGCCGCCGCCGAAGTCCTTGGGATCAAAGAGGTCGTCTTCCTTGATTTTCCTGATGGCCAGCTTGAACCCAATCTGGCCTTGCGACGGGCAATTGTACGCGAAATTCGGCGCACCCGCGCCTATCGCCTAATTTGCCAGTCCCCGGATCGGGTCTGGACACCTGGGTATGCGATTCCCCGCTACCACCCCGACCATCTGGCGGCGGCCAATGCATGTCTTGCGGCGATCTACCCGGCAGCCCAGAATGCCTGGGACTTCCCTGAACTACTCGCCGAAGGCTTCGCCCCCAGTCGCGTCAAAGAGCTCTGGGTGGTTGGTGCGCCCCACCTGAACCAGGGCGTAGACATCTCGGATACGCTCGAAATTAAGTTAGCCGCCCTGCGCTGCCACGTCAGCCAGCTCGGCACTGATCAGACCGAACTGGCTGAACGGGTACGCCAATGGGCCGCCGAACGCGGGGAGCCGTTCGGTTTGCCGATGGCGGAAGCGTTTCATCGGGTTGAGAATTAGAAGAAATCCTAGATTTCTTTATGCCGTCTGAGGCGTATTTGGTAGGTAGGGATGCAGTATGCTGCGTCCCTACTCAATCCTACCGCTCGGGTCGGGCACAATAGAAGGCATTGCCCCGTGCGTCGCTGTGGTAAGCGTAATCACGATCATTGGCAACTAGAATGGCCCGGTATCCCTCGATCAAGACCTGGGGATACATCATGTTGGGCTGGGGGCAGCCCATACTGCCATCGGGCCAGGTCACCGCTTCGGCCACGCGAATGGTGATCTGATCAGGGGCAACCCCGGCCCGTTGGCTCAGGTCGGCGCGCATGGTCGCCAGAATTGCGTCAGGAATTTCGCCAGTTACCGGCCGACTCGGGCTGGTGGGTACGCTTGCCGGGGGCAACGGCGAGGCCGTACGGACCACTGTTGGCACCGGCGTGGCACTCGGTGGTGGCTGGGTTGGCTCCACCGTGGTACTGGGCGCAGGTTGGCTCACAGTCGGGGCCGTCGTCGCACTGGGCGCAGGTTGGCTCACGGTCGGGGCCGTCGTCGCACTGGGCGCAGGTTGGCTCGGAGCACTGGCCTGCGGATTAGCCCCACACGCACTCAGAGCCAGACTGAGCACGAGCAGGCCAAGGGCCAGACGGATGCGCTGAAAATCATATGGCATAGGAAAACTCCTAGTTCATGAGTACTCTGTGAATTACGTTTCCTGATCTGGGATTTGGCTTCGGCAGGCTCAGCCAACGGCGGGTCATTGGCGTTGGGACGGAACGTAGGCTGAGCTTGGCGAAGCCCCTGTTGGTATCAGGAAACGTAATTCACAGACTAATGAGTCTGTTCGCTTGGGGTAAGACGGTGGCAAGGGGTAGAATAGTTCCGCTTCATGTACCGATGGCCGTGATCAAGATACACCTGTGCGTCTTGATCACGGCCATCGGTACTGCATCCCCGGCGGGAGGCGCAGACTTTCGTCGCCGAGCCGCCCGAGCCCGGCCAATTCCCCATTGGGTTGGCGCTCCAGGCGCGCCCCGCTACTCCATTGCACGATCCAGCCATTGCGCAACAGTTCACCGCTAAGTGGTGGCCCAAGTTCGGCAAACTGGTCGGGGGCGCTGGCAAAGCCTGCACAGAGTCCATTGGGGGCGGGTGGGCCAGCTTTGCATTGGTCGCCCCGAATGGTTTCGGCCAGATAGAGCCGTTCGCCCAAGGGGCGCGGGGTCGCCTCAGCGCCACGCAATTCGAGGCAGGCCCGCTCGAAGCATTGCAGGTAGCCCCAGGCGAAGGGTACGGCTGGGGTAAGGGGCAGGCCCACTCGTTCGAGGCCCCCAAGTTCGGCCCAGGCCCGCATTAGACGCGCCGGCACAAACTGATTGGTGACCTCGAATGCTTGCCCGCCTGCTTCGTCAAGCTCAAGGCTGCCAACGAGGGGCGCGGCCCACAGGTCGGGTTCGGCCCCAACCGGGATCACAGTTACAAAAAGGGCATACCGTCCGGCGGGCAATTCGCTGGGTAGGCTCAGAGGGTGCATGTGCTGCACGGGGCCACCTGCGGGCCAGGTGCTGGGTTCAAACACCCCATAGAGCAGGGGACGCTCGTCGAAGATCAGCGGATAGCCCTCGGGCGTTGCCAGACCCACCACCACGTTCAAGGGTACAGGCAGGGGTGGGCCGTCATAGTGCCAGTCGAGGCTCAGGGGGAGGGTGGCCCCGGGTTCGTAGGTCTGACCGGGCGGCGCGGCCAGGCGCAACCCGGTCAGGCGTAGCCCCGGGGCCGTCGCAAATTGTTGATCGAGGGCCTGGGATGGTTCGAGCGCAATCGGGCGATACAGGTCAAACGTGCCATAGGCCCCATCGTGGGCATACCGTCGTTGCAGAATCGTAGTGACGCCGGGGGTAAGCCAATTGCCCAGATAGTCAATCACGGCCAGCGGAATGGTACCATTAGCCAGTTCGTAGAGCAGATCAGCCTCATCGGCGAGGCCCTGGTCAAGCAGTTGGCGCGCCTCGAAGGCCTGGAGGCGTGAAGTGACGGCGCTCGCGGCCGCAACACCGGGCAGATCGGTGAAGATCAACGGCCCGGCCGCTCGTACCTCGACTGCCATGGCCTGATTGACCCGAGTAAGTGCCGCCAGCACCTCGGCCTCGCGCTGGGCGTCTACCCACAACCCGTAACGACCAAGCGCCAAGCGGGGCGGACTTGGCTCGATCAAGCCCGCTGGACGCAAGCGGTTCGCATCCCAGAGTGGCGGGTAGTAGAACAACGAGCCGAGCAGCAGAGCGTACAACCCCAGGGCTGGCAGGGGCTGAGGTACGATGCACTGGCTTACGCGTTGGGTCAGGCCCAGGCCGATCAGCCAGAACAAGCCCGCATACAGTTCGAGGAAATAGTTACTGTAGGCCCCAACTTTGCCGATGCCCGCAGCCGCCACGATGCCAAACAGCGTATACAGCGCCGCAAGCAGCGTGGGGGCGGTGGTGCTTGCCTGCTCGGTCGGCGCATGCGTTCCGGTGCTCCTCCCTCCCAAACGCCCTGCCCACAACAGCCCGAGCGCGATCATTGCGGCAAGGCCGAGCGGCCAGCGCAGGGCGAGTTGCTGTTCCCAGAAACCAAGCGCCAGGTCAAGTTCCCAGCGGTTGGCGTTCGCGGCAACGACATGCAGCGTGAACCAGCCGTTACTGGCAAGTTGGAACAGGCCAAGCAGCCCGCCCCCAACCAGGGCCATACTAGCGACGAGGGCCAGCAGGGTTTGGAACCACAAACGCCGGGTCGGCTCAGGGGAGCGCAGGGTCGTCCATGCCAGCCAGGCCACGGCGGCAGCGGGGGCGGCGAGCAGTGAAGGCTTGACAAACAGGCTGGCCGTCAAGAGCAAGCCCGCCCCAAAGGCCCGTCCCGGACGAAGGGCTTGGCCGCCAACAAGCAGCACCAGGCCCCAGAGCCCAAGCGCCAGCCCGAGCATATCCACCCGCATGAGCGTGCCCCACTCGCGCACAATCGGCACGGTCAGGAACAGGCTTGCCAGGGCATAGGGTAAGAGGCGCGCCCCCCAACCCAAGGGGCGTGGCGTGGCACAGGGCTGCGTCAAACGAGCCAGGGCTACGACACTCGCCAGGGTCGCCGCCAGGGCCACCAACCGCCCTGCAATCAGCGCCGAGCCAGTCACGGGACTCAGGGCCGCCGTCACCAGCAGATACAGCGGCGGGTAATTGATGATCAGAAAGGGTGGCAGGGCCGGATCGGCGTAGAGTTGCCAGATCGGCACCCTGGCCAGCAGTTGATCAACCTGGGCCAGGAGTGGGCCTTCGCCATAGTCCAGCGGGAACCGAAAGGCGAACAGCAGGCGCACCCGGTCGGCAAAATACCACAGATAAGCCCCGGCCATCAAGGCCAGGGCCACCTGAATTGCACGCAGGGCAAGCGAAACAAGACGCGGCAGCATGGGCCTATTATACCATTGGGAGTGAGACGGGCCACGGGACGTCGGGTCGGGCGACGGGATCCCGTGGGCAGACGACACGATCCCGTGGGCGGGCCACGGGATCGTCGGGGCGGACAGGTACCTTACGGGTTGATCGGGTACGGCCCCGGGGTGATCACCTGGAGCGGCGGCACGGCCCCACCGCCCCGCGGGTTGACCTGGAGTTGCACAATGCTGCTGGCAATGATCTGGCCGGCCCCATCACGGTCGTAGATTTCGACCACAATCGCGCCACCCTGGGCTGGTTCGGCAAAGGTCAATGATGCCACAAAGGGCACGTTGCGCTGACCAGGTTGACCAGCAACCGGGAAACTACCTTGCCCAAGGGTTTCGCGGGTCAGGGTGCGAATCACGTAATAGAGTTCACGGAACTGGGGGGCGAGGGCGGCCCGTCCCGTGACCACCACCGGGCTACCAACGGTGGTTCCCTGCGGCGGGGTATCAATCGTGATCGCCTGGCGGGTCGGCGCAGGGGTCGCCGTGGGTAGCGGCGGTGGTCCCGCGACGGTCAGATTGATCACCGAACTGGCCCGTACCTGGTTCGTGCCCAACTCCAGATCCACCACCTCGACCGCAATCGGGCCACCACCCACGGGCAGCGTGAAGAAGATCTGGGCGTTAAAGCGCGAGCCACCATCCTGGGAACCACTGACCGCAAACTGGCCCGCGCCGATCTGGCTGCCCAGGCGATCACGTACCCGATAGCTGAGTTGGTTGCCACTTGGCAAGCGTATCGTGCGGCCGGTGAGGGTCATGGGGCTGCCAACCTGCTGATTGGCGGCGGGCGACTCGATAACGATCGCCTGGGCCTGCGGGGCGACGTTCAGTTCGAGTTGGGCCGTGGCGACAATCTGGTTGTTGGTGGCATTCTGATCACCGAGTTCAACGATGATCCGGCCCCCGGCGGGCGGCAGATTAAAGGTGATCGAGGCGTTAAAGGTGCCTGGCCCACCGGCGCTGCTCACGGGGATCAGGCCGATCCCAAGTTGACGGCCACTGGCATCAAGCACCCGGAAGCCCAGGTTGTTCTGGAAGGGCGGACGTGCCGTGCGCCCGGTGATCGTCAAGGGGCTGCCGACCATGGTTCCAGGCGGTGGCGAGTCGATGAAGATCGCCTGGGGTGGCGCGACGACCAGCGGCAATTGGGCACTCGCAACGGGCGGCCCGCCACCCGGCCCGGGTTCAAACAGTTCCAGACTGATATTGCCACCACCCTGGGGCAGATTGAAGTTCAGCGACGCATTGAAGATCCCGGTATTCTCGGCGGTGGTTGCCACCGGAAAGACGCCGGTTCCCAGGACTCCGCCAGCAGCATCACGCATCACGAAGGTCAAAGCGTTGCCTGCCGGGAAGCGCCCGGTGCGCCCGGTGACGGTCACGGGACTGCCAACCGTGGTTCCGGCGGGCGGCGAGTCAATGAAGATCGCCTGCTGGGCCGAGGGTGGTGGTGGGGGCAACGGGGTCGGTGACGGCTCCGAGGGGATGGGCGTCAATTCGGGGGGCGGCGCACCGCCGCCACTCAGGGTGACGGGCAGGCGCGCAAAGGCCAGCACCGCCCCATCGGCAGGATTAACATCCAACAGTTCGATGAACCCCTGGCCGGGTTGGGCCAATTCGTAGCTGATCGTGGTCGTAAAAACCCCCGGGCCGCCCTGGGTTCCCTGCACCGGCACAGGGCCCTGGGCCAGCAAACTGCCATCCGGGCCGAAGATCCGCTGGGTCAAACTGCCCGTCACGGGTGTGACCGTTACCGTCCCACTAAGGATCAGCGGACTGGCAACGGTGGCATTCGCACTCGGGGCCGTCACCGTGATCGAACGGGCCACCGCCCCGGTCGTGGGCAGGGCGGCGGTTGGCGCAGGCGCATTGCCAAACAGGCCACAGCCACTCAGACTTAAGGCCAAGACCAATAAGAACCCTAACCGACGCCACGCCGAAGCGGCCAACCCCTGCCCTGAGCGATCCATACAACGACTCCTGCTGTCAAGCTAGCCGATAGACCGATAGCAAAAATGCAGCATTGCCAACGGTAATTGGTATTACCGCAAATGTTCGCGGAACCAAACCAGTTGCTCCTGGGCCGCATACAACTGATTATCCGGATCGCCTAGACCGTGACCTTCACCCGCAAAGATGACCATCCGTGCCGTGCGTTCGCGAGCCACCAACTGGGCATGCAGGTTCTGGTTTTGCACAATCGGTAGATAGTCTTCGGTACCGTGGAAACTCAGGGTCGCAGCCCGAATGCGGTCAGCGGCATAACTCGGCGAGTCGCGGCGATACTCTTCGGGGTTGTTGTAGGGCGGTAGTCCCTGCATGTACGGAGCCAGCGAGTCGAAACCGCGGGTCCATTCGGTGACCAGATCGACCAGGGCGCACTGCGGATTGATCGCCGCGTACAGGTTCGGGTGGCGCACTGCACTCTGGAGCGCCATATAGCCACCATACGAGCAGCCAACCAGGCCCAGGCCCGTTGGCGTTGTCCACCCCCGGCGCACCAGTTCGCGGGCAATCACCGCCTGCTCATCAATGTCGGCCTGACCAAAGTTGGCCCCATCGACCAGCCGATTGAAGAGCGCCGGAGTCAAGCCCCCACGCCCAACCAGCGGGGTGACGAGCACGGCGACACCCATAGCCGGCAAGAGTGACGTTGGCTCCTCGACATTGGTGGCCCAGCGACTGGTCATGGCCGGACCAGGGCCGCCCTCTTGCCAGAGCACGATGGGCACCCGGCGGGGTGGGAAGGACGCACTGGCCGGTTGGATGAGCACCCCCGTCCGCACTTCGCCATTCGGGAGCGTAAAGCGCACGGGATCTTGCCGGAGGGCCGCCAACTGACGCAGCGCCTCGCCCTGCCAGGTCAGGCGAACAAGGCCCTTGCCGTCCCAACCCATGCGGTAGACATCGGGCGGCTCGGTGAACGAGGTATGCGTAAAGACGATCTCGCGGCTCTGGTTGGTACTAAACACATTGAAGTAGGCCCCGGCCCGATCAGCCAGATTGCGCAACTCGCCACTGACCTGGTTGTAATAGTAGACGTGGCGGTCGGTGCCAGTATTGGTACGGAAGATGATCTCATCGGGGCTGACAAACTCGGCCTGGGCACTCGACCACCAGCCCGAACTGAAGCGATCGCCTTCGAGCCTGCCACGCTCACGCAGGTTGCGGTCATAGAAGATCAGCGCCCCGCGTTCACTGAACTGCGGATTGTAGATCGGGTGGGTGCGCCCACGCAGCCGCGCCGGATAATAGGCTTTGACCAGTAACGTGGCTCCGTCCGGGGCAAAGGCATGGGCCGCAAGCAGCGGCGGAGCCGCCCCAGCACTGGCGCGCAAGATGCTGGTCGTGCCATTCGCGGCCTCGATCAGATAGGTATTGTTGCCCTGCAAAATCGGATTGGCAGCCGGGGGCAGGTTGCCGGTCGCATCACGATAGATCTCTTCGAGCAGCAAGGCCCCATCGCGATCACCGCGGGTCGCACCCCGGTCGGGCAGGCCAAAAAACGAGATCGCCAGCCGACCCGAGTCGGGGGTCCAGGCTTCACCAAAACGCGACGAAGCCGCAGCAATCGTCGTGACATAATGGTAGCCGGTTTGGCCGTCGGCGAACATCACGAGATCAAACTGTTCGTCGGGCGGGGCCTCAGGGTCAGGGGCGGCTCCGTCTTGCAACAAGCGCAAACGGTCAAAGGCCAGGGCATGGGTCTGGCGGGCAGCGGCAATCCGAGCCTGAAGCGCGGCAGGCACAGGCGGATGAGCTTCGTCGGGGCGGGTGGCACCCGGCAAGACCCGGGTCGCACGGCGGGCGAAATCGGCTAGTTCATCGTTCTGCGGTTCCTGGGGCAGGGCCAGCAGCATCCGGCGCAGATCGGGGGCGATACTGACCAGCAGCGCATCAAGCGGCACCCGCAGCCGCTCAACCCGCAGGCTCAGATCGGCCCGATTGATCCAAATTCGCACCAGGGCACTCTGGCCCGGCCCGGCGCTCAGATCCAGCCCTAACACCCCCAGGGTCTGGGTATCGAGCCAACTAAAGCGCGAAAAACCGGCCAGGGGTAGCGGCAAGTATGGCCCAAAACGCTCAAGATCCAGCGGACGGATATCGCCCTCACGCAGATCGAGCAGCCCGATTTGCTCCTCTGAACTGACTAGCACAAACGCATCGTCGGGACTGACGGGACTGATCGGCAGCGTGTAGACCGTTTCGCGCTGGAGCCGGGTCAGGCGTTCGAGTTCGGCTTCATCAAGCAGATCCGCAGGTACTTCCTCGATCTGATCAACCAGCAAGATATTACCGGGAAGCGGGCGGGCAGCAACCGGGGTGATCGTGGCAAGCAGCACCAAGGCCAACAGGCCTAACGCCCAGCGGAGACGAAGCATAGAGCCGTACTCCTTAATTGCGAAGGGGGAACGCAGGGGATTGTCAACACTGTAAAGCCGAGGCGCAGCTATGATACCAGAATTATATGGAAAATGGTATACTAACCTCCAGAATAGTCTTTACGTTTTACCCCAATCCTATAATCCTTGAGGCATGGTTCAGAAACGGTTATTCCGACTTGATATTTGTGCTACGTCCAAAGCGTCGGGCTAAAGCCCTGTCTGCTACCCGAAGCCCTGCGGGCTGCCAGCGCAACACATTCTGATCAGCCCGCAGGGCTTGGTGGATCAGCAAGAGCTTCAGCCCGGCGGTCGGGCAGTTGCCAGACAGTTAACGACATGTGAACGATGCCTAGGGCAACAAGCTTTGTAGAGCCGCAGGGTGCGATGTTGGCACATAGGCAGAAGCAGGGCCTGGAAGGACGCAGCGCACGTCGTAGGCACGGCACATACACAGGAACAGGGCCTGGAAGGACGCAGGGTGCGACGTTGGCACATAGGCAGAAGCAGGGCCTGGGAGTACATGGTACTCCCAGATCACCCAGGCGGGAACAAGCGCTAGCGACGTTCCCGCCTGCATGATCAAACCAAAAAAGTGCAGGGCGATCTATGCAGTGTAGCGAAGCGCGCAGCCTAATTGAAGCCGGGGTTGAGCCTGGTTCAACCGAGGCCCACCGGGCGGCGCTCGGGTTCCATTTGGGGCGTTGTGCCGCGTGCCGTGCGTATCGGCGTGGCGAAGGCGACGCCGGACTGCTTGCCGAACTGTTGGGCGTCACCGAAGCCAGCCCGCCCCCACCTGAACCAACCCCGCCGGTCTTACGTCCCCAGCGCCCGCCGCCGCCCCGCCTGCGCCGCGCTAAACCAGCGCCGTTCTGGCGCATTCCCCTGATCATCGTTTTGGCCATGCTGGCCTTGAGCCTGGGATTGGTTGCGGGACGGGTAGCGCGGGCTGCCTATACGATCCGTGGCAACCTGGCCGCGATGCAGGTCACGACTGCACCGCTGCCTTCGCCAACCATCGCCCTGCCCGCCGCTACGCCCGCGCTCAGTGTGCCAATGCCCGCCGATCAGGCGAACCCGACGGTGGTCGTGATCCCAGCTACCAGTGTTCCGCCTACGCCGGTGAGCAGCCCCATTGGCGCTGGCGTGGCGACCCCGGACGAAGCGCAGCAACGGGCGGATGCGCTGGCAACGGCAGATGCCGAACTGCCCTTGCCCGTGAGCGCAGCCGCCCTGGCCGCGACCCCGACCCCGATTCGGCTGCCCTCGCTCGGCGGAGCCGCGCCCATCCCCACCATGATGCCAACAATTGGGGTCGCGCCGATGGGCGGTGAACCCGTCAATATCCTGTTGTTGGGCAGTGACCGCCGCCCCGGTGAAGGTTGGCAGTCACGTTCAGACGCGATCATGATCGTACGCCTGGAACCGGCGAACCAACGGGTGGCCCTGCTTTCGTTTCCGCGTGATCTGATCGTCAGTATTCCGGGGGTTGGTTTCTACCGCATCAACTCGGCCACGGTCTATGGTGAGATGTATCCCCAACTTGGGGGCGGGATCGAACTGGCCCGGCGCACGGTCAGCGATCTAATAGGGATCCCCATTCATCATGTGGTACGCACCGACTTTGGGGCCTTCACGGCGGCGGTGGACGCGATCGGTGGGATCGAGATCGAGGTTGAGCGCGAGTTGTACGATCCGGCCTATCCAACCATAGACTACGGTTATATGGTGGCCCACTTTTTACCCGGTCGGCAGAAGATGGATGGAGCCACCGCGCTGATCTACAGTCGCCTACGCCATGCCGACAGTGATTACGCCCGCGCCCGTCGTCAGCAACAGGTCATGCAGGCGATCATGCAACGGGTACGCGACGAAAACATGCTTGGTCAGGTCCAGATGTTTGCCGATCTGACTGGAGCCTTGCGCAACGATGTGCAGACCGACCTTTCATTCGATCAGATGCTCGGCATGGCCTGGGCTTTCCGCAACTTTACCCCTAGCAATGTCGAACGTTACACCCTTGATGAGAACCTGACCTATGTTGGCTTGCCCGGCGACCAGTACGCGATTACCGCCCGTCCTGGTGCAATCAATCTGGTACGGGGGCAATTGTTAGGCCAATGAACGCAGATGATCGCACTGCCCTCCGCGACCTGATCGCAGGCTCCCGTCAGGCGGCCCTGGCCACCGTCGAGGCCGGGCTACCCCAGGTTTCGATGGTGCTCTATGCGCTCGAACGCCGCGCCGCTGCGCCGCCCGCAGTCCTGATCTATGTGAGTGGCCTGGCCGCCCATACGCGTCAAATGCGCGCCGAGCCCCGCGTAGCCCTGTTGGTCGCTCGCCCTGACTGTGGCGAGACCGATCCGCAGGCCCTCGCACGGGTCAGTTTGCAGGGTCTGGCCGCACCCATTCCACTCGCAAACCCCGACTACGCAGCGGCGCGGGCCTGTTACCTGGCGCACCTACCGCAGCAAGCCTACCTGTTCGACTTCTCGGATTTCACCCTCTTCCGGATCGAACTCCAGGCAGCGCGTTTTGTGGGTGGTTTTGCCCGCGCCTTTTCGTTGGATGCCACCCGCCTGGCCCAGGTCTTAGCATTTTAGATTTTAGATTTTGGGTTTTGGATTAGCGGCCCAATCCAAAACCCAAAATCTAAAATCCAAAATCGTCCTAACCCCGATCCAGTCGATCCTCGCGCCAGCGAAACACAAACTGCTTATCGCCAGCCCGTTCGCGCCGGAAACGCCAGAGCCGGGTTGGCCGCCCGCGCCCCTCACGGGTTAGCGGGGTCTCCTCAAGCAGGTCGGCCTCTTTGATCTTGCGATAGAAATTGCCCTTGTCCAGCTTTTCACCCAGAATCTGCTCGTAGATATGTTTCAATTCGAGGATCGAAAAGACCTCGGGCAAGAGCTGGAAGGCCAGGGTGGTATATTCGAGTTTCGAACGCAGCCGCGAGATCGCATAGGCAAGTACCTGGTCGTGGTCGAAGGCGAGTTGGGCCGGTAGTTCGCGCACCGCAAACCAGCGCACATCGGTGCTCTCATCACTGACCCGAATACTCTGGGCATCGGCACGCACCAGGGCAATATAGGCCACGCTAATCACGCGCGTACGTGGATCACGCCCCACATCACCAAACGTATAGAGCTGCTCAAGATACACATCGTGCAGACCGGTCTCTTCGGCTAATTCGCGGCGGGCGGCAGCCTCAAGCGACTCGTCCATATTGATAAAGCCACCCGGAATAGCCCAGAAGCCCTCGAAGGGCCAGCGCCGCCGCTGCACCAGCAGCACATGCAACTCCTGACTGATCAAGGTGAAGATCACGACATCTACCGTGACCGAGGGCCGCTCGTAGCGGGATGGATCGTAATTCGCGGCGTGCTCCTCGTGCTCCATGCTTGCCTCCGCTTTTAGTGTTTATTTTACACTATTGTAAGGCCACGCCCCACACCTGTCAAGTCTCGGCGATCATGCCGCACGAGCGGATGATTCCCATCTTTGGGACTCGGCATCCAACCACTGTGCGATGGTATCCGCCTGGGAGCCGTTATGCCCAAGCGGATGCGCGATCTGCCAAGTGAATACCAAAACCGGCGTCAACTCCTTGGTCAAGCGATTGGGGGGCGTATTTTGGCACGTCGTGATCACCTTGAGCTGACCCAGGATATGTTGCGGGCGCGCCTGGAACTCAACCAGGTCTGGTTGAGTCGTTCGCAGCTCAGTCGGATCGAGAATGGCGAGGTTCTGCTCGACGTGCTGCAACTGCTGGCCTTAAGCGACGCCCTGGGCGTAACCTACCACTGGTTGTTGACGGGCGAAGGGTAACCCCGCCCGTGAGCACGCTGCTTCGCACCGTGCCCACGGGGCCACCGGCATCCCATCCCGGGGCGGGCCACGGGCATGCCGGGGCGGGCC
>JBLWKA010000131.1:12828-15587 GCA_048381555.1 Oscillochloridaceae bacterium umkhey_bin13
ACCGATCCCGTGCCCCATAATGTAAGGCCGAAGCATTCGCGACCGGAATACCGGTAGGCTTACACGATCCTGGTCGCGAATGCTTCGGCCCACCGATGGGAGGGATGGCCACCCATCTCGGCCCACCACGGGGCCACCGGCATCCCATCCCGGGGCGGGCCACGGGCATGCGGGGCGGGCCACGGGCATGCGGGGCGGGCCACGGGCATGCGGGGCGGGCCACCGATCCCGTGCCCCATAATGTAAGGCCGAAGCATTCGCGACCGGAATACCGGTAGGCTTACACGATCCTGGTCGCGAATGCTTCGGCCCACCGATGGGAGGGATGGCCACCCATCTCGGCCCACCGATGGGAGGGATGGCCACCCATCTCGGCCCACCGATGGGAGGGATGGCCACCCATCTCGGCCCAACGATGGGAGGGATGGCCACCCATCTCGGCCCACCACGGGGCCACCGGCATCCCATCCCGGGGCGGGCCACGGGCGCGACGGGCGACGGGCGGGCCGTGTCCCACATGATCCCCGACGTTGCCAACCGAGCCATGCTACAATCTTGGTGGATGTCATACCATTTTGGATTTTAGCTTTTGGATTGTGGATTACGCCGCAGGGCAGTACAACGCCCCACAGCTCTACAGCTCCACAGCTCTACAGCTCTACAGCTCCACAGCTCCACAACTCCGCAGCTCCACAACTCCACATCAACTAAGCCGGAGGATGCGTGGATCAGGTTCTAACTATGCCCGTGATCGAGGCCGTCGGGCTTGAAAAGCGTTACGGGAAGACGGTTGCCGTACGTGGCATCGATCTCGCGGTCTATCCAGGCGAGATTGTGGGCTTTCTGGGGCCAAATGGGGCCGGTAAGACCACGACGATCAAGATGCTAATTGGGTTGCTGCGCCCGACCGTCGGTGTGGCCCGGATTGCGGGCTTCGATCTGCAATCCCAAGCGCCCCAGGCCAAGGCCCTGCTGGGCTATGTGCCCGATCAGCCCTATCTGCCCGAACAGTTGACCGCCCGCGAATACCTGCAACTGATCGCCGGTCTGTATCGGCTCGATCCCCAGGCCGCCCGCCTACGTGGCGAGGATTGGCTGGCCCGTTTTGGGCTGACCGAACGCGCCGATGAGCTGCTTGGGGCCTATAGCCACGGTATGCGCCAGAAGGCCGCACTCAGTGGGGCGTTGCTCCATCAACCCCGGGCGCTCTTCCTCGATGAACCGACGGTTGGCCTTGATCCGCGTAGCGCGCGCTTGATCAAAGATCTGCTGCGCCAGGTTGCCGCCGAGGGAGCCGCTGTTTTTATGTCTACCCATATTCTCGAGATTGCCGAGCGCATGTGTGATCGGGTTTTTATCATTAATCGGGGCCAGTTGATCGCCTCGGGTACCCTCGAACAGTTGCGCGCCGGCGGTGACGCCTCGCTCGAAGATATTTTCTTGAACCTGACTGGCGATTCGGCTGATGCCGCAATTGCCGCAGCGCTTTGATCCAGCGGTAAATACGCAATACACTGCAACAGTGCTCCTCACCTCCACACCTCTACAGTTCCACCCGTATGCAAGCGGTTAAGCAAGCTTAAATCATGTTAGTTGCTCTCACGACTCTCGGGCGTGCCCGCCTGCAGATCTTGCGCAACGGGGTGCTGCGTGCCCGCCTACAGGTCAAGCTTGGCAGTGCCTTGCTGGTGCTGTTTGGTCTGTTTGGCGCGTTCTTTAGCTATAGTTTTACCCTAACGATGGTGACGGGGCTGCGTTCGCCCGAACTGGCCGCGGCCCTGCGCGAGGCCGCCGCGACAACCCCTGAGTTGCCGAGTGATCCGATGGTATTGCTGGGCGCGCTGCCCAGTGGCCTGATTCTGGCGACCCTGGCGCTCCTTGCGTTCAACAGTTTTGGTAGTCTGCTCAGTTCGCTCTACCTGGCGAACGATCTGGCTTTGCTGCTGGTGACGCCACTGCCAATGCGGGTGATCTTTATTGCCAAGTTCTTCGGTGGTCTGACCCCGCAGTACGCCTGGGTGCTGGTCATGTTCTGGCCTGCGATGGCTGGTTACGGCCATGGCATGGGCTACGGGCCAATCTTCCATCTGGCTGCCTTTGCCGCGTTGCTCCTCGCACCACTGATTACAGCGGGCCTGAGTGCCCTGTTGTTGATGCTGGTGGTGCGGATTGTGCCGCCCGCCCGTGCGCGCCTGCTGATCAACCTAACCGGCAGTCTGGTCGGTCTGAGTTTCATTCTGCTCAGTCAGTTGACGGTGTTCTGGGCACCGCAGGTTGCCCGTACCGAAAATCTGGGGCTGTTGCTGCTGGCTGATCAGCCGTTCTGGCCGTCAGCGTGGGCTGGGCGGGCCCTGGTTGCGGCGGGCGAGGGTGATCTGGCAACCCTGATAGTCTATGGGGGGCTCTTTGCGACGACCGCGCTCACGATCTTTAGCGGCTGCTTGATCATGGCCGAGCGGCTGTATCACACTGGCTGGAGTAGTCTGGCCGATCAAGCCCAGACCCGCCGCAAAACGCCCGGTCACCGCCCCAAATGGGCCTGGCTCGCCCCGCTTCGGGCGGTGCTGCAACCGATACCGGCCCAGGCCCGGGCGATCCTTACCAAAGAAGTTCGCCTGCTGACCCGCGATCTGCGCAATCTGCAACTGCTGATCTTCCCTGGAGTCATGCTGATCCTCTGGGGCGTCCAGTTTGTGACGACCCTGCTGGGCGAGCAAGGAGCCGATCCCGAGACGCGCCAAGGTGTAGGGGCCATAGGG
>JBLWKA010000132.1:0-15497 GCA_048381555.1 Oscillochloridaceae bacterium umkhey_bin13
AGTCGGCGGGCGCAGCCGGTCAGGGAGTGCGTAAAATTCAGAATCTTCTTAGGTCTTTTGTTGGGTGGCTTGGGTGGCTGGCACCACCCCCCGGACCCGCGTCCGAACACCCCTTGTCTTTCTCGGGTGGATAACGGCATTGTGTTACAATGCACGTTAACGGATGGGAGGCAACGATGCGTGTGATTACGGGGCGAGCGAAGGGCCATAAACTCAAGGCACCAAAAGGACTCGGCACGCGCCCGATGCTCGACCGGGTGAAAGAGTCACTCTTTTCGGTGCTCGAAGGCTATGGGCCGATCCGGGGGCGGGTGCTTGATCTGTATGCGGGTACAGGTTCGATCGGGATCGAGTTCCTGTCACGCGGGGCCGAGCAGGCCGAGTTTGTCGAGCAGAGCGCCCATGTGTGTGCGATCATCCGTGAGAATCTGCGCCATACCCATTTTGAGGCCCAGGGTCGGGTGCATCAGATGCCGGTCGAACGGTTTCTGCACGGGCGGCGGGGCAGCGCCGAGTTTGCCTATGTAATGATGGATCCCCCCTATGCCGACCCGGCGATCGAGCGCACGGTGAGCCTGGTGGCCGCAACCGGAGTCTTGCAGCCCGAAGGGATCTTGATTGTGGGCCATTCGCCACGGGTAGAACTGGCCGATACTTATCCTGGTCTGAACCGGATCAAATTTCGCCGCCTGGGCGACTCATGCTTTTCGATCTATGAACCGGGGATCTTTGAGCAGCCCGCGCTGGAACCAACCGAGCCAACCGCAACCTAGCCTGGTTCTGCTTGCACCGTAGCGAATGCGAAGGTACGTAGAGGGCAAGAACGATGCGCATTGCCGTTTATCCGGGTAGTTTCGACCCTGTCACCTACGCGCACCTTGATATTGCCGCCCGGGCGACCCGGATCTTTGATCGGGTATTGATGGCGGTTTTTGATCGTCCCAAAAAGAACCTGCTCTTCAGCACCGAAGAGCGGCTGGCCTTGTTGCGGGAAGCACTGCGCGAGTTGCCCGGCGTTGAGGCCACCAGTTATCGTAATTTGACAGTCGATTTTGCCCGCGAAGTGGGAGCCGTCGCGATTGTACGCGGCTTGCGTACCGTCAGTGACTTCGAACTCGAGTACAATATGGCCCAACTCAACCAGACCCTTGATCACGAGATCGAGGTGGTGGTTTTGATGGCAAGCCGACGGTATGCCCATATTAGTTCGAGTGCAGTGCGAGAAATTGCCGGGCTTGGGCGCGATCCGGTGGATTTTGTGCCCCCCCATATTCTTGAAGCGTTGCAGCAGAAGTTCGCGCAAAGGGGGTGAAGGCCATCGAGCTGGACGATCTTATTGATGAACTCGAAGATGCGCTGGCTGAAGGACGGCGAGTGCCGTTCAGTGGTCGTCTGCTGGTAGACGAAGAGCGTATTCTCGATATTATTGACCGGATGCGAGTTGCGATCCCCGAAGAGCAGAAGCGGGCACGGCGGATTATCAGCGAACAGGAGCGGCTGATTGCTGAAGCCCAAGCGCGGGTGCAGCAGGTGCTCGAAGAGCGGGGCTTGCTCGATGCAGTCGAAAGCGAACGCCAACGCCTGTTGCAACTTGCTGAACAAGAGGCCGCCCAGGTGCGGGCCGGGGCTGACGACTATGCACGGCAAGTGCTCGAAGAATTGGATGAGCGGCTCGCGCGCCTGGCTGGCAGTGTGCGAAATGGACTCGATGCCCTCCGTGGGCAACATGATGCCTAGCCCCAAGCGGTTGCAGTCCTGCTTGCACAAAGCTGCCATGTCAAAGCTAGGAGGAGACCGAGTCGGCAGTGCCTCACGACGGAGGTCGAGCTTAGGTGCGCGGGGTTGCGTCTAGACGTGCCAAACCTACAACCTAGCATGGTGCTTGACAAGGGTGCAAACCCTCGCCTATAATGCGGTGTTTGCAGCAGACGGCTGCAGCGTCGCTGCACGTAGACAATGACAGATCTGAAGTTCAATCTAGCGCAGTTGCTCCGTGAGGAAATGGGATCGCGCCGGGACTACCAGTTTACTGAGGATGTTCTGCCGCTCGATGACCAACTGCAAATGCGCGAAATCAGTGGGAATGTGCGCTTTACCCGCACCGCAACTGGGGTGTGGGCGAAGGTACAGGCCCAGGGGGTCGTGCGCCTCACCTGTGTGCGTTCGCTCGATGAGTTCGATGAGACGATCACGGTTGAGTTCGCCGACCAGTTCCATTCGGTGATCGATGTGTTCTCGGGGGGGACCCTCCCCCAGCCGGTCGAGGAAGATCCGTTCTTCCTGAATGAGTTGCACATGGCTGATATTGGAGAGGCGCTGCGGGAGTATACCCTGCTTACGTTGCCGCTCAATCCGGTCAGCCCGGCCCATCGTGACCAGCCGATTAGCTATACGGTGCAGTCCGATGGGATTGAAGATGAGGATGAGCCTGACGGGGTGGCTGATCCAGCTGCGAGCCTTGAGGCCCTAAAGGCATGGGCTGACCGTCATAACAAGCGCAATGGTAGGAGTTGACAGATCATGGGTGCAGCACCGAAGCGTAAAGTTTCGCGCCATCGCCGCGGCAACCGCCGCCAGCATCTGGCGCTGACCGCCCCGACCATGGTGACCTGCCCGCGCTGTGGTAGCGCGATGCGGGCCCATTATGTGTGCAAGACCTGCGGTACCTACAAGGGCCGTCAGGTGATCGAAATGCCCGTTACGGAGTAAATGGGTGGTGTTCGGCTCGGATTCCAGTCAGGGGCGTCAGGTCAGCGCAGGCCGACCGGACGCCCCTGCTGCTAGTGTAAGGGCACGTAACAGTGACGAGGCCAGCGTACGCTGCGATCACAGGCTGGGGCATGGCGGTGCCTGAACGAGTGGTCACGAATGCCGAACTAGCCGCCCAGATTGACACGTCGGATGAGTGGATCCGCACCCGTACCGGGATTGTCCAACGCCATGTGGCCGCCCCCGGTCAACCAACCTCGGAGTTGGCCGCAGCGGCAGGCCAGGCTGCTCTGGCCCGTGCTGGCCTGGATCCTGCTGAGATTGATACGGTGATTGTGGCGACCTGTACGCCTGATCGACCGTTCCCGGCCACTGCCTGCACGGTGCAGCAGCGGCTCGGCATTCCCAAGGCCGGAGCGTTTGATCTGGCGGCAGCTTGTAGCGGCTTTGTCTATGGGCTTCAGGTGGGCACGGCCATGATTAAGGGCGGGGCGAGCCGTAAGCTGCTGCTGATTGCGGCCGATATTTTTACTCACCTGATTGATTGGACCGACCGCAATACCTGTGTCCTGTTTGGTGATGGGGCCGGGGCGGTGGTACTCCAGGCCACGCACGACGCCTATGGCCTGCTGGCCGCGAATATTGGCTCGTGGGGCGAAGGCGAAACCCTGATGGCAGTTGATGCGGGCGGGACGTTGCTCCCCGCAACGCCAGCCCTGCTCGAAGCGCGGCGGCAGTACGTCTATATGAACGGGCGCGAGATCTTTCGCCACGCCGTGCGGGGCATGTGCGAGTCGTCGGAACAGGCTCTGGCCGAAGCTGGGGTCAGCGCCGAGGCGATCAAGCTGATTGTGCCTCACCAGGCCAATGTGCGCATTATTGAAGCAGTTGCACGCCGCCTCGAAGTGCCAATGGAACAGGTGTTTGTTAATCTTGACCGCTACGGCAATACCTCGGCGGCCTCGGTGCCAATTGCGCTGTATGAGGCCGCCGAAAGCGGGCGGATTAAACCCGGTGATCTGATCCTGTTGACGGCGTTTGGCGGTGGCTTGACCTGGGGTTCGGCAGTCGTGCGTTGGGGCCATTAAGTTACGCTAGGGGCGTTACGTTGCGTTACCATCGGTTGGGGCGTAGGGACGCAGTGTGCTGCGTCTCTACGTGGTTCGGGGTTGAGTATAGTCTAGTGCCGAATAGGTAATCAATTCTGGTACAATTCCTATAGGGCATACGTTTAATCACCATAAGCTATGACAACAGCATGGATCTTCCCAGGTCAGGGGTCGCAAACAGTGGGGATGGGCCGCGACGTATACGAACGTTCGGCCGCAGCCCGGGCTGTCTTTGAAGAGGCCGATGCGGTGCTCAATCTGCCGCTCACTCGGCTCTGCTTTGAGGGGCCAGAGGCCGAGTTGACCGCGACCGAAAATGCGCAACCGGCCCTGCTCACGATGAGTACGGCCCTGATCCGGGCACTCGAAGAGGCCCACGGTGCGCCCTTGCCGCCGCCCCAGGCCGTTGCTGGCCATAGTCTTGGCGAATATTCGGCGCTGGTGGCGGGTGGTGCACTTGATTTTGCCACGGCGCTGCGCCTGGTGCGTCGTCGCGGTGAACTGATGGCGGCTGCCAACGAGGGAAGCATGGCGGCGGTGATTGGGCTGGATGAATACACCCTCGACCAGGTTTGTCGTGAGGTCAGCGAGGCCCTTTCGTCGCAGCCCGAGACGATCAGCACGGTGGTAGTGGCGAATTATAATGCGCCTGATCAACTGGTGATTAGTGGCAGTACCCTGGCGGTTGAGCATGCCGGGATGCTGGCGAAAAGCCGGGGGGCGAAACGGGTGATTCCGCTCAAGGTGAGTGCCGCGTTCCATTCGCCTCTGATGATCCATGCGGCCGAAGGCATGGCCCGGGCGATTGGGGCGGTCAAAGTCGTGCAGCTACGGGTACCACTGATTGCCAATGTCACCGCCGAACCAGTGCTGACGGCCGATGATGTGCGCCGCGAGGCCGTGGCCCAGGTGGTCGCCCCGGTACGTTGGATCGCCTCGGTGCAACGGATGGCCCACAGTGGGGTCTCGGCCTTCCTTGAACTTGGGCCAGGCAAGGTGTTAACGGGCCTGATCCGCCGGATTGCGCCCCAGGCTCGTTTGATCAATGTGAGCACTGCCGATGATGTGCAGCACTACATCAGTCAACTTGAGGCCGGGGTGGCGCAGGAGCGCGGGGCATGACGGTTTTGGGTTACCTTGGGCGCCAACTTCGCTTGTGCCAGACAAACGATCCAACAGGAATTGGTGACCATGGCGATGATCTTTGCAGACCAGGTAGCCGTTGTGACGGGTGGTTCACGGGGGATTGGGCGGGCGATTGCGCTTGAACTGGCGAGTGAAGGGGCGCGGGTGCTGATCAATTATCAGCAGAGCGTAACCGCTGCCGAGGCGGTCGCAACCCAGATCCGCGAGGCGGGTGGAATGGCCGAGACCGTGGCTGCTGATGTGAGCAGCGAAGCCGGGGCGCAGAAGGTGATTGAGGCGGCCCTGGCGCATTGGGGCCGGATTGATATTCTGGTCAATAATGCGGGAATTACCGATGATGCGCCGCTGGCCCGCCTAAAACCCGAACAGTGGCACCATGTGATCGAGGTAGATCTGACCTCGGTCTTTTTGTGCTGCCGGGCCGTCTTGCCAACGATGCGTACGCAGGGCTATGGGCGCATTATCAACATTGGCTCGTTGGCGGGGCTGGCTGGTAATGTGGGCCAGACCAATTATGCGGCGGCCAAAGCCGGGTTGGTCGGCCTGACTCGGGCCCTAGCGCGCGAGGCGGCTGGGGCCGGGGTGACCGCGAATGTGGTTGCGCCTGGTTATATCGAGACCGATCTGGTTGCACCGATTCCGCCTGCGCTCCGCGAATGGGCGCTTGGTGTGATTGCGGTGGGACGGTTTGGTCGCCCCGAAGAGGTCGCGGCTGCCGTGGCCTTCCTGGCTTCGCCGCGAGCGTCGTACATCACCGGGCATGTGTTGACGATTGATGGGGGTTGGGTGATGCCGTAGGGCATCCGGTAACTCGCTGGCGCTCGTTACCGGATGCGGAAAAGCAGGGAGAACCAAGTTCTCCCAGGGCCCACGGGCTGCCGACGCATGGGCACACCGGTAGGGCGATTGCATCTTCGGTTGATGGGGGGCTTCCGCGCATCACACCGTTCCGTGCTGCCCGTTCCGTCGCCGTGAACGGCTCGGCTACGGGAGGCTACGCCGACCTTCGTCGGCTTGATCAGGCCACGCAGGTGGCCTTCGCATGCCATAGCCGAGGTGTTCACGCCCACGGCAGAAAGATGCAATCGCCCTAGGCACACCGGTTGACCCTGGCCCACAGGCGGGGCGTGGGGGCATACCATGTATATGCCCCCACGCCCCATGGTATCCCTACCACATAGCCCGCAGCAGATCGAGCAACTCTTCTTCGGTGGCGATGCGTGGGTTGTTGAAGATCGCGGGCTCCACGATCGAGAGCGCAGCGAGGTCGGGCAGGGCTGCTTCGGGGACTTCGAGGTCGCGCAAGCGAGTCGGGAGCCCACAATCGGCAACCAGGGTCTTGACGGCTAGAATCCCGTCAGCAATCACCTCTTCGTCGCTACGACCACCGGCATTCACGCCCATGGCATGGGCGATGCGCACATAGCGTTCGGGGGCGATCACACTGTTGAACTGCATGGCATGGGGCAGGATCAAGGCGTTGAGGGTACCGTGATGGATATGGTAGTTGGCCCCAATGGCGTGCGCGATGGCGTGTACGACCCCAAGCAGACTGTTCGAAAAGGCAATCCCGGCCATTGCTGAGGCGATCAACATGTGGCCGCGGGCCTCGATTTCGTTGCCACGATGCACCGCATCGCGGAGATGGGTTGCGATCATATCAATCGCAGCCAGGGCCAGACTATCGCTAAAGGGATTGTTCTCGGTCGAGACAAAGGTCTCGATTGCATGGGAGAGCGCATCCATACCGGTAGCGGCGGTTAAGCGCGGGGGCAAGGTCAGGGTGAGGGCCGGATCAAGCACGGCGAGGTCGGGATAGAGGTACGGGCTGACGAGCGAGATCTTGCGATTCTCGGCCTCGTCGAGAATCACGGCAATCGCGGTCACTTCGCTGCCGGTGCCTGCGGTGGTTGGCACGGCGATCATGGGCAGCAAGCGTTGCGGAATGACGTTATAGCCTTCGTAATCAGGGATACTGCCACCGAGGGTTGCGAGCAGACGAATGCCCTTAGCGGTATCAATAGGGCTGCCACCACCGACTGCGACGATTACATCGGCCCCAGAGGCCCGCACCGCTTCGGCCCCGGCGGCGACGACCTCGACTGAGGAGTTGGCGGGCACATCATCGAGCACGCCGACCACCTCGGCATCACTGCCAAAACCAGCGATGACCGGTGCCAACAGTCCAGCCGCAACAACGCCTTTATCGGCGACAATAAAAACCCGTTGTGCCCCCAGATTGGCAACTACAGGACCCAGTTCGCTGGCCAACCCGGCCTTATAGAGGACTCGCCCACCCAGACCAAACTCAAAATACTCTTGCATCGTTGCATCCTTTGGCTCACTGCGTCATGTTACAGGTCTATTATACGGGGGCTGTGAAGGGGATCTTTTAGCCTCATATGGGAAAGAGGGTATTCGGGTCAGTTGGCAACCTCATAAAACCAGCCCTAATCCTTCTAGCCAGAACCGGAAGGTCGCCATGCTGCCCAGAATGAATGCCGTTGGCACCACCGCAATGATCGCCGGGCGGGCCAATTGACGCAGATCGGTAACTTTGCCCTCGTAGCCCATGACCATGGCGGCCAACAACAGGCTGACCAGATAGAGCACGCCGGTAATGCCAAAGAAGGCCAGGAAGGCCAACGGCCAGAACATAAAGCTCAAGTTGGCATAGATAGCCACCAGCACCAGGAAGTTGAGCAGCAGCAAGCCCAACAGTTCCCACCAGTTGCGCAAGACCCGCTGCTGCTCATCTATATCACGGCGCAGGGACTTGTTCAGCATCAGGTGCATAATCACAGCGATGGTGACGCCCATGCCCATGCCGGTCAGGGTGCGTAGGCGATTGTCGGGCAGGTACAACCCTGGATACCCAATGTCTACAAAGAGCGAATTGAAGCCATCGAGGCCCATGATCGCCACGAAGCTAAGCAAAGTCAGACTGATCGGCCAGGGCGGCAGACCACCGGCGCGCCCGCGTCCGAGGGCATAAAAATAGCCTAGGCTCAGCAAAAAGCTCAGGTAGATCCCACTATTGCGGGCACAGAGTGGGAACTGAGTCCCGCCCAGGAAGATATTATGCTGCTGGGCGCAGATCCCGTGGACCACCGCATACATCTTCCATTCAAGCGGGGCACCAGGCCAGAAGAGCAGGGCGGTCAACAAGACCCCGAAGAGGCCCACGGCCAACCAGAGCCAGGGTCGCTCGATGCGTGGCTCATCCGGGAGGGGAACTGCCGCTAAACGCGGATCAGAAGTCGTGAAAGGCTGTTCACTCATGGCAAACTACTCAGACGCTCGGCCAACTGTTGTTCCGAGAGCGCCCCAATATGGCGTCCGGCAATCGTGCCGTCGCTGGCAATGAAGAAGGTCGTCGGTAAACTGGTGACACGGTAATGGTCACCAATAGATCCGCTCAGGTCGGCAATAAGTGGGAAGCTCACGTTAACACTGGGGGCAAAGCGAGCAATCGCAGCCGGTAACTCATTACGATTCACCGCCAAGACCACCAGCGCTCCTGCCGCCTCGCTGTAAACCCGTTCGATCGCGGGCATCTCCTCAATACAGGGCAAACACCAGGTGGCCCAGAAGTTGAGCAGCACTGGTTGACCCTGGTGGTCACTCAGGCGAACAGTTGTACCATCAGGCAAGGTGTAGCTAAAATCAGGTGCGATTTCACCATCGGCGATCTGACCGCTGCCCTGCGCAAGCAGGCGACTCTCGGCGGCGATAATTGCCCCGCCCGTGTCGGGCAAGGGTTCGGTGGCTGGTTGCCCACCGCAGGCCATCAGGAGAACTGCGGTGAGCAACATAACGAGGGTGTGGCGAAGTAGGCGCATACTAAAATTATACCATTGTGGTTGATTGAGTGCAGCTTTTCTCATCGGGCGGTGTGTACGACTTACATGGACGGCTGATGTGAAAAGAGTCGCTAGACTGATAGCCAATAGCCGATACAGCGGTGTTTTTCCTGAAGTGTTGTGCACCCCGCATAGATGTCGCATCCCAACGGTGCAACGATAGCTGCTGCATGATCAAGGTTTTCGCAGGGTTCCTGTGCAGTTCCTCATGCACCGTTCTCCGGCAGACGCAGCCGACTCTCACGCGCGTCGTATTCGAAGAGCTCGGCGTAGCGGCCCCAGTCGATCGCGATATCAAGCGTGTACGCTGCGTCCTCCTCGCTCATGTAGTCCTCCAACTCGCTGAGGAACCGCTCGCGCGGTGCCCGGTGATCGGGCCGATTCGCCAGCACGCGCCGGATGTGAGCGACGAGTGCTACCTGGCTCGCCAGGTGCTCGGCAAAGATCTGCTTGCGCTCCTGGATGTTGCTGCGGGCCAGCTTCACACCTTCTGGCAGCAGCGTGATGTCACCGGCACGGGTCTGCGCGAACCCCAGCAGCTCAGCTGCATCGGTGAGCGGAAACAGATCATCCACATCAAGCTGCATCTCATCCGCAAGGGTCGGCAAGTCGTCGCGCCCTCGATCCGGCCCTGTGTCCACCCGCTCGATCAACCCGATCAACTGGGCAATCTCTGCCTGTGGCAGCCGCATCCCCAGGCTGGTATGGTCGAACGCAACATCTTCAGCGGCACCGGGCAGGCGAACCGGCGTGGTCATGGTATGGTAGATTGTCTCGATCACCGCACGGAACGCCGGATCCTCGCGGTCGCGTGGGCGCGGCAGGTCAATCCGTTCGCTGCTGACAAGTCGGCCCGGGTTTGAACTGAGGATCAGCACGCGGTCGGCCATCAACACCGCCTCCTCGATGTTGTGGGTGACCACCAGAATCGATCGCGTCGGGATGCGGCGCTGCCCCCACAGATTCAGCAACTCGGCACGCAGGTTCTCAGCCGTCAAGACATCAAGCGCCGAAAATGGCTCGTCCATGAGCAGTACGTCGGGGTTGGTCACCAGCGCTCTGGCGAAGCCAACCCGCTGACGCATCCCGCCTGAGAGTTCCTTGGGGTAGGCGCTCTCGAAACCGTCGAGGCCGATCAGGTCGATCACATCCAGCGCCCGCCGCCGCCGTTCACCTTCAGGGACGCCCTGGGCCTCCAGGCCAAGCTCAACATTTTCCAGCACCGTCAGCCAGGGAAAGAGCGCAAACGACTGGAAGACCATTGCCATGCCCGGCATCGGGCCGATGACCGGGCGGTTGCGGTAGCGCACGGTGCCACTGGAAGGGCTGATCAGGCCGATCAGGCTGCGGAGTAAGGTTGACTTGCCTGAACCGGAGCGCCCCAGCAGGGCGACGATCTCACCTTCGTGGAGTTCCAACGTAATGTTATCGAGGACGAGCAGATCGTTGCCCTCGGGCGTCTTGAAGCTCTTGTGCAGGTCGCGAACACTCAGGATGATGTTATCCGCGCCATTCGTTGTCCTGGGGGTGGTGAATGTCATCATTGGACGTGTCCTTTCTTCTGTCATATGAGTATCCATTACCGACATCAGTCCAGGCGGAAGCGCGTCTCGGCCAGGTGATACAGCCTGCGCCAGAACAGGCGGTTAAACCCCAGGACAAACAGCCCCATCACCAGCATGCCGAGTCCGACATGCGGGTTGAACTCGCCAGTACTCCAGGTCGCAATATACGCTCCCAGGCCGGTCAGGGTCAGCGTGGTTGCACCCCACGCGACGATCTCCGAGACGATCGAGGCGTTCCACGAGCCGCCCGAGGCCGTGATGCCGCCGGTGACGAAAGCGGGGAAAATCGCCGGGATGATCAAGGTGCGCCACCAGGCCCAGCCGCGTAGCCCGGTCACCAGCGCAGCTTCTTTCAGGTCATTCGGGATGGCAATTGTCCCCGCGATCACGTTGAACAGGATGTACCACTGCGCACCGAGCACCATCAACGGGGCCTGAAACAGGTTCTGCGGCAGTGCATAATTGCTGATCAGTACCACTGCCACCGGAAAGAGCAGGTTAGCCGGAAACGCTGCCGCGAACTGGGCAAACGGCTGGACGAACTGGGCGACACGTGGGCGCAGCCCGATCCAGACCCCGATCGGCGTCCAGATGAGGGTCGAGACTGTAATCCAGATCACGACTCGAAAGGTCGTGATCAAACCAAGCCAGATACACTCCAGCACATTCGCCCAGGCAACCTTGCCGGCCGGTACCATCGGAATGGCACAGGCAGCCGCGATATCATCCGGTACGGCTGCCCAACTCTCGCGCAGCAGTGCCGCCAGATCCGTACCGATCCGCATTCCTCCGCTTGTCGCTACACACAGATCCGAGAGCCAGACCGTCTGGTCAGGGTTGGTTGCCACCCCGGCGGCGGCAAACCGCTGCGCCAGTTCCGGGCGTAGCCCACTATTGACGTTCGGGTTGGGGGCCAGGAGGCCGCTACTGCCGAAGCCCAGGCCCGAACCGAACATGTAGGTTGCCAGAAACCAGACCGCCCAGAGCGTCGCCGCCAGTACCAGCGCGTACCAGATGCGATCCAGAAACCGGTCGCGCGGACGCAATGCGGGCTGTGGCTCCACGCGCTGGCCAGGGCGCTCACGTGCCGGGCGGGCAGGCAGCGCACGCCCAAGCGCAGCAATGGCGGCACTGAAGGTGGCGACGAACCCCGAGCGCTGCCACAGCCGCAACATCCACGACTGCGCCAACTCCTGGGCTTCGGATTGCTCGAACTTGAACTTCTCGGCCCAGGCTACAATCGGGCGGAAGACCAGCTGATCGTAGAGGAAGATCAGGATCAGCAGCGTCATGCCGGCAAGTACCATCGCGGTGAAGTTCTCCTGTTCGATCGCCAGGGCAATGTAGGAGCCGAGACCCGGCAGATACTGGTCGTTGTCGCGCCCGACCACCGAAATGACCTCAGAAGCGACGACGAAGAACCAGCCGCCCGACACCGACATCATCGTGTTCCAGACCAACCCCGGCATTGCGAAGGGCACCTCGAGCTTCCAGAACTTCTTCCAGGGCGAAAGCCGCAGCACCGATGCTGCCTCGGTCAACTCGCGTGGCGTGGTGATCAGCGAGTGGTAGAAACTGAACGCCATGTTCCAGACCTGCGAAGTAAAGATTGCAAAGATGCTGGCGGCCTCTAGTCCGAGCAGGCTGCCGCGAAACATGCCCAGAAAGATCGCGGTCGTCACGGTCAGAAAGCCGAGAATCGGCAGCGACTGAAGGAAATCCAGCATCGGAAGAAGCACAACCTCAGCACGACGCGACTTGGCCGCAAGCGTCGCGTAGGTGAAGGTGAACAGCAGGCTCAGTAACACGGCGACGAACATGCGAAACAGGGTGCGCAGACCATAGTAGGGCAGGTTGCGCGGATCAAGATCCACCGTGAGATCCGGGGTGGCGGGATCGAAGGCCACACTGGCATCACGGTACGCGACCGTCAGCAGCAGAATGGACACAAGCACCAGCGGCACCACGACAAGATCCCAGCGCGTCAGCCTGAATTTCGGACGCAGCACCCCGGCGTCTGGATAGGTTCGCTGCATAGGAGTCTCCTCTCTCCTCATCATTGCTGAATAAACGTGCGACTACCGATAGACATTAGCGTTTGGATAGACGGCGCTGCGCCAGGAGCAGTACCAACAACTCCAGGATAGCGAGCGCACGGCCGCAGCACGGCAACAGCCAGAACCGGTCGAGCATACCGCCACAGGGCGGCAGCGAGGCGTGAAGGCGGTTCCGTGCGATTGACGGGCACGGCGAATGACCTGGATAACCGATGACGGTCTCCAAAGCGAGAACGGACGCACCAGACATGAGCTATCGGCGACCGACCGACAGCGATGCCTTGGCGTGGACTGATGGTGTGACTGTGTGGGAGGCAGCGGCGTAGTACCGAGGAGCAACGTGCTTCCGATCGAGAAGATCGACACGTCTGGTCTACGCTTGAAACAAACAACCCTGGCGAGGCGCACTCACCAGGGCATCACGGCGCAAGAACAGCGGGCGCTGCTACAATGCGCTGTATGCACGGAGTGAGCAGAGTCTGGCGCGGGCAGTTGTCGCGGCACAACGCCGCTGCCAACGGTGACTACTACCTTCCATTTGAACTCCAAAGAAATGCCCCTCCGGCAGCATCGGAGGGGCAATGTACGAATACATATGCTCCCCCTCTGGTTGAGCTTAAGCCCGCACACAACGTAGTGGCAGTGCCACAGTTGCCTTAGCATAGCCCTTAAGCCGAGCTACGCCGTCTACCCCTCAGCGTCTTTCGACGGGCCGGAGCAGCAACTTGTGTTTGTATGCGCGCCGCACCTACCAAGGAGCGAAACGCGAAAAAACCTTTGACACTATACATCTCGATCAGATGATTGTCAATACCACATTTTTTGAGATCCAGGGCATAGGCAACGTCTTTGGGCTGTGCCCCGCGCCCCACCGCAGATGACTTGGCAAGATACTGCTGGCAAACCCTCTCTCAGCGGGCACCGGAAACGCTGCCGCGAACTGGGCAAAAAACTGGAAGACCAGGATGAGCGCCAGTCGCCAGGGCGCCGCCGCCGGTTGCCCACGGCTCGGAAAGAGCGCGGCAAAGTCCTGTATCGGTGTAGATACTCCCAAGTTCGTCACGCATCGCCATATACCGATTGCCACGGGGAAACGCGGCACGAGCGGTCGCTGCGGTTGCTTCTGGGACGGGCGGGATCTCCTGCGGCTGGAGCGACATAATGACCTCCCGTGTTCGTCAGACGATGCGTCGGCTACGATAGCACCATTCTGCCACAACCAACGGCCCGGAGCCTTGAGGAATTCGCCAGCGGTATCGACGTTACGTCACACCCTGCCGTATTGCCGTATAGATCCCACCAAAATCGACCTGCCACCGTGCGGAACAGATTGGTTAGCGTGCGCGGGCCGTGGCATAACAACAGCGCTACCAGCATGATCACGAAATGCCGGTATTGGAGACGCGAAAAGCACTCCCGAAAGGCACCTGCATACTGACGAACTCGCTCATCCACGCATACGATACGATAAGCATCCGCTGAGCCCCCGGTCATCCAGAGGCTGCGCCCCACCCATTTTGGATGGCGGATGCGATAACGGCCCGCCCCGCCGCGCATCACGCCAGCGGATCGATGGGAGCGCCAGGTAGGCCGAAGCATTCGCCACCGAATCATCGGTTACAAACCCGATCAACCCATGCGAATGCTTCGGGCTTACGTGGGTGCGCCAATCATCCCGGGATATGCCGATCTATCCCGGGTTATGCCGATCATCCCGGGGGTGCGCCGATTCATCCCCGGGGTACGCCCGCCCCCTTGCCCGCCAAGAGGGCGTGGGAGCACATGGTTCTCCCACATCCATTTTTTAGGAAGGGATGCGACACCATCGCATCCCTTCCTAACCCGAAACTACAGGCTTCGGCTCACGCCGCCCAAGTAGCGGCGTAAAGATCGGATTGGCTCCAGTCTGCAGATGATCAATAAAACTCAGCAGCAAGAAACCTACCACCGCCAGTGCCAGGGCGATCCAGACCTCGGGGCCAGCAAAATCGGGCAAAATATTGCGCTCACGCATCGGCACGACCTCGCCGTGGCGATCCACCATGGTTTCGAGCACTTCCTTCCAGGGCCAGATCTTGCGCAACGAGCCCGCCATAAAACCAACCAGCACTGCGACGGTGATGTCGTGATAATGAGCCAGCAGCCAGCTCAGGACACGAGCAAAGCCGAGCAACCCCACAATCGCGCCCAGCATGACGGGCAGAATCGCGATCAAATTAAAATCCGAAACCGCATTAAGCACATAGGCATACTGACCCAGGATCAACAGAATGAACGAGCCCGAGATCCCGGGCAGGATCATGGCCATAATCGCGACCGTACCGCTTAAAAAGAGCGTCAACGGATCATTGGGCATACTCAGTGGCACCAGACCCACAATGATAAATGCTGCCACGGTGCCGACGACCATCGCAATCACGGTGGATGGGTTCCAGCGCACTGTAACTCCTACGGCCAGGATTGAAGCCAGGATCAGACCAAAGAAGAAGGAGAAGAGGTAGACCGGGTGGTTTTCGAGCAGAAAGCGCATTACCCGCGCCATCGAGAGAATGGCTACCGCCAGGCCAAGGCCCAGCGGGATCAGAAAGACCCATGGAATCTGGGTGATCGCTTCCCGGAACTTACCCTTAAAGATGAGTTGGACGAGCTTGAGATTAAACGACTTAATTGCATTCAGCAGTTGCTCATAAATTCCAAGAATAAAGGCCATCGTCCCGCCCGAAACGCCGGGGATCAGGTCGGCGATGCCCATCGCAAAGCCAGTAAAGAAGATACGGGCAGGAGGAAAAGGACGCTGCGGATCGCGGTCAGGCTCTTGCATAGGTGGACTAGCTTCCTAACGATAGACGAACATGCCAAACGAACCCCCATACAAGGGTATTCTCGCGCTGAGTATAGCGGGGCCATTCATCAGCGTCAAATAACAAGCTGTTTAATACAGGGCTTGAGCAAAGTCGCTGGACAACCCTTGGTTTGCGTGCCGTTTGGGGGGGACTCCCCCCACAACCCACCCAAACACCCTGTGGGGGCGGGGCAGCCCCCCCCCAA
>JBLWKA010000133.1:0-15464 GCA_048381555.1 Oscillochloridaceae bacterium umkhey_bin13
AGGGGCGGTGGGGCCCCGCGGGGCGGGGGAACCCGGTGGTGGCGCACGGGGGCGGGGGAAGCCCGTGGCGGCACTGGGGGGTGGGAAGCCCGTGGCGGCCCCGGGCGTGGGACGGGTGTGGGGGCGCCCCGGGGCGTGGGGACACATGGTGTCCCCACAGACCGCAAGCGGTAGCGCTACCACTGCGTGGTAGCGCTACCGCTTGCGAAACACAAACACATACTCGTGGCGAAAGACATAAAACCCACCAACTAGGGCTCGGTAGCGCCAGAGTTCTTTCTGGCTTCGTTTGCCGGCGGTACCGTTAATATCTTTGACCACAATGCTCTTAAGGCTAAAACCCTGGGCTTGCACGGCCTGCATCGCCATAAAGCCAAGTGGCACCCACTCGCTGCGGGCGTACTTGTCGCCGATCACCAGAGCCAGGTAGCGCCCGCGATCAAGGGCCTGCGCGACGGCGATGACCACGGCCTGCAACCCGCTTAGGAAGGCTTCGACCGACGCCGCGTTGGAGAGATCGCGGGGATCGTCGCTAAAGCGAATGATGTCGTGGTAAGGGGGATGGAGCAGGGCCAGCTGGGCTGAACTGGCTCCGTGCTGCTCCAAGAGCGTCCGAAAATCGGTGTTGGCACTATCACCAATCGCAACATGGCTGACGACCCCGTGACGGTTGGGTTCGGCGTCTACCAGGGCACGAGCGCGTTCGGCCACTTGGGGTTGCAGTTCGACGCCGAGGGTATTTCGGCCTAAGCGTTGGCCTTCGATCAGGGTTGTGCCCGAGCCAACAAACGGATCAAGCACCCAATCGCCACGGCGGGTATAACGGCGCATCAACTGATTTGGGATCTGGGGGACAAAATTGCCCCAATAGTCGGCGCTATGGGTGCCACTACTATCCCGGCGCTCAATCAACCACAGGCTATCGGTCAAAATATCGTCGTACGCCTTCCAGCGATTGAGGTCAATCTCGTTGATTGCGGCGGTACGCTCACCCTGGGCGGCCCGGGTTAACCGTCCAAGGTAATAGCGGGCGCGTTCAAGGGTCAGAGCGGCCTCAATTTGATCAAGCTCGGTGCATAAAAATGCTGCGGGGAAGAGGACCGCATCGTCGTGCGGTGCCGCCCAGAGGCTGCCCCCTGAGGTGAGGGCCGTGCGCAGGTGGGCGAGTTGCCCGCGCAGGGTTGCCAGATCGGCGCTTTCAGCGAGACCGCTGAGCGTCGCAACGAGATCCGCTCGACGCAACTGGAGTGACGAGCCTGGGTTGGCCTCGACCCCTTCGGCTCCTGGTGCCTGTGGCTCAATGATCGCCATACGCTTGACACTCCTCTTCATGCAGATGAGTATTGACGGTATTGTAACATACCATCACGTTTCATGCCATAGGTACGGCATGAATGCGATCATGGTGTAAAGGCATGTGTCGGCCTGTTTGGCGCATGGTGTAAAGGCATGTGTCAGCCTATTTGGAGCGGATGCTAGCGAGACATCCGTAGAGCCGCAGCTGAGCGTGGGGGATTGTGCAATTCTCGTAACATATACCTGCGTTTTCTTTTCTCTACGACTGGGTGTGTGGATTTATACTGCATGTACGCTGATCGTTGTATCTGAATGTCTGCGGCGTTCCGGGCTATGCCGTTGGGTATTGTTATCCACACAGGGAGGTGTCCGATGGCTACTCACGAACTGTTTGAGCGTTACAAAGGGTTTCGGTATCTACTTGAGCTTGAAGGCGTGCCGCGAGCTGCCTTTGGAGCTTGCGCTGGCTTGGCTGAAGCCCACCGGCCGGTTGAGTTCTATATCAGTGATGATGAGCCGGTAGACCTCATCGAGATTCTCGAGACTGAGCATCCGGTGCATCTGATTTTGGCTGAGGGCGTGGCGTTTGATCAGGCGGTGTATGCTTGGCAGCGCAGTGCCAGCGAAGGTGAACCCGCAAGCCAGGATGGGTCGATTGTTGAAATGGATGGCTTTGGCCATCCCTGTCGGATCTATCGTTTCCGTGGTGCGCGTCCAGTCTTTTACCAGGGTGTGCTTGCGGTAGGTGCGCATGCCGAGTATCACATTGCGACGCTGGAACTAAGTTACGATGTGTTGACCAAGAACTGATCTGATCTGAGATGGAGCATGGCAGCAACCCGCCGCTTCTGGAAGCATAATCTCTTCCAGAGGCGGCGGGTTAACTTGCGAAACGTTTAATCTAAACTCTTGTAGTAGATCACCGTCGCACAGGGCGGCCCATCGGGTAGCAAGGCATAGCCGGGAATTATGCCGCAATGTTGCCAGCCCTGGCGTTGATAGAGCCGTTCGGCTTCGGCATTGGCGGTATCAAGCACTAGCAAGGTTTTGCCAGCCTGGAGGGCGGCTTCTTCGGCGGCGACAAGGAGGGCTTGGCCGACACCACGCTGGCGGGCGCGCCGATGCACCAGCATCTTGGCCAGATCAGCCCGGTGGGGCTGGTTCTCGGGTTGGGCCAGGATAATCTGCACCGTGCCTACGATGACACCTGCCACTTCGGCAACCAGCACGATGCGCTCGCCGCGCGCCAGGCTGATGGCGACCTCGCGCCAGTAGGTTTTGGCCTTAGCCAGACCCATGGGTAGCATAAAACTGACCGACGCCCCGCCCCGGACGCAGTCAATCAGAACTTCGCTCAGGCCAACCAGTTCGGCCTCGTCGAATTCGGTCAGGTTACGAATCACAAGCTGATCTGACATGGGCGTTATTGTACCACGCGCTCATAGCTGATCAAGGCTCCGGCCACCCAGGTTGGCGGCGGGGCTTCGTAGAGCGCAGCGGCATCGGTCACCGCCAGGTCGTGGATGGTGCCGTGCAACGGGCCGCGTAGCAGGCTGATAACTTGACCCGCATCGCGGTGATCACTCTTGGCGCTCACACAATGCTGATTGTAACCCCAATGATCACCGCGCCCAAGCAGGTCTATGCCCTCACTGATGCGCTGCCGGGCCAGAGCCAGGCCGCGTTCATCGGGTGGCAACGAGTCCTCGGGCGCATCGCCATAGCCAATCCCGTGGTGAAACGGATCAGCGGTAGAGACGATCACAGCGTTGCGGGCGAGCGCGATCACCTCTTCGATGCCGGGCAGTTCTTCGGGGCGGCCGCCAGCCAGGTAGGGATAGCGCTCGATCACCCGCGGTGCCCGCACCCCAAGGTTACGGCGACGGGTTTCGAGATCCCAGAAGAAGCGCCAACTCATCAAGGCGTGGTCGTGGGCCCAGGCATGCCCACGATCCAGGCCTGGCCCCTGAATGCCCCAACTTGGCTCGGCGCTGGGTGAGCCACCGGCAGCAACCCGTCGGCGGGCCTGTTCCATCGCGTCGGTGAAGGCATGGAGCACACTGACCACCAGGACGGTATCGGCCCCACTATCGAGGGCGGCATGCACGGCGGCGGCGATCTGATGGCCACAGTCGGCAACTCCGGCGTGGGGAAAGACCACCACCCCGCCCGCCTGCAACACCGGGGCGAGATCCCACTGGCGGGCCTGCTCTAACTGCCACAAGCCGCCCGCCTCGCCAAGGGACGCGTGTTCGGCGCGATAGAGTTCGAGGATTTTGGTTTGGAGTTGATCGCGTTGCATTGATGTTGATTAAAAGGTTTTGCGAGTACCCGGTACTCGCAAAACCTTTATGCTTACGCCGTATGATACACCTCGGCCAGCCCGTAGACGGGAGTCTCGATCCCTTCGTAGCGGGCCTTGAGTTGAAGCGAGAGGAACTGCGAGTAGTGGCGGGACTGGTGCAGGTTGCCACCGTGGAACCAGAGGGCTTCCTGCTGGGTGGGCTTCCACATATTGCGCTGCTCACCTTCCCAGGGGCCGGGATCCTTGGTCGTATTGGAGCCAAGGCCCCAACACTTGCCGACCTTATCGGCGACTTCCTGCGAAATGAGTTGGGCAGCCCAGCCATTCATCGAGCCATAACCGGTAGCGTAGACAACCACATCGGCGGGCAGTTCGGTACCATCGGTCAGCACGACGCTATTTTCGGTCAGGTGACTAACGCCGTGACCGCTCTTAAGCTTAATCTTGCCGTCAATGATTAATTGCGACGCACCGACGTCAATATAGTAACCCGAACCACGGCGCAGGTACTTCATAAACAGCCCCGAGCCATCATCACCCCAGTCAAGCATAAAGCCAGCCGCAGTGAGTTTTTCGTAGAACTCGGCATCACGGCGGGCCATCTCCTGATACACTGGGATCTGGAACTCGTGCATAATCTTGTAGGGGATCGAGGCAAAGACTAGGTCAGCGGTATCGGTCGTAATGCCGTTCGCCACCGCCTGTTCCGAGTACAAGCCACCAAGGGCCAGATCCATCAGGCTATCGGAGCGGGCAATGTGGGTCGAGGTGCGCTGCACCATAGTGACATCGGCCCCGTGCTCGTACAGGTCAGCACAAATATCGTGGGCCGAATTGTTCGAGCCGATCACAACCACGCGCTTGCCCCGGAACTCCTCGCCACCGGGATGCTTGCTGGAGTGGTGCTGCTGCCCTTTGAAGGTCTCGGCTCCGGGGAAGGTTGGCACATTCGCCACCCCTGACATACCCGTTGCCAGCACGAGTTGCTTGGGGTGCAGGATGACGGTCTTCCCCTCACGCTCGACCTCAACTTCCCATTCCTGCTTGGCATCATCGTAGTGGGCACGCTTGGCCAGAGTTGAAGTCCAATAGTTCAACTCCATGACCTTGGTATACATTTCGAGCCAATCGCCGATTTTGTCTTTGGGCGCAAAGACCGGCCAATGGTCAGGGAAGGGCAGATAGGGCAGGTGATCGTACCAGACCGGGTCATGCAGACAGAGCGAGCGGTAACGCTTGCGCCACGAGTCACCGGGGCGGGCGTTGCGCTCAACAATGATCGTCGGTACATTCAGGCGGCGCAAGCGGGCCGCAAGCGCGATCCCGCCCTGACCGCCACCGATAATCAGCACATAGGGCTGGGTGGTATAGCCAAGCTCGGCGGCTTCTTGCTGACGCTGTTCGATCCAGGTCTTGCGCCCGGGCACTACCCCGTGATCGACGCCTTTGGGCCGGGTCGGGCCGTGGGGCTCCTCGTGGCCCTTCAGTTCTTGCATCGTCGTCAGGAGCGTCCAGCACTGGTCGCCCTTCATCCGAATATGGCCCTTGCCACGGGCGATGGCGGTCTCGAACGTGAACCAGCCATCAGTGACCCCATCGGCCTCACTTGCTTCGCCTTGAATGGCCCAATTGCTTGGTTGAACCCGACTGAGGGTGCTATCAAGCATGGCCCCAATGGCATCTTGGCCCTCCATTGTCTTGATGTTCCAGGTAAACGAGACCAGATCGCGCCAATAACAATCAGCGACGAACATGGCGGTAGCGGCGGCAATGTCACCCCGCGTCAAGGCAGCCTCGAACCCAGACAACCAGTTTGCAACCCGCTCGGACGGCGTACGCGTACCCTCACTCATGATTGGCAACTCCTCGTCAGATCCTCATTGACGACGACAAGACCCTATGGTCGGCAGCCCCGCTACCGACACCACCGCGTTAGTGCGGTGGGGAAACATGGCGCTGTAGTTGTAGGTTAAACTACGACAGTTGACGGCTCGGTAGCCGGAGAGGATACCGCAATTGTGCAGCCTCTTCCAGCCGGGTTTGGTTTTGCGCTCAGGGATTTAGGTAGTATAGCATAGTTGGGCAGCATGGTTTGCGATTAGTAGCATAGATAAGAAAGCAGTTGAGATGCGCACACTTCAAGCAATCCTCCAAGCCACCTCTGATGCACTCTTTCCGGCGGACATGGGCCGCAGGGAGGTTTTCATTGACAGTCGCAGCTCTGATGGGGACACCCCTCTCCATGTCATGCTCTGGCGCGAGGATCACCGTGCAGTTGCGATCTTGATTGAGGCGGGTGCTGATGTGAATGCCGTCGGTGATATGGGGCTTACCCCATTACATGTCGCGGTTAGGAAGCGAATGCCGGAGGCAATCACCCTGCTGCTGCAAGCAGGTGCGAATCCAGACCTCCGTTCTGAATTTGGAACAACGGCGCGCGAGGAGGGCATGGTAGTGGGTGGTGCCGTAGCAAAAGCATTGGGTAAGACGGGGTCTCGCAATCCACGGTGATCGGTTTGATCAGCCCTCGGAAATACAGTTTAAGGAACAAGCATTCCCGCCATGCGTTCGACACGCCATAGCTGACTGGTTACGTCATAGACCCAGGTGGCCTGGCGGGACGGGGTTTGGCCGTCGGCCCCGGTCTGAAGGCTGAAGTTAAAGGGCACTAGATCAACCCGCAGTTCGTTCCCGACCAGACGCAGCTTGCGGGCACGTTCATTCGGATGTGCTCCCGCCGTGGTCAGATCAAGCAGGGAACGCGCCGGGCCAGTCGCTGCCCCATCTGAACCAATTGGCACTGCGATGATATGGGGACTGCGGGCCAGGCCTGCATACAATTCGTAGCCTGTGCCCGTTTGCACCACCAGTACCCCCATCACATCGGTATCGGCGAGTACCAGGGCTTGCATTGTGCCATCGGGGCGAAGTGCGACCACGCCACCATGTTCCTGTTGAGGCGTTGAGCCGATGACTGTACCAGCGAAGATGAGATCCAATTCGCAAGTATAGCTTAGACCAAGCACGCCATAGGGATTGCGCTCATTGGCAGCACCTGGAAGTTGCGTCCATGGCCGCATCTCACCACTCTGGCTCTCGACCCGCCAGATCGTTGTCGCCCCAGCCAGAGGATTATCGGCCAGCGAAACGCGGGGCACCGGAGCAACATAGATATGGCCGTGCTGATCATAGGCTAACGGCCCCAGAAATCCAGCTTCACGCCAACTCGGATGCTGGTAGCGCTGGTTTGCCGCCAACACAACCAAGCCCTGCTCGGTCTGGTCGGTCGCTAACGCGAATTGTGCGCTACCCCGAAGATCCAAGGTAGCCATAAATCCTGGTAAAGCACGGCAGCGATCAGTCGCTATCGGCGCAACGTTTGCTGCTTGTTGACGCAAAGGTGCTATTGTTTGGGTCGCACCATGACCCAGGGCTGATAGAATGATCCCGCCGATGGCGAGCGTCAAAACGAGGGCGGTGACCCAATGCCCGGTCGTAACCCGCTGTGGTGCAGGCGGATATGCAGCGCGTGCCATAGCACGCACCCTTGTTCGTGAGCGCATCATCGTACTCCCTCTGAAGTCCCCTGCCCTGCCGCGGCCGTCCCCTTCTCCCCTTGTCCCCACTCCCCTTTACTCGGCCGCGGCTTTCCCGTTGGCCTACCGCCGAACCGCATGCTATGGCCCGGCGCGAATATGGATCCCTGTTGTGCAGGGCCAGACCTCTGGCTGGAGTACCCCATTTACCAGGGTGGTGTCGGCCCAACAGCGTTCGCGCTCGGCGTTGCTCAGCCGGGGCACGAACCAGAGGATGGCTTGGCGATCGAGGGGTTCGGGTGCGCCCGGCCCAATGAATTGCTCGGGGCCCTGCTGTTCGTCGAGCGCACAGCAGGTGCCGATGCTCGGTAGGTCGCCTGCACCCTCTTCGGGCCGGAAACGAGTCCAGTAGCTGTAGGTTTGTTCGGCGTCACCCCAGGCCAGGCTGAAGCTGCGCGACCCGTCGGTGGTGGTGACCCGCAACTCGTTTGGCGCTCCGGCACCCCATTCGTCCAGGCCTTCGTGGGTCAGGGCACTGGTTTGAGTACCGCTGACCTGTTCGAGGGTGCCCTCGGGTGGTGTAATCCGCATAATTGGATGGTAGATCGCCCCGAGGCCGCAGCCCCGCCCTTCGTTGCCCGCGAGGATTGTTAGGTCGCCATTGATGCCAAAATGGGCCGTAAAGGTGTATTGGTAGTTGCAGGGCTGCGGCCAGTTCGGGCTGCGGAAGGTGATCATCAGGCTGAACCCACCCTCAGGTTTGTCACGCACGACTGGCGGCCCATATGGAATGACTGCCGCTGCACTAAAAACAGGACAACCTACGGCGTCACTGAAGCCAACCCGCTGGTCGTTGCTGCCAGCATAGCCGACATGCCAGTCCACGACTTTGGCTGATTGGATGAGCAACCGACCCTGGTACGATACGTCGCGCAGTTCGAGACCATCCGAACTGGTGAGTAGGTAGGTTGCCTGCCAACCCTCGCGCTCTATCGTCTGCGGGGTTTCGCACAGTGGGGCTACCGCCGCATCTTGCAAGGTCGCCTCGCTCCAGACCCGCCGCCCACTCGTGCCAAGTTCGGTCCAGGTCGTTGCTGCCACGAGCGTAAAATCGGTCAGGTCAACAATCGTCCAGAGCGCTTGATCACCCCAGACAAAGACCGGGGCCACACAGAGGTGCCGACTGCGTTCGCAGGCTGTGCCTTCGAGCGCGGTTTTGGTTGCCGCCATGGCCGCCATCGCAGCCTCAGGAGTCAGGCCGTCGAAGGCGGTAACAAGTTGCGGGTCGTTGATCGCAATCTGGATCGCGAGTTCTGCAAGGTCGTCGGGGATCTCGGGCTGCGCCCCAGCCAGAGTCTGGACGCTCAGCACGGTGCCATCAGCCGCAACGACTACCGTGATCGTGGTACTGGTTGGGTGAACGTAGATCACGACGCGGGCACACGTGCCAGGGGCGCAACTACGCACCAGTTCGGCGGGTAGATCGCCCGCCCGCGCCACTCCAACCGTGAGCACTTCGGCCCTTAAGCGCCTACCGTCGTTGGTGCGCACTGCGGTTTGAACCCGTTCGTCGGCTAAGGCGGCTATCTGGGCACTTGCGAATGTCGGCTCCAGATCGTCGCGCTGCAAGATGTAAGGCGGCGTACTCAGGGCCGCCGCAATGCGGGCCTGGCGTTCACTGACTGCCGCTAAACCAGTTGGCTCACGCCCACCCAAAATCACTCCCTCTACCAGGGGCGGTGGCGTCGCTGTGGGCAACGGACCTGCCGCTGGCGTGCAGGCTGCCAGCAGCAGGAGGATGATTAGGCTTAGGGGGTGACGATGCATGGTAGTGGCTTCCATCAAGCGACAATCTGCTGGTTATAGACTGTACCGCAGCAAACCCCAAAAGGATACGAATTTATTTATGTTGCCCCTGGCCGTAGTTCGCTGATCCGCATCGGTAACCCATTCGCGATGCCCATGGTGACAATTGGGCGCGCTTCGGGCACATGACCGGGCTGCGCTTCCAGCCGGACGCGCTGGGCCATCACGGCTAGGATAATCCGGGCTTCAAGCAGGGCAAAATTGTTGCCAATGCAGACGTGCGAACCGGCTCCAAAGGGCAGGTAGGCGTATTTGGGCAATTGCTCGATCTGCCCAGGCGCAAACCGCTCTGGCATGAAACGATTCGGGGCCTCGAACCAACGCGGATCGCGGTGGCTCACGTAGACGCTGATT
The DNA here is from genome assembly GCA_048381555.1 of Oscillochloridaceae bacterium umkhey_bin13. Lineage (GTDB taxonomy): Bacteria > Chloroflexota > Chloroflexia > Chloroflexales > Chloroflexaceae > Viridilinea. Next base: position 9,358 of record JBLWKA010000133.1, read on the forward strand.
ACGACTGGGGTGCCCGCAGTTACACGATAGCCCCCGAGTTCGCTGTCTTCAAGGGGGGTGCGTTCGGCCCACCAGGCCGGTGGCTTCAAACGGAGGGTTTCACTCACGATCTGGCCGGTATAGACTAAATGCGGGAGATCTTCGGGGGTCAGCGGACGATCCCCCGCCACCGCTTGCACTTCGGCCTCTAAACGCTCACGCACGTCGGGGTGCTGGCTTAATAAGTGCCAGGCCCAACAAAGGGTGTTGGCGGTGGTTTCGTGACCCGCAAATAGAATGCTGAGCGATTGACCCGCCAGTTGGGCGTCACTCATGACAGTACCGTCCTCGTCACGCGCCGCCAGAAGCATCGCCAAGAGATCGCCACGATCATCGCCTTCGGCGCGGCGCTGCGCAATGATGGACGCCGTCAGTCGCTGGATGTCGGTGACGGCCCGCTGCATGCGTGGCCCGGTCACCAATGGCGTCCCTGCTGGCAAGGCGGCATAGAGTTCGTAGAGCGTGTCAATCGCTTCTTGTACGTCACGCAAGGCATGAAAGACTTTGCGGGCTTCGGTGCTGGTATCGGTGCTGAACAGTGCCCGCGCCACAATCGCAAAGGTCAGGCTCATCATTTCGGGTACCAGATCAATGGTTGTGCCGACCCGCCACGTCGCCAGGTGGGCGTAACTTGCATCAATCATGTCCTGGGTGTAGCTGGCAATCCGCCGATGATGGAATGCCGGTTGCATCAAGCGCCGCTGCTGCACCTGCACCGCTCCTTCTTGCGAGAAGACCCCTTCGCCTAAGAAGGCTCCCATCAGACGGCGCGTGACGGGTGTGCGCACATTAAGTATAGCTATCTTCAAACCGCTAAGCGCCCCAACACGTCTTCCGCCGCTATGGCCTCTTGTTCGAGTTTGCATCCATTAGCCAGCAGTTGATCAATTAATGGGATCTGGTCAGTCAACAAGCTATGGTTGCGCAATTCTTCCAGTGCCCGCCGGTCGCCCGCCGTCAAGGGTTGGCTGGCAGCCTGATAGTGTACCAGGGTCGCTGCGTCCATCGCAAGTGCCGCGACCGGGCCAATCTGGCGGCGCAGGTGGGCCAAAATGCGCAGGCCGCCCGCGTCGAGGTCGCCCCAGTGCCAGAGTTTGATCGTCGGCGCGTAGCTGCGCACCGTCCGTAAGAGGCCGATCAGGCTGGGGCTGGCAAAGCCACCCGTATAGAGCAGCAGCAGGTTTGCGGGGCGGATCAGGGCCGCTTCACTGAAACTGGTCAGGTTTTCGACTGTCAAGACGGCCTCTGCCTCAAGGGCGCTCATTGCTGCGTTGCGCAGGCTCACCGAAGGCAAGGCAAGCGAGGGCACAAAGGGGCTCAGATCCAGGCTTGGGCCACCACTGGCTGGGCACAGGGTCAACGGCCCGGCAATGGGTACGTACTCGGGCACCCGTTCGAGCAAATAGGCCCGTAAGAGGGCCGCATCATCATCGCCGTAGAGCGCCGTTTCGGGATCGTGTTGGCGCAAAACGCGGATGATGCCGCTGCGTAATCCGGCCAGGCGTTTGCTATCACGAAACAAGCGCACGCTTAACGCTCGCTCTAGCGTGGGTGTGCGCAGTTCGGCCAGTCCCGCAAGCGCCGTCAGCAGATCGGCACTGCCCACCAGATCGGCCCGCTCCAGCGGTGGGGCAGTCTTGCCTGCGCTGATGCGTTCTTGCGCCCAAGCCACGAACGCGGCCTGCCAGGGGGCCTGGGGCTGCTGGGCGGCCAGTAACCGAAGTAGGGCCTGCTCTTGGGTGTCTCGCGGGGTGCGCCCCAGCAAGGCGTAGAGGGCAGTCAGCCCGCCGGGTTGCAGATCAACCGCCTCAAGCCAGTTCTGCTCCTCCCAGCGCTGCCAATGCAGGGTGATCAGCCCGATCGCCGCGCATTGGCTCAAAGCCCGGTTGGTGGCCTGGCGCGGGTTGGCATCCTGAGCCGAATAGTAGCTCTCGTGGTCACGTCGGGTGATCCGCACCCGCACGACCTGGCGTCGGCCCGGCTGCTCGGCCCGCTCAAGCAGGGTGGTCAGGATAGCCCGGGCGAGGGCCGGAAGATCGGCTTGGTGCATAACCCGCTCTGTATTATTCCAGACTTTCAAGCCGGGCCGCATAGTTGCGATACGGCTCGATCAAGACGGTATCACCAACCCCAGTCAGCACCAGGCTGGTACACATTTTGGGTACCAGGTATTCACAACGTTCGAGCGGCGTTGCGGTAATCACCTGGAGTCCAAATTGTTGAAAGAGGTCGAGGGTCGCGCCAATCCGATCTTGGTCCATTTTCGAGAAGGCTTCGTCAAAGGCGACCAGGCGAATCGTGGGCCGGGTGACCCGTTCGCCAATGTGATAGAGCTGGACAAACGAGGCGGCAATCGTCAGGTAGAAAGGGGTCTGGGTTTCGCCCCCCGAGGTCTGGCCCATAATGCGGCTCAGCCGTGAAACTTGGCCGCCAGCGTGGGTAACTTCAATATCGTAGTTGAGGTAGCTTCGATAGTCGGTCAGACGACGTTGCTCGCCCCGTTCGGCCTCGGACTGCGGTGCCTGGGTCAAGGCTTCGTAGAAGCGGTCGAAAATTCCTTTGTGGTTCTCGTAAAAGCTGCTTTCGAACAGCGATCCCGCGCCGATGACCTGCGCTTCGTTGATCAGATCATAATATTCGCGTAACTCTTCGGCGGGGGTGGCAATAAAACGGTAACGCTCGCCATGAAAAACGAGCCGTCCAAGGGCGTCGTTGATGCGATTGAGTTGTTGGCGTGCGCCCATAATCTGTTCGCGTAAGCGGTGAATCACATGCTCGCGCAGTTCTTCGTCGGCTTCCCGCCGCGATAGGGCGATCTGCTCGCGGTAGCGGGGTAGTTCGGTGCCCCCCAGGCGCGTGTGCTCATCAACAAATCGCGGATCGTCGGGGTCGGGCCGCCCGGCGAACTGGTAACGGGTATTGTAGCTAGTTGCGTCCGCCACGAGCCGCTGCATCTCGTTGCTGGCCCGAGTCTCGAAGGTGCGGGCACTCTGTTCAGCCTGTTGAATCACCTGCACCAGACTCTGCTGGGGCTCGAGGCCTGCGAGGCGTTCTTGCAACATGGTTTCGGCATTGGCAAGCAGCGGCGCATGGCGCGTGCGGGCCTCCTCAGCCTGGGCCTCGGCTTCGCTCGCCGCGTGCTGGGCCTGCTGCAAACTCTGGCTCAGCTGTTCCCGTTCGCGTTCGGCCAGGCGCAGATCGCCACTCAACCGCTCGACCAGATGCCGCTCGCGCTCAACCAGTTCGGCCAACCGGCTCGCTTCGGCCTCAAGCGCTTGCACACCTCGCAGATCAAGCGCTTGCAGATCCTGTTCCCACTCACGAATCTGAACCACGAAGGGCCGGTCATCCAGGTCGGCGTTCAGGCGCTGAAGCAAGTTCGAGAGTAGCCGCCCCTGATCGAGGCCATTTTCGAGAGCTTGCAAATCCCGTAGCTGTGGCTCCAAGGCACTTAGGGCAGCCACCAGTTCGTTGCGCTCGTGTTCACGGGCCGCAATTTGCGATTGAATGGCCCGGGCACCCACAAACCAGGGTGTGTAGCTCTGGGGCGGCAGCGCCCGCACCGTCCATTCGCTGTAAAGCACCACATTGGCGGTGATCGCCCGCCGGTGCCGCCGCAATTCGCTGACCTCGGCGCAGCAGATGATGTCGCCCAGGATGGCGTTGAGGTAGGGCTGCAACGAAGGGGCCTTGACCTGAACCTGTTTGGCAAGCGAGCCGGGTCGGGCCGGGGGGGCGTCTTGGCGCGACCGTTCGAGATCAAGGATCGCTGCGTCGGTTAAGCGCTCTTCGGCGCGGGCACGCTCAAGTATGTCGAGCGCCGCTTCGAAGCGTTCTGGGGGCACAATCACGATGAACCGCCGCCGCCCAAGTTGGGCTTCGACCGCGTTTTGCCAACGCTCGTCGGGAACTTCGAGCAGTTCACAGAGCAGGGGCGGGCGTTCGCCTACCAGATCGGTCAAGCGATCACGGAGTCGCTCTACCTGGTCGGGATAAAACCGCTGCCCACGGCGCAATTGCTCAAGTTGTCGAATGACTGTATCACGCCGCTCGCGGAGTTCGTGCTGCTGCTGTTGGCGACTAAAACGTTCCTGCCGCACCTGGGCCACCAGTGCATCAAGCCACTCGACCACCTGGCTCAGTTGGCTAGGCAAGCTCTCGGGCAGGGCTTGGCTTGGATCAAGCGCCGCCACGCTCGTCCCAAAGCGCTGCAGTTCGCTCTGTTGGGTGGCGGGAATCAGCGGGGCTGCCAGCAAGGGATTCAGGCGCTGGGTGATCTGCCGGAGTTGGGCCACAATCTGGCTTCGTTCAGTCGTGATGCGGGCAATCGTCGCCTGGGCTGCGGCGAGATCACGTTCCAATTCGCGGCGGCGGCGCACCACGTCCGACTGTTCGAGTTGCACTCGCACGCTGATCAGGGCCTGGTTGGCCTGTTGGAAGGCGCGTTCGGCGGTGGCATGGTCGAAACGGGCCTGGTTCGCGCGCCGTCCCAACTCGGCGATCTGGCCTTCCAGTTCGTTGACGCGGCGCGTTGCAGCAACCTGGGTCAACAACACGGTGATCAGGCCCCAGGTTGCTTGCAACTCGCGCAAGCGGCGCACTTCGGCCTGGCGTTCAACGATGGTGTGTAGGACAACGAGTTTCTCTTCGACTTCGCGGGCACTGGCATCAAGTTCGGCCAGCCGCTCGACGACCCGCTGGAGCGCTTCGATCGCCAGGGGTTGGGCTTCGAGGAGCCAGCGTTCGACGAATTCACGAATATTGCGGATGGGCTGAAACGTCAGGGCCCGCAGAAACAGGTCGAAGAACCGTTCGTGCAAGCCGCCAAGCCGGTTCAGTAGTTCGACCTGATATTCGCCAACCGCATCAAAATGGCGTGCCCCACGCCGTCCCCGCAAGCGCTGCTTGAGTTCGCGGCGGGTCAGGGGGCGGCCTTCGTCAATCAGTAGCCCCCGATCCAGCGGATCACTCAACAGAAAAAACGTCCGCTCGGCACTGCGCTCTTCACCACATTCGATCGCCACACCTGCGGTCAGGGTGCTCCCCTTGCCACGTTCACGAAATTCGAATGCCAGGTAGGCGACGGTATTGCCCGGTCGCAGGTAGCGCCCCTCGCCAATCTTGCCTCGCACGTAGCTATCAAGGGTGCGCTGGGAACTGCGATCATTGGCAGCGGTATTAAAGCGTACCAACCCCTGATCGGCTACCAGCACAATTTGCAGCGCATCAAGCACCGATGATTTGCCAGCCCCATTATGGCCCGCCAGGTAGAGACTATCTTCAACATCAATCAGATGATCATCGAAGCGATGCCAGTTATAGAGCCAGATGCGAGTCAAACTGAGCATAGCCATGGTCTATTCCTCGCCTGCTTCACCACGTTCGCGCCGATAGGCTGCGATGCGCTCGGCCAGTTCACTGATCGCGGTTGCAGGCACAACCACTTCGAGCGGGGGCAACAGTTCGATCAGTTGATCGGGTTGGGTGGCCCGCAAGACCCCACCGCCGCCCGCCCGAATCAGTTTGAGGGTCTGTAAGGTACGCAGGGCATCTTCAAGACTGGTCTTTTTACGCACGGCCTGGCCCGGAAAAAACTCGGCGTAACGGGCCGCCAGATCCGCCACACTCACGGTCGGGTAACGGGTTAGGTGCAGTTCAACCCGTTCCCGTTTTTCGGCATAGATCAGGCGTAACAGTAAAAGCCAGATTGTTGTATCACGATTCAGGCGTCGTCGGTGGGCACCCTCACGGTGGACAACCTGAAAGACCTGGGCCCGTTCATCGTGGCGCAGTTCCCAGCCGGCAATCTGAAGATATTCGGCGACCAGTTCGCGGCGGCGCACCAAAAAGGCATAGGCGCGGGTATCGGCTTCGTTGCCTCGCCAGATCAAGCCATCGCTGAGCAGGCGGCGCACGACTTCGCCAAAAAGGGCCTGTTCGCTCGCGGCGAGTTGGGCATATTCGGTAGCAAATTCAAGCAGGGGCATAGTAATCTTCGGTGTTGGCGAGGGGCTTAGGACACACGCCGGATGATAAAATCGCGGAAGCCTACCCCGTCCCGTTCAACC
>JBLWKA010000134.1:0-6877 GCA_048381555.1 Oscillochloridaceae bacterium umkhey_bin13
GCTCGCAGCGCCAGTTCCCACGCGCAAAGCGAGCGCGTTCCTCACGCAGCAGCCAACGCGACCCCAATCCGCCCTCATGCCGCGCCGCATCATGCCGTGGCACGGTTTTTCGCCACGCTGGCACCGCTGCAAGAGGGGCGATCAGCCTGTAATTAGCCGACAGTCTCATGAAGCGCCCGATACCGTGATTGAGATGTGAGTCCGGAAGCCAGAGCAGAAAACGCGCCCCACCCTCGGGCGCGTCCTCGACCCAGATCTTTCCGCCATGAGCCTGCGCTACCTCGGCACAGAGGGCCAGGCCCAATCCCTGGCCGTATCCGGCTTCGCCTGCCCCTTGCATAAAGGGCTGGAAGATCCGCTCGCGATCAGCGGGCTTAATCCCTGGGCCATTGTCGCGTACACTGATCAAGTAACCGCCCGATGTGGTGTACGGGGCTACCGCGACATGCACCAGACCATATGGGGGCGCAAAACGCAGCCCATTGTTGATCAGGTTGATCAGGGCACGCCCCAATAACCGTTCATCGCCGGTGAGGGTCAGGGTACCAGTCGGGATTTCGGCGCTGAGCCTGAGGCTGCGTTGCTGGGCCAGCGGTTGGAGCATCTGACAGGTATCGTTGATCAGGCGCTCTAGCGCAACTGGTTGCATCGTGAGGGGAAGCCCATGCTGAAGCCGACTGAGTTCGAGTAGATCGGTGCAGAGTTCGACCGCATTCTGGACACTGCGCAGCCCCATGCTCAGGGCCTCGCTCACGGTTGCGGGCACGGTATACCCCCGCAACAGGCGTTGCACAACCTCGATGCTGGCATGAGTTGCCACCAGTGGGCTACGAATATCGTGGGCCAGGCGCGCCACCGCGTCGTTGCGGCTTACCAGACCATGCTGGCTCTGCTGATAGTGCCGGGCGCGATCAAGGGTCTGGCTGATCAACGGTAGCGCGGCGCTCAGGGTCTGGCGGCTGCTGCGTTCAAGTGGTGTCGCCCGCGTAAATAAGAGCAAGGCCGGCGCAGCCACACTACTCGGCAGACTCGCCGCAAAAAGTAGTTTGCCTGGAATGAGTGCATTTGTGCTGGGTAAAACACTAATGCCAAGCAACTGTTTGACGGCTTGCACTGCCGGTTGCTCCAAGAGGGCACGGATTGACTCGGGTTCTGGGATCGGCATCCCCAGGGCCGCTGGGGGCAAATCATCGCTGAGCAGCAGCGCATGCGGACTGTTGATCAGATCTGCGCACCCCTCCAGACACGCCTGTGTCACCCTGCTAGGCTCTAGGAGGGGACTGAGGCGTAACGCCAGCGCGTAGAGCACCGCAGCATTGGGGTGGGGATCCGTGTCAGCCATGACAATGAGGTGACGGGCTTCAGGTAAAGAAAGGTAAAGAGCAGTATATCAAATTCTGCGCCATTCTGCCCTGCCGGCCCTGGCTCACATTTTCACATCAAACCTTTAACTGCGATGTGCCCAATCTGGATTGACGCGGGATCGGCCCCTGGTATAATGCGCCTAGCATCACTATCAGTCACATGGGGGCGCGTTCAGGTCGCCCGCAAGGAGCAGATGTCACTATGAGTCAGGCGCAGAGTCGGCGTGGACGCAAGGTTACCACGCAAAAGAAGAACCCGCTGGTACCGTTCTATTGGGCGGTTGGGGGGTTGGTGATCCTCGGGGCCGCCTTTTTGATCACCTTTGCGGCCCGGGGTGGTTTTGGCGGCAACGCGGTGAACCCGGTAAATGCCCCGATTGGGCAGACCGCCGAGGGTTTTTGGTACAAGGGCGATCCGAACGCTCCAGTTACGGTGATCAAGTATAGCGATTATCAATGTCCCTCGTGTGCTTTTTATGATCAGCGCATGGCCCCGTCCATCGAGCGTGATTATATCGAAACCGGCAAGGTCCAGTTTGTCTATCACGAATTCCCCCTGAATGGGCATCAGCACGCGATTGCTGCGGGCACGGCGGGGCGCTGTGCCGGTGACCAGGGCCAGTTCTGGGGCATGCACGACCTGATCTTCCAGAACCAGGATATCTGGTCGCAGGCCCGCACCGTCAACAATATCTTCTCGGGCTATGCCGGGCAGTTGGGCCTTGATCGCGCTGCCTTCGACCAGTGTCTGAGCAGTGGCACCTATACGCCCCAGATGGAGGCGGCCGCCCAATCTTCGATTGCGCGGGGCGTGACCGGGACGCCCACCTTTGATGTCAATGGGACCCTGGTCAATATGAACAGCCTGCCGAGTGCGATCGAGGCTGCGCTGCGTGCTGCAGGCCAATAAGTCGGCTTGCACCAACGATCTGGGCTTCGGCCACCTGCGCCTGCAGCTGCTCGCACAGGTGGCCGAAGCCCTCACGTAAGCCGAAACAGATTGACAGGCCATCGCCGCCCGTCTATAATGCGGCGGTTTTTGACGTGTATTCCTACCTATGCACTAACCCTGTTCACAAGCAGTAAGGATCTGCCGTGCGTGGCCGAGAAATAACCGCGATTGTTTTGATCATCCTGGTGACCGGGCTTGCACTCTGGATTAACCTCGCTCCCAGCGAGACCTTTCTAGGTCGCGATGTGCGTATTCGCCTGGGCCTGGATTTGCAGGGTGGCATTCAGGTCTTGTTGCGCACCACCGAAACTGATGTCTCCCGCGAGGAGCTTGATACCGCGCGTGGGGTGATCGAGCGGCGGGTGAATGCACTTGGTGTTGGCGAGACGGTGGTTCAGTTGGCCGGGAGTGATCGGATTATTGTTGAATTGCCTGGGGTGGATAATCCCGATGAGGCCGTTGATACCCTGCGCGGTACCGGTCGGCTCGAGTTTATTGATCCCCAAGGCCAGTTCATTCCGACGGGCACGATCATTCGTACTAGCAATAGCCCCGTCCCCAATCTGCCCGAAACCCAGGTGATTACCGATTTTGAGCAGCTTGGCCCGATCTTTACCAGTATCACTGATGGGGCCGATCTGGACACCTCACAGGTGCAACCGGCCTTTTCGCAGGGTGGGGTCACGGGTAGCCGCCCCGCCGTCGCCTTCGCCTTTCGCGGCGAGTCAGCCACCCGCCTGGCGAGCTTTACGGCCAGCAATGTCGGGCGACCGATGTGTATCGTACTCGACAATATTGTGATCAGTTGTCCCCAGATTGATGCCGCCCTGACTGATGGCTCGGGCATCATTACGGTCAGCAGCAATGCCGATCGTGACAACATCCTCAATCAACTCAAGTATGGGGCCTTGCCCGTTCCCCTGGTGGTCGAGACTAGCCGCAGCGTGACGGCCACCCTCGGCCAAGAGTCGGTCGAAGCGAGCATTATTGCCGGGATTGTGGGTCTGGTCGTGGTGGCCCTGTTTATGATCGTCTTCTACCGCCTGCCAGGCGTGCTTGCGACCCTGGCCCTGTTGATCTATACGATCATTAGCTTCGCCCTCTATCGCTTTATTCCGATCACCCTGACCCTGCCTGGCATCGCGGGCTTTATCCTCTCGATCGGGCTGGCGGTTGATGCTAATGTGCTGATCTTCGCCCGCCTGCGCGAGGAGTATCGGCGCGGACGCGAAATTCGGGCCGCACTCGAATATGCCTTCGAAGAGTCCTGGTCGGCCATCCGTGACTCGAGTGTCTCGACCCTGATCACCAGTGTGGTACTCTTCCTCTTTGGCAATAGCTTTGGGGTGAGCATCATTCAAGGCTTCGCCCTGACCCTGGGTCTGGGCGTGCTGATCAGCCTGTTTACCTCGGTGGTGGTGACCCGTACCTTCTTGCGTCTGGCGGCCCCGCTCTTTAGCGAGGATCGGGCTTGGTTGTTTGGGATCGAACGGCGTACGCCGGTAGCAGCAACGCCTGCAACCGAGGCGGCGTGATCGTGTTTTTTGGCTATCGAACGTTCAGCTTAGCGCCACAGAGGCCATAACAATGTTGGAACAGCTTGTCAGCCGCCGCTACTGGTGGTTTCTCTTCTCGGGGCTGGTGATTCTTCCGGGGCTCTATTTTCTGCTCCTGCATCCCTTGATTACCACCGGCCAGCCCCAGCTTGGCCTGCGTGCCAGCATTGATTTTAGTGGCGGTGCCCTCTGGGAGATCCGCTTTAGCGAGAAGGCTCTCGGCGAGGTGAGCTCGGCCCAGGTGACCCAGGCTTTTACGAGTGCCGGCTTCGAGAATCCGCTCGTGCAGATGAGTCAGGTTGAAGTTGGTGGGGTCGTCTTGGCCGATGCCCTGGTGCGTACGCGTCCGCTGAGCGAGCAAAGCCCGCTGCAAGAGCGTCAGGCTGTCGAGGCTGCCCTGACCGAGCAGATTGGGCCGATTGCAATTGAGCGCCTGGAGAGCGTTGGGCCAACCGTGAGCCGTGAAAGCACGATCAGTGCCTTCATTGCGGTAGCCGGGGCCTCCCTGGCGATCCTGCTCTACCTCTGGTGGGCCTTCCGGTATGCGCCGCACCCGTTTCGGTATGGGATGTGTGCGATCATCGGCATGATCCACGATGTGTTGGTGGTGGTTGGTTTTGCCGCCATCCTAAGCACCTTCAACCCTCGCTTCGAGGTAGATGCGCTCTTTCTGACCGCCCTGCTTACCACCCTCAGCTTCTCGGTGCATGATACGATTGTGGTCTTCGACCGCATCCGCGAAAACCTGATCAACAAGCGTCCCGGCGAAACATTTGACGCGATTATCAATCACAGTGTCGTGCAAACGCTGCCACGTTCGATCAATACCCAGCTGACCACCTTCTTTACCCTGACCGCCCTGCTGCTGTTTGGGGGCGAGACCATCCAGAACTTCGTGCTGGTGCTGCTGATCGGCCTGATTTCGGGCACCTACTCCTCAATCTTCAATGCCGCCCAACTGCTGGTGGTCTGGGAGCACCAGGAATGGAAGGGTTGGTTTAAGCGGGGTGAGGGCGAAGAGCCAAGCTCGGCGGCAGCGTAACGATTGGTAGAATTGAACCAGACCCCACCCGTGCGATGCACGGTGTGGGGTCTACTGTTTATCCTTGAGGATGCCGCATGACGGGCGTAGGGACGCAGCGTGCTGCGTCTGCCGTCGCAGCGTGCTGCGTCTGCCGTCGCAGCGTCCCTACAACCCAACCTTGGGTCTACCCTGTCGACTCTGGGGGCTGGCGAACCCCAAGCTGGGAGTGGCGCGAAACGAGTGGGCTGACCTGCTCGTGCATCAGCCAGTGATAGGCCAGTCCCGCCACCGGGGTCAGCAGCCAGAAGTTGAAGAGCCGGAAGATGATTGCGGCAGGCACAGCCGCAGGTCCGGCCCCCAATTGACTGAGCACCGCCACCAGGGCGGCTTCGACGGTACCGCCGCCACCGGGCAACACATTAAAAGTCGAGGTGATCAAGGCGATCCCAAACGCCGTGATCACGGCCCACATGCTCAGGCTAACATCAAAGGCCTGTAAAACGAGCAGCATAGCCAGGCTGTGACCTGCCAGGGCGGTCAGTTGGATCAGTACCAGCCAGACCACATCGCGGCGGCGACTGGCCAGGAGCTTGCGGCCACGATCCAGTTCATCAATCAGGCCTGCCGCCCAACGCCCCGTCCAGCGTTTGCCAAACAGGCGTCCAACCGCTAATTGGATGCTGCCGAGCCAATGGGTCAGGGTTGTGACCGGACGGGTCAGGATAATGGCGGCCCCAACGATCACCGCGATGGCGACCAGCCCCGCGATCTGACTGGCCCCGCCGGTGGCAAGGCCATGACCAGCTAACCAGATCAGGCTGAAGCCAAACATCAGCAACATCGCCATCGCATAGCTTAGGGTTTCGAGCGAGGCGATCAAGGCTGATTCGCCCTGGCTAATCCCCCGGCGGTTAAAATTGCTAATCAGGAAGGCATAGCTGCCCACCCCGCCCGCTGGCACCGACTGACTGATCACAATCGCTACCAGGGCCGTCGCCCAAAGGCGCAGTTGGCTCAGGCGGTAGCCTAGCGAGTGTAGCACCACAAAAAAGACCTGGCCGCTGACCAGGTAGCTCAAGCAAATCAAGGCAAAGGCGGCGGCCAACAGGGCCGGCCGAGCCTCCTCGAGCAAGGCGAACGCTTCGGCAATCCAGACCCGGTTGAGCCAGGCCAGGGTGATAATGATCAAACTAATCAGGACGCTGGTGATCAGTTTCCAGCGGGAGGCAGGCATGAGGGCGTCCTTTCGGGCGAGTGCCTGAGTCATGTGGATGATAGACGCTCTGGTGTGCGCCAGGGTTGCGGGCTGTCGTTACCAAACAATGGCAAAACTTCCCTCTTTGCCGGTAGCTGGTTCCCAGACAACCTCGACCCGATCAACGGTGGCTTGGATTGGCCCGCTGTAGCACCAGGTAATCATCCGTTGCACAGCCGAACGACTGCCCTCGAAGACCGCTTCGACGCGCCCATCGTCGCGATTGCGTACCCAGCCGGTCACACCAGCCTGACGGGCGCGATCACGCGCATAGGCCCGAAAGCTTACTCCCTGGACTCGGCCAGCGATCAAGACATGGGCGCGCACCAGATCCATGGCGCTCCTTAGTTTGGGATATTAGTTGGGATCGGCAAAAATAGAACCGTATCAGAGTATACCGTAGGGGCGCATGCTGCGCAATGGGCGTATGTTAGGGGGGTAGGGCGTAACGTCTTGCAGGATGGCGACCGATGCGGATCCGTAGGGGCAGCCCGTGTGTTATCACGCGGGTCGCCCCTACGGATCCGCATCGCGCAACCGCATATGCAAAATTTTATGCCACACCCTGTTAGGTGTGGGACAACGTCGTTGGGCGCGCCCTCGGTTTGGTGGGGGTGTGGGGGGGCCGCCGCCCCCCCCCCCCCAAAAAAAATTTGTGGGGGGCGGGCGGGGCCCTCCCCCCCCCCCCCGCCCGGGGCCAACAACCCGGTGGTGGCGGGGGTGTGG
>JBLWKA010000134.1:6887-15451 GCA_048381555.1 Oscillochloridaceae bacterium umkhey_bin13
GCCAGCGGCGCGCCCCCCCCCCCCCGCCGCGCGGGGGGGGCGGCCGGGGGGGGGGGGCGGGGGCGGGGGGGGGGGGGGGCCCCGCCCCCCCCCCCCCCCCCCAACCCACCAAAAAATGATCTGGTGCGGCGCAGCGGCACCACACCCCGCCGCCAGAGACGGTACAATAGACGTGATTGGTTCCTGTGTTTAGCGTGAAAGAACAACCATGCGTGTCTTGTTTATGGGCAGTCCGGCCTTTGCGGCGCATCCGCTCGAAGCCCTGGTCACAGCTGGACATACGGTGGTTGCAGTTGTGACCCAGCCTGATCGGCCCTCGGGGCGCGAACGACGGCTAAGTCCACCACCGGTCAAGTTAGCTGCCGAAGCGCTTGGGTTGCCGGTGTTGCAACCCGAAACGTTACGCGATCCTACGGTTGTCGCCCAGCTTGCCGCCCTTGAGCCTGAAGTCGGCGTAGTAGCGGCCTATGGCGAAATTCTGCGCAAGGCAGTCCTGGCCATCCCACCGCTCGGCTACCTGAACATCCACCCCTCGTTGCTCCCACTGCATCGTGGGCCAACCCCAGTGACCGGGGCGATTATGGCGGGGGAACGTGAAACCGGGGTTTCGCTGATGCGCCTTGATCCAGGCATGGATAGTGGCCCAATCCTGGCCCAGGCCGTGGTTCCGCTGACCTCAACGGCGCGGGCTAGTCAATTGACTGATGGCCTGTTTCGGTTAGGGGCGCAGATGCTCATCGAGGTCTTGCCCCGGTATGCTGCCGGAGAACTGGTGCCGGTAGCCCAGGATCATACGCAAGCCACCGTTACCCGGCTCTTGCGTAAAGAAGACGGCCAGATCGATTGGAGTCTGCCCGCCCTGGTGATCGAACGCATGACCCGGGCCTACGATCCATGGCCGGGGGCCCATACCAGCTATCGGGGTCTAGGGCTACGGCTGATCGCCGCAATGGTCGTGCCAGATTGGGTTGGCCCCGAACCTGTGGGCACGATTGTGGGGCGTACAAGCGCAGGGGAACCGCTAGTGGCGACCGGCTCGGGTGCCTTGGCCCTGCTCGAAGTTCATCCAGCTGGACGACGCCCGATGGCTGGGGCGGCCTGGTTGGGTGGTCTGCAGGATGCGGGCATCACGCTGGGCGGCTAGTACTACAGTTAGAACTCGCCAGATAATCCGTTTCCGTCGGCGTAAACGCCTCGGCTATTGCGTGCGAAGGCCACCTGCGTGGCCTGTCCAGCCCGCGAAGGTGGGCTTTGCACCCCGTAGCCGAGGGCTTTTAGCCCGACGGAGCGCGAACCTCCAACTGTAGTACTAGTCGATTGTGGATTGTGAGGACTAACGCGCTGCGTCAAGCTCATGCTTGCGCCGGGGCGCATTTCCTGGTATGATCGCGCTACGAACTTCGACCCGTGCACATCCGATCAAGGGGTGAGCCTGGCTGGCCCGCCGCCTGGGTTGGCGTGCTACCCACATCATGGAGAAGCCGATGCCCTACTTCAAGGATGAAGCCGAGTTGCACCAGATCATCGGGGCGCTGTACGACCGGGTAAAGACCGATCCGCGCATTGCGCCCAAGATTTGCGAAGGCAAGATCGTCATTCAGTTCCGCTACGATGATCCTAAGGGCATTGCAACAATTGATGCCAAACATCCGCCGACTCAGCCCGGGGCCTACTGCGATGTCTTCTGGGGCGAGGTTGATCTGAAGCCAGATGTTGAGATGACCATGAAGGCCGATATCGCCCACCAGTTCTGGCATGGTAAAATCAACCTGATGGCGGCCCTAACCCGTAAACAGATCATTGCCAAAGGGCCGATTCCCAAAATCCTGAAACTTCTTCCTGCGATCGAACCAGTTTACGCTATGTATCCGAAGATGCTTCGCGAAATTGGGCGTGAAGATTTGGTCGTGAAATAGCTGATTGGATCGTTCCGCAGCGAGTAGGGCTATCGAATAAGGTTCAATGCCGAGCAATAGTGAGATGTACGAGCGCGGTGCGCTCGATGCCGAGCATGATGAGCTCAACCCGTTCTACTACCAGCACTACTACTACTACCGGATGGGCTACGATCAGACGCGGCGGCGGGTGCGCGCTGGGGGCCGTCGTCGCGCCCCGCTGCTCATGATCGGCCTGTTGCTTGTGCTTGGCCTGGGTAGTCTGAGTTGGTGGCTGTGGGCGCGTCCTACCACTACCGCCGCACCGGCGACGGTGGTTGATCTGCCCACACCTGAGCCTACACTGCCAACCCCAACGCTGCGCCCGACCCCACGCCCCGCCATCGTCGTTCCGACCGCCATCCCTGTGCCGAGCCTGGCCCCGGGGGCTGCGGCGCTGGTTGCCAATTTGAATGGGGCGCCGTTACGGGCGCGGAGTCGCCCCGGACTCACGAGTCCGGTTGTGGCCCGTATCCCCGAGGGGAGCCAGGTGACCTTGCTCGAAGGCCCGACGAGCGCCGATGGTTATACTTGGTGGCGGGTCGAGACGCCAGCTGCGACCGGTTGGGTCGCTGAAGGTTCCCCGGAGGGGATTCGGTTCTTGCTGCCCGCCCCATAGGCACCGCGCCGCTCTTCGGGTAGCAAGTCCGCAATTCGGCTCATCATCTCGTGGGTCAGGTGTTCCATCTGTTCAGCCGTGACTTTGCCTTGGGCGGGCGGGGTAACTTTATAGGCGGGGCCGATGCGCAGATGCACCGGTTTGCGCTGGAAACTGCCCTTGGGGCCGTGTTCGGTGCCTACAATCCCAACCGGAATGATCGGCACATCGGCCAGCATCGCCATGCGTACTGCACCCCCGCGCCCACTGCTCAGAACCCCATTGCGGCTACGGGTGCCTTCAGGGAAGACCAACAGCACCGCCCCGCCCCGCAGCGCCTCGACCGCAGTTTCGAGCGCGGCCAGATCACGTCGCCCACGCCGGATCGGGATGACCATCATCTCGCGGTACCACCAGGCAATGATCGGGTTGGCAAACAATTCGGACTTCGCAAGCCACGAGAGCCGGTAGTTAAACGGGAGCAAGGTGGCGATAATGGGAATATCGGCCCAACTGACATGGTTCATCACCACCACCGCACCGCCTGACTCGCGGGGGGGCAGCAAGTGACGCCCCTCAACCGTCCAACGGAACCAACTGATTGCCCGCATGGTGTGGAACCAGACATACAGGATGCCATACATCAGTTTGCCAAGCATCACGCTATCCTTGTGTTATCCCATGAACCATTGGGGGTACCGCAGTTGTTATGGCTTTGTGCCGCCTCGTTAGCCCACCGTTGGGCCGATCATATTCGCACCCCGACCCCAAGTTGGTAAACTAAATAGCCACCGAGCCAGCCGCCAAGCACCAAAAGTGCTGCCGCAATGGCGTGGAGTTGCAGATAACCACGGCGGGCAGTTGGATCAGTGAGCAGGTTAGGCTGACGACGGAGCCGCAACAGGGCTTGCCCATACACGGCGACGGCGGCCAGATTGCTGAAGGCGTGGGCATTGACCCAATTTGCCAGGGTCGGATCGCGGGGCGCGTCGGGGCCAGTCAGCAAACGTACCGCATCCGCAGTCCCCGTGAGCAACGCGACAATACTGGCGATCCAGCCGACCAAAAGGCAATGGTAGGCGCTGATCGCCCACCCTTCGCGGCCAGGGCGAGTCGCAAGCACACTAAAGAGGCTGCTGGCTAACAACAGGCCCAGCGGGAAATGGACTGTCACAGGGTGGAGGGCATACATGGCTTGCTTATTATAGCATAGGCCTTAACTGGGCTTGACAATACCATATCCAGCGGGTTTGACGCCCCTCCGCTTTACTGGTATGATCGCCAATAGGGCATCAGAGCGCCCGAAAAGCCAGGAGGGCCGTATGCCAGATGAAGGCCAGACCGAGGGGCGCAAAGTTGATCATATTCGGATTGTGCTGGGCGAAGATGTGACTGCGAAAGGCGTTACGACTGGCTTTGCAGCCTATCGCTTACCCCACGTTGCCATTCCCGAACTTGATCTGACTGAAGTTTCTACTGCCACGACCTTCCTCGGTAAACCGATTAGTGCGCCGCTGCTGATCAGTTCGATGACCGGCGGGGCCGGGGTCGCAGAGCGGATCAATTTGGCGCTGGCTGAAGCCGCCGAGCATCTTGGTCTGCCGATGGGAGTTGGCTCGCAACGCGCCGCTGTGATAGACCAGCGCCTCGCGGCGACCTATCAGGTGCGTCGCCTCGCCCCGCGCATTCCGCTGCTCGCGAACCTGGGGGCCGTGCAACTCAACTATGGCTTTGGGGTTGATCATTGCCGCCGTGCGGTCGACATGATCGAAGCCGATGCGCTGATTTTGCACCTCAATCCGCTGCAGGAAGCCGTGCAGCCCGAAGGCAATACCAATTTTAAGGGTCTGCTTACCAAGATCGAGCAACTCTGCCGCGAACTCGACGTGCCGGTGGTCGTCAAAGAGGTTGGCAACGGGATTGGGGCGGCTGATGCCAAACGGCTGTATGCCTGCGGCGTGCGGGTGATTGATGTCGCTGGGGCTGGTGGTACCAGTTGGAGCGAAGTCGAACGCTTCCGCCAACCGAATGATCAGGGCCGCCGTGTGGCTGGGGCCTTCGCCGATTGGGGCCTGCCTACCACCGAGTGTGTGCGCGAGGTGCGTGCGGCGCTCCCCGATGCGACGATCATTGCTTCGGGCGGGGTGCGCAGTGGGGTTGATGTTGCCAAAGCGATTGCCCTGGGGGCTGACCTGGCGGGAACCGCGAAACCGGCGCTGGTCAGTGCAATTGATGAACGGGGTAGCGAGGCGGTCGTTGAAGGTTTGAGCAGCTTTATACGTGAATTGCGAGTGGCGATGTTCTGTAGCGGTTGTGCTGATATGGCCGCGCTACGTGCTTTGCGCGTGCAATCGTAGGGTAGTGCCAACCCTTGGATGTAACCAATCTCGCGCTGCGCGATTTCCGTAACTACGAGCGGCTTGAACTGGCGCTTAGCCCGGCGATCACCCTGTTCTATGGGCCAAATGCCGCTGGCAAAACCAGTGTGCTCGAAGCGCTCTTCTATTTGGCGACCACCCGCTCGCCCCGCATTAGCACCGACCGTGAACTGGTGCGCTGGGAAGCCCAGGGCGAAGCGGGCGTGACCCCGTTTGCCCGGGTTGCCGCCGAGGTGCGCCGCCGCAATGGGCGCGTGCGCCTGGAGGTGATTGTACAGCGGCGTGCCGATGAGGACGGCCAACTGACTAATACCTCGAGCAAGTTGGTGCGGATTGATAAACGCCCGGCGCGGGCCCTTGATCTGGTTGGTCAGTTGCGGGTGGTGCTGTTCACCCCGGCCGATCTGACCCTGGTAGACGGGCCGCCCGCCGAACGCCGCCGCTACCTCGATATTACGCTCTCGCAACTTGATCCGCACTATGTGCGCACCCTCGCGCACTACCAGAAGATTGTGCAGCAGCGCAATAGTCTGTTGCGGGCCTGGCGCGAACGTCGTCGCCCGCCTCGTAGTGTGGACGATGAATTGGCTTATTGGGACCAGGAACTGGTTGCAGCCGGGGGCTATGTGTTGGCCGAACGACTACGTGCCGTGCATGAGTTGAACGCGCTGGTTGGCCCGCTCTATCAGGCGATTAGCGGCGGAACAACCCCCTTAACGATGAGCTATCAACCAAGCTATGAACTTGGTGTGCATCACGATGCCGGTGCCCTGGCTGCTGCACTTGTCAGTGGCCTGCGGGAGTTGCGCCGCGACGAACTGGCCCGCGGTCAGACCCTGATCGGGCCCCATCGTGATGACCTGAGTTTCACAGTGGGCGAAGTCAATCTGGGTCGGTATGGATCACGCGGCCAGCAACGCAGTGTGGCCCTGGCCCTTAAACTGGGCGAAGCTGAACTGATGCGCCAGCGCGCCGGTGATGCGCCTGTGCTGCTGCTCGATGATGTGTTGAGTGAACTGGACGCAGCCCGGCGTGCCCATCTGCTGACCGCGATCCAGCGCCCCGCGCAGCAAACTCTGCTTTCGGCCACCGACCTGGCCGACTTTGGCCCCGAGTTTCTGGCTGTGGCGACACGCCTGCGGGTCGAAGATGGCCAGGTCTACGGGAGTTGAGGCAGAAAGAACCTTGGCGCGACCGCTAGCCGCTTGCACCCGCTCTGACGCCGGGCTGGTGACAGCTTTGTCAGCTTGGCTCGCCAACGCGACTTAGTAAAAATTCATTACAGTCCGGCGCGGCTGGTGGGTGATGAGCCCGGCTATGATCAACTGGCCCGCGAGTTGCTGCAGGGCGAGTTCTTTACCTGGCCGGGGCGCATGCCGCTCGATCCGATCTTCCTGGCCCTGGTCTATGGGCTGTTCGGGCCGTCCTACGCCATCCTGATCTATGTGCAGGCGCTGGTTGGCACCCTGCTTGTGCCTGCAACCTATTCGGTCTTGAAGGCGGACTACTTCTGGGTGGGGCATCCGGCGAACTTCTGGGAATGGCCGCTAAACATTGAGTGGATTGTGGTCTATCAGGAGCCGTGGCAGATTGCCGGGCGGATCTTTGCCCTGCTGATACCGCTGCTGACCCAGTTGGCGCTGCCCTTGCTCCGCCCGCAGTTTGGGCGCTTCTGGCCGCTCGTGCTGGTCATTGGCTTCTTTACCGCCATCCATGCCGCGCTCATCTCCGAGATTCGGTATAGCGAGTCGCTCTATCCGCTGCTTGGGATTCTGCTGGTGGCCGCTGGCCTTGCTCTGCTGCCGAAACTGCCGAGGCGCAAACTGGCCTGAGCCTACCCCTGACAGGCGGAGCACATTCTGCTACGATAGTTGTGTCAGGCTTGTGTCGGCTACGCCTTGGGCTGCATCTTTATTGATCGGCCTAAGCTAGCTGCTGCGCTTGGCTCAAGTGTTGCTGTGTAGCTAGATGGAGCACCGCATCCATGACTGTTTCACCGTTAACTGGTTCAGCGCGCCAACTTCGTGATGATTGGGCGCGGGGCTATCTTTCGCAACCCAACGAATATACGCAAGAACTTGTTCCTGCCACCGGCACCATCCCCGCCGAACTGCACGGAACCCTGTTTCGCAATGGGCCGGGGCTGCTCGAAATTGGTGGGGTTCCGGTGCATCACCCGTTTGACGGTGATGGGCTGGTGGCGGCAGTGCGGTTTGCCGACGGCAAAGCCACCTACCGCAATCGTTTTGTGCAAACGGCGGGCTACCTGGCCGAGCAGAAAGCTGGACGGCCCTTGTTTCGGGGCGTCTTTGGTACCCAGATCCCGGGCGGCTGGCTCAATAATGCCTTTAATTTGAAGCTGAAGAACATTGCTAATACCGGGATTGTGCATTGGGGTGGGCGACTACTGGCATTGTGGGAAGCGGGCGAACCGCATCGGCTTGATCCGGCCACGCTGGCGACCCTGGGGCTTGATCGGCTCGCTGGCCTGTTGCGTGAAGGCCAGGCTTTTGCGGCCCACTATCATATTGATCCCGCCTGTGTGCTTGATCAGGGGCGACCGACACTGGTCAATTTTGGGATCACGGTTGGCCTGGATGGAACCACGATCACCCTGTTCGAGATCGATCCTGATTGGCAGGTGCGGCGGCATCACGCCTACCAGCTTGATGGGTTTGCCTTTTTGCACGACATGGCGATCACCGAACGCTATATCATCTTTATTCGCAACCCGCTGCGCTACGAGCCGCTGCCCTATGCGTTGGGCTTGCAGAGTGCCGCGCAGGGCTTGCGCTCGATTGCGGGTGCGCCTTCGACGGTGCTGGTGATCCCACGCCAACCAGGCAGCGGGCCGATCCGCACGTTTCGTGCCCCGAGTGGCTTCGTCTGGCATCACGTCAATGCCTTTGAACAGGGCGACGAGTTGGTGCTCGACTCGGTCTGGTACGATGCGTATGTGGGGATTAGCCCCGAGGACGAGTTTCGGACGATTGATTTTCGCCAGATCCCGGCGGGCCAGTTGGGGCGGGTACGGATCAACCTGGGCACGGGAACGCTCGAACGCCAGATGCTGCACCCGCGGTGCTGTGAATTTCCGGTGCTGCATCCGGCCCTTGTGGGGCGACCGTACCGTTACAGCTACCTGGCGGCGGCGCGTGAGGCGACTGGCAACGCCCCATTGCAGGCGATCTGGAAGGTTGATCTGCACAGCGGGGCCGAACAGATCTGGGATGCTGGGCCACGGGTCTTTGTGGGCGAACCGATCTTTGTGCCGCGCCCACGCAGCGCCGCCGTAGCCCATGCCGTGACCCCCGATGTGGGTGATCCAAGCGCCAATAGTGCCCCCGGCGAAGACAACGGCTGGTTGCTGGTGATGGTCTACGATGCGGCTCACCACCATTCAGCGCTGGTGATCCTCGATGCGCGCGACCTTCAGGCTGGCCCAATCGCCACCTTGCCATTGGGCCACCACTTGCCCCATGGCTTGCATGGCAGCTTTAGTTCACGGGTGTTTTAGGTGTGGCAGTAGGAGTGGTGGGGCGGAGCCCCACCCCTCCTACTGCCGGACGCGAGCGGTGCCCCCCCCGGGGCGCCCCCGCTTGTGGGATGGGTTGGGGGGGGCGGCCCGCACCCCATCCAAAAAAACCCCTGCGG
>JBLWKA010000135.1:0-15443 GCA_048381555.1 Oscillochloridaceae bacterium umkhey_bin13
TGCGTACCGAGAGTTCGGGACCAAGGGCGTTGACCAGGCGCGTATGCTCGTGATGGGTCAGGCCATCGCCAAAAGCGAAGGTCGGGCCAATATTCACGCCAATGCGGCTGGGATCGTAATTCGCCACAATTCGGCGCAGACATGCATCTTGTGATTCGTTGGCGGGATCCCAGGCGCTACGATACAACCCATCATCGAGCGGTCCAACCCCCTGGTAGGCATACCGGCCCAGCGTCAAGCGATCACACTCGTGATTGGGACGGCGGGCAAAGACCAGGATCGTACGCCGCCGCGCCGCCATCTCGGGGGCGGGCAACAGACTCATCATCACCGGGTCTTCGTTATACTCACGAGCAACCACGATCCACATGTCAAGTCCACAGCGCTCCATCAAGGCGGGCAAGACCTGGGTCAAACGTTCACGCAACCAGGCATTACGCAAGGTAGCCTGTTCGCGCAGCGGCATAGGCGTGACCAGTGGTTCGGGCAGCATAAGTTGGGCCTCGGTGCCAATGCGAAGAAGGGGCAGAAGGTTTGTTGCGTCAAGATGCGATCATAAACCACGGGGTTAGGATTAACAAATGGTTTACCATTATAGCGTATTCTGAAAGCGCCTTCATGGTTTTTGTGTAATACGTGAGGGTGCCTACGGATCGAACACCGCTCCCATTACGGCCATGCTACCAGTTCGAGCCGCCCGTCGCCATCGAGATCCTGTGCCGCGATCTTGTGCCATCTGCCTGGCGTGGATTGCCATTCGCGTTGAAAGCCCCAGCCATGCCAGCGCCAGACCGAGACATGCGTGCCTGCGTCGCCGGGGTACTGTCCGCCCTCAAGCACCACTAACTCGCTGCGTCCGTCGCCTTCGAGGTCGGCGATCACGAACTGTCGGATTGGCTCATGCGTGGGTGAGCCACCCCAAATGATGCGGTAACGCCCACCGCGCCAGCCGAGCAAATAGGGTTGCGAGCGGAGTTCGCCCTCCTGATCAGGCTGCCAGAGCAGCAAGGCCAGTTCGATCCGTCCGTCGTCGTTGGGGTCGCCGGCTGCCATCGCCGTAAAACGCCAGGCCGGGTCTTCGTTCTGCCAGACCAGGGGCGCATCAGTTTCAGGGCCGTCACGCAGGGCCACGATCCCATCGGGACTCAGCGTTGCCCAGAGTGGCACGCCGTCACCCCGTAGATCAACCGCCAGGCGGGTTGTTGGCACGGGTGGGGCCAGGGTAGCGCTGATCATTAGCGGACTGGCCTGCTGGCCTTCCCACCGCCAGGTGGTGATGGAGGCACTGCCTGGCGTGGGAGCGGGCACAGGTTCTGGGGTGGAGCCAGCGGCGTCGGTTGTTGGAGGAGTTGGTGGAGGGGTGGCTGCTGGATTAAGCATCGCCAGGATTGCTTGTCCCTGGGCTGAGTCAGCTGCAAGGGGGCTGGGGCGGGCTCCGGCAGTCGCCAGCGGAGCGGCGGCAACCAGGGCGACCCCGTCCCGATCAAGCAGCACCCGCAACGCGATCCCGCTACTCAGGCCCAGGTCGGCGGGGCCATCAAACAGGGCATTGCCCAACGAATAGACCACAAACCCCTGCCGCCCACCGGCGCTCATCAAGGCGGCGGGCTGCACCACATGGGGATGCGCACCAAGCACCAGATCGGCCCCGGCTGCCACCAGGCGACTGGTCCAGGCCTGTTGGCGTGGCGAAGGGCTTGGGCTGTATTCAAGGCCCCAATGCACCATGACCACCACCACGTCGGCATTCTTACGGGCAGCGCGCACCGCATCCAGCGCCGCCGCACTCAGCCAGGCTCGCCCGTGTGGACAGGTTGCGCTCGCAGGTGAACACGCTCCAAAATCGGGATTGCGCCAGTCCTGTTCGTCCAGGCGGGCCAGGCGGGCCTGATCCGCCGGATCAAGGACATCGTTAAGGGCCAACACGGCCAGACGCAGGCCGTGCTGGGTGCGGCTAAACGGCGTCAGGGCGGCGGCTTTGTTGGGGCCACTGCCCACCGTCGCCAGTCCTACCTGTTCGATGCTCGCACGGGTTGTTGCCAGGCCGATTGGCCCTGCATCAAGGCTATGGTTATTGCTCAGGCCCAGCAGATCCAGCCCGCCCGCCCGTAAGGCGACCGCCAGCGCCGGGTCAGCCACCAGCCGGTACGGCCCCGGTCGCACTGCCGTAGCCTCGTTACTCAGACTCGTTTCGAGATTGGCCAGCGCCAGGTCACCGTCCAGCAACGGGGCCAGGTCGGTGAGCAGGGCTTCCGGGCCACGTTGGGCCGCCACTGTCGCAACCCCGCGGGCCAGGCTGACATCACCAAGCGCCCGCAGATCGATTACCGGGCCTGCCTGCCCATCAGGGCGGCGGTAGATCACCTGCCAGCCAGCCAGATCGGGTGGTGGGGCGGGTGGTCGGGCGAGGCTACAGCCGAACAGTCCAAGCAGGCACACGCCGAGGATCCAGCCGATACGGATTGCCCTTTGCGGGTGCTTGTTGGGCGTGCATCCCGATCTGTCCATGCCCATATTGTACATGGGACCCGGCGTGCCCGGGTGGCGGGTCGGGGTGCCCGCGTGGTGGCGACCCGGGGTGTCCGTGTGGCGGCCACAATCCCGCGTAGGGGCAGCCCGCGTGGCGGCCCCGGGCGACCACGCCGGGTCGCTTGACCGTGCAAAACCCGCCATCTTGTGCTACCATAACGGGCAAGACGAGTACCCATCAACTAATGTAACCCATATGAACCCTTCCCTTCAACCACGTTCGCTGGCCCTGATTGGCCTGAGTGGCGCGGGCAAAACCACGGTTTCCCAACTTCTGGCTGAACGGCTTGGCTTCACGCTGTACGATACCGATGAGTTGGTGGTGGAAGCCGCTGGCGTGAGCATTCCGACGATCTTTGCGACCCAGGGCGAGGCGGCGTTTCGGGCCATGGAAGAGGGTGCGGTTGCCTTTGCGACCTTTGACCGTCCTGCAGTGATCGCCACGGGTGGTGGGGTGGTCTTGTCCGAAAATAATCGTACCCTCCTGCGGCGCAGTTCGTTTGTGGTCTGGCTCGATGCCCCCGATGCCGAACTGCTGGCCCGTTTACGCGCTGACCCCGTCAACCGCCCGCTACTGGCCGCTGATCCCGTGACGCAACTGGCAACCTTGCGCACCGTGCGTGGCCCCCTCTATGCGGCGACTGCACACATGACCCTGATCGTTTCTGGGCTGAGCCCTGACGCGATTGTTGATCAGATTATCGCGGCCTATCAGGAATCGTGAGGGTGTGATGATGCTTGATCTATCGTAACGTTTTTGCTTAGGAATGCCCCTATGCCCCGGATTGAGTTGCACGCCTGGTATCGGCAGTATCGCAAATTAAAAGATCAGGCCGCTGATGCGATCCTGTTGTTCCGGTTTGGCGATTTCTACGAAACCTTTGATGACGACGCCAAGCTGATCGCGGAGTTACTTGACGTAACGTTAACCCGCAAAGACTATGCGGTTGATAAAACCAAGCCCAAAGAGGCGCAGAAGTTGTATGCGCCGATGGCGGGCATGCCCTACCACGCGGTCGAACGCTATGTGGTTGATCTGGTCGGGCGCGGCTATCGGGTCGCCATCGCCGAGCAGTTGACCGAGACCGAAGCCAGTCGCAACGATACTCGCCCGCGCTCGGTGTTTGCCGCTGGTCTGCAACAGGCCCCGCCCAGCGAGCTTGAGCGCAAAATGGTGCATCGCGAAATTGTGCGGGTAATCACGCCCGGCACGGTCGTTGATAGTGCCATGCTGACCGCGCATGCCAATACCTATCTGGTGGCGACCCTGGTTGACGATGCTGCGGTCGGGTTGGCCTACGCTGATCTGAGTACGGGCGAGTTTGCCTGCGCCGAGTTTCGTGGCCCCCGGGCAATAACCGAATTGCAGGGCGAACTGGCTCGCTTGCAGGCCGCCGAGATCCTGGTGCCCGATGATGCGGCCCTGCGTTTGCCTGATTTGGCCCCGGCCCAGGCCCGCCTCGCCAGTGATTTGGCTCCACTGACCAAAGATGAGCGTGAATTGTTGCTACCCCACGAACGCGTCGCCCGGCGGCTTGATGCGACCAGCGAAGCCCGCTGGACCCGCGGCCATGTCACGGCCTGGCCCACCTGGCGCTGGGATCCCCGTGAGGCCCACGAAGCCTTGTTGCGCCAACTGAAGGTTGCCTCACTGGCCGCTTTTGGCCTTGACGCTCGCCCGTTGGCGGCTCGGGCTGCCGGGGCGCTCATCCAGTATGTCCACGAAACCCAGCGCCAGCGCGCCGAGCAACTCAGCAGTCTGCGGGTCTATGCGACGGGCAGTTTTATGCTGCTTGATCCACAAACCCGCCGCAATCTCGAACTGCTTGAGCCGAGTCGTCAGGGTAGCAAAACCAGTCTGGTGCATGTGCTTGATCGCACCCGGACCCCCATGGGGGCACGCTTGCTGCGGCGCTGGATCGCCCAACCCCTGATCACGCTGGCCCCGTTGCAGGCCCGCCAGGCCGCCGTCGCTTTGCTGGTGGACGATGCTGTTTTACGGGCCGAACTGCGCGAGGCCCTTGGTTCGGTCGGTGATCTCGAACGGGCACTCAACCGGGTTGCCCAGGGGGCTACGATGGCGACGCCCCGTGACCTGGTGCAGTTGCGAGCGAGTTTGCGGGCCATGCCCGCCGTCCTGGCAGCCGCTGGTGACCGGCTGGCAACCTTGCTGCCCGAAGGCGAAACGCTGCCCACGCCGATGGCCCAAACTCCTGCGTCGGATCCAACCGTGCCAGATGATGAAGACCTGTTTGGAGCCGCCGATGCTGATCAGCCTGCCAACTTCGGTGCCGTGCTCACCCCCTCAGCGCCCGCCCTGCTCGATCCATGCGCCGATGTTTTAGCCCTGCTCGAACAGTCGCTTGACGATGATCCCCCCGCCCTGCTGGGAGCCGCCAACTATTTGCGTACCACCGATGAGAGTGGCGAACGGCCTCGGCGCGTGATTCGGCCCGGCTTTGATCAGCGGATGGATGCCCTGGTGCGGGCGAGCCGTCACGCCCAGGAGTTTATTGATCGGCTCGAGGGCCGCGAACGCGAGCGTACCGGGATCAAGAGCCTGAAAGTGGGCTATAACAGCGTTTTTGGCTACTATCTTGAACTGTCGCGCACCACTGATGAAAAGCTTATTCCGAAGGACTATGAGCGCAAGCAGACCCTGGTGGGGGCCGAACGCTATATCACCGCTGAACTCAAAGAGTACGAGCAGATCATTGATCGGGCTAAACTGCAGTTGGGCGAACTCGAACGCGAGGCCTTTGGCCGGATCTGTGCCCAGGCCGCTGCGGCCCTTGACCGGTTGCGGATCGCAGCACGGGCGCTGGCCCAGCTTGATGCCCTGGCGAGTTTAGCCGAAGCGGCGGTGCGTGGGCGCTATGTGCGGCCGCAGTTGGATGAGCGTCCGCGGCTCGAGATTGTGGCTGGCCGCCATCCCGTTGTCGAGCAGGTGCTTAATGATGCCTTTGTTCCCAACGATACAACCCTTGACAGTGACGAGGCCCAACTCCTGATTATTACTGGCCCGAATATGGCTGGCAAGTCAACTGTTTTACGGCAAGTAGCCCTAATTGTCTTGCTGGCCCAGATTGGTTCGTTTGTGCCCGCCGATCAGGCCACCATTGGCCTGGTTGATCGGATCTTCACGCGCATTGGTGCCCAGGACGATCTCGCTACGGGTCAATCTACCTTTATGGTCGAAATGACCGAGACGGCAGCACTCCTGTTGCAAAGCACCCGCCGTAGTCTGATCATTCTTGATGAAGTCGGACGCGGCACCTCAACCTATGATGGCATGGCGATTGCCCGCGCCGTGGTTGAGTATCTGCACAATGCGCCGCATCTGGGGTGCCGCACCCTGTTTGCGACTCACTACCACGAGTTGACCGCCCTTGATCAAGTCTTGCCCCGCCTGCGCAACTATCATATGGCGGCGGTCGAACGCGACGGCCATGTCGTCTTTCTGCATGAGTTGCGCCCCGGTGGTGCGGATCGTTCCTATGGCATTCACGTGGCCGAACTGGCCGGTTTGCCACCCGAGGTGATCCGCAGAGCGAGTACCTTGCTGGCCGATCTAGAGCAGGCGCGTGCTCCTGCGCTCCTGGCCGCAACCGCCCCGGGCGAGCCAGTGCCACCGCCTGCGGCCACCCCGCCGCCCCCACCATCGGCCCAACTCTCCCTCTTTGATGTCGCCCCTAGCCCGGTGGTGACCTATGTGCGCCGCCTGAACCTCAATGCCCTCACACCGCTCGAAGCCTTGATCAAATTACACGAACTGCAACAAATGGCGGGTCAGGAATAGGGCTTCGATCGGTGGTGCGACGCAGATCAAAATAGGCAGGCCACTCACGCAGATTTTGCCCCAATTGGCCCTGCCTTTACAATCCAATTCCAGCCTGATCTTGCGGCGTAGCGAGCATCCGGGCTTGCCCTACGATCTGGAAATCACCCTGAATGAGCTTGCCGATCAGGTGGATCGCATGTCGGGATGGCTCATCCTGCTGCGCGACGTAAGTACCAACGAGGCGATTGCAGCCGAACGGGCGATGCTGGCCCGGCAATTGCGCGATGAGCGTGATTTTGCTTTTCAGGTGATGAACCTGATGGGTGAAGGTCTAACTGTAACCGATATCGAAGGCAAATTCACTTTTGTAAACCGGGCCTATGCCCGCATGTTTGGCTATCAGCCCGAAGAGTTGCTTGGACGCTCGCCAATTGACCTCACCGCCGAGTCTGCACTGCCTGATCTGCTTGACGCCCAGCAGCGGCGGTTCCATGGTGAAGCCAATACCTACCGTTCACGGTTGCGGCGAGCCAATGGCGAACTCGCCACTGTGCAAATCACCGGTACCCCGCGGATCATGAATGGCCAGCCTGCCGGTTCGGTGGCCGTGATCACCGACCTGAGTCCCTCGCTTGCGGCCGAGTTGGCACTTCAGACTGCCGTCCAGACCTTGCGCAGCTTTTTTGATAGTGCCGGGGCCATGATGGGGGTGGTGGAACTCGAAGAAGACGCGCTGGTCTACGTCACCGCCAACACGGCGACGGCAACTTTTTTTGGGGTGCCTACCTCAACCATGGTAGGGCGGCGTTCCACCCGCACCACGGCCCCCAATGGGCTGTTCGAACGCTGGTACAACGCCTATCGCGAAAGCGAACGGACGCATGAACCCGTGCAGTTTGTCTATCAGCACAGTTCCGGGCAGGATGGTATCTGGTTTAACGCCTCGGTCTGTTACATTGGCCCGGGCGATCATGGGCGCAGCCGCTTTTCGTATGTGGTCACCGATGTGACCGAGAGTTACCGGCTTGAGCAGACCCTGCGCCAGCAGCGTGATCTGCTCGAAGCGCAGGCAATCCAGTTGCGTCAGGCCCGTGATCAGGCCGAGGCCCTTGCCGAGGCGCGTTCGGCCTTTTTGGCCACGATTAGCCACGAGATCCGCACGCCCATGAATGGCGTGATCGGCATGATCAACTTGTTGCTCGATACCAATTTAGATCCCGAACAACGGAACTATGCCGAAACGGTGCGGCGTAGTGGCGAAGCCTTGTTGACCGTGCTCAATGCGACTCTGGATCTCGCCAAAATTGAAGCCGGTCGCCTTGAACTCGAAGAGCTTGACTTTGCCTTGCCCGATCTACTGGCCGATCTGAGCGAACTGTTTGCCGAACAGGCCACGCGCAAGGGCTTGGGCTTGAAAAGTTGGCTTGATCCGGCAGTGCCAATCTGGCTGCGGGGTGATGCCGGACGGTTGCGCCAAATCCTGACCAATTTGCTCTCGAATGCGTTGAAGTTTACCCATAGTGGCACCGTTACGATCGAGGTGAACGGAGGCCCGGCTCGCTCCGGCGGTGTTCATCTGGAGTTTCGGGTGAGTGATACGGGCATCGGGATTCCGCTTGAGGCCCAGGCAAACTTGTTCGAGCCGTTTGCCCAGGCTGATCGGGCCACCAGTCGCCTGTACGGGGGTACCGGTCTGGGCCTCACGATCAGTCGGGAGTTGGCAAACTTGATGGGCGGTACGATCAGTGTGAGCAGTAGTCCAGGAGTGGGTTCGATCTTTACTCTGAACGTGCTGCTGCAAGCGGCGCAGGATCCCCAACCACGCCCCGACCGTAGTCCTCCTGATCAGACCGTTTTGGCTGCCGTGGCTGGGGCACGCATTCTGGTGGCCGAAGATAATCCCGTCAACCAGCAAGTGATTATCCGCATGCTTCAGAAGCTAGGCCATCACGTACAGATTGCCGCGAATGGACGTGAAGCCCTGCTCGCGCTGTCTCAGCACGATTATGACCTGGTCTTGATGGATTGCCAGATGCCCGAACTCGATGGCTTTGCAACCACCGCAGCTATTCGTACCAGCGAGACGGACGCTCGTCGGATTCCGATCATTGCCCTGACCGCAAGTGCGCTCAGCGGTCAGCGCGAACGCTGTTTGGCCTCGGGCATGGATGGTTATCTGTCCAAGCCAATCACCCGCGCTGCGCTTGTGGCGGCCCTGCAACGCTGGTTACCAATCCAGGCACCCTCCGCGCTGCCCACTGTTACTGCGCTGGCCGCACAGCCGCCCCGGGCGACACCTATGCTTGATCTGCAACTGCTGAGCAATACGCTGGGTGGGCCACTCGCGCAAGAAAGCGCCTTTGCAGGCGAGTTATTCACCCTCTTGCAACACGAATCCGACGAAGCCTTTGCCATAATCGAACAGGCCCTCGCCCAGAATGCGGCCCCCACGGTGCGGAAAATCGCTCACCGTCTGAAAGGGGCGACCTCGCAACTCGGCTTGCTGGCCTTGCGCCAGCAGTGGGCTGATCTCGAAGCCCTGGCTGTGGTTGGTGATCTGGCTGCCGCCAGGGCCATGCTGGCACAGGTACACCATGCTGATGCCGAGGCCCGCACCTTGTTTGCGGCGTTGTTAGAAAGTTGAGATGGCACAACTGGTTCTACTCTGGTAATGATGTTAGATTATACAGGTGTAAGCATATGAAATTCTTTGTGCTTCCGGCATACAATTAACGGAGCAGAACAATGCATCCTAGTCAGCCGTATGCGGTACGCTTATCTGTGCTTTTTCAACATGTCGCAAGCAGAGAAGGCTGGAATTATCACGAGACTGATCTTTGCCGGATGACGCAGTTACTGTTGGTCTATGGCCCGATACCATACCATGAAACCCACCTCGGAATCGTGATCAAAAACTTGTGGCACGATGCTCACGATGTTGAAGCCCTCCGTTCAGAAGCACATCATAATCATGCTCAGGTCTGGGGCGTTTGGATGGATCATGCGCGGGCGATTTTGCGCCACAATCGTTTAGATTGGGCCTATGATACCGCTGTTGATTTTGATGACCTAGCCCAGATTGCGATGCTCGAACTGAGTCGCTCACTCCCGAGTTATAGCTATAAAAGTCGTTTCTCGACCTGGGCCTATCAGGTGATTACGCGGGGCGTGCAACGGAACCTACGCAATATGGCGGCGAAAAAGCGTACGGCTATTATTGGTTATCGGATCGATCCATTACACCTGATTCATACGATTGCTGATAGTGACCATCCCGAATCACACATCTATGATCAGGCCCTCCGCACCCTAATTACAGAAACGCTGACCCGTGCGCTTGGGGTTCGTAATGCGCAGGTCTTTACCCTTTGGGTCTACGGCGATCTTTCCGCCGAAATGATTGGCCGCCGCATTGGCCTGAGCACCCCACGGGTACATGCTATTCTGAGCCAGGCTCGCCAATATCTACGGGGGTACGAACCCGTATTGCGTTGGCGTGATGCGATGATTGGCGAGGAAACCATGCCCCGAGGGATGGTTCATTCGTAATTACGCTGATCATCCCGATTGGTGAGCATGTCGTCATAGTTTGCGGTGAGGATTGCACGGTTCGGCAGCTTTTGCCTGGGTGGCGTTGGCTGGGACGCCGTCCATACGCACGCACCAGCGTGTCTTGGGTGATTATATGCATGATGCTCTTGCTCATCCCTTGAGGTTCCTACTTTTCGCTAGCCTGCTGGTCCTCGTTGGTTCACCACGCCTAGGTTTGGCGCAGCAACCTGAACCGATGGTGCGGATCATTGCGCTGAAGACGGATCAGGCTCCTCTGCTTGAAGCCCAGGTGGGCTATAGTAGTGCCACAGGTATACCGTTGGCCGCTCAACCCCAGATGAGCATTACGGTTAATGGAACCCGCATCAATGATGTGACAACCATTGCCGAACAGCGTGAGCTTGCCGTTGCGATCGTGGCTGATCTTAGTGCCCGGATGAGTGATCAAGGTACGGGTGCTCGCTCACGCTACGATGATATGCTGCCGAGCATTAAGGATCTGGTTGGCCAGTTAAGCGCCGATGGGCATTTTGCCAGTCTCGTGACATTTGATCGCCAGGTTAACCTTCCCCATCCCCTAACCTATGATTTGGGTGCAATTGGCAATACGCTGAACCGGGCCAATAGTGCCCAGAGTTTTGAATCTGCTCCCCTTACCAGTGGTGACCCGGCTGATCCCTATCCCCTGAATGATGCGCTCCTGGCGGCCCTCGATCAACTCGCAACCGCCCCTGAAGCTTCACCACGGGTTCTGGTCGTTTTTGCGAGTGGGACGCCCGAACTTGAACTCAGCGAAGCGGTGCAGATCCGGCTGGCCGAGCAGCAACAACTCAAACGTCCAGTTTACCTGATTGTCTTTGGTTTCGGTTCTGACCAACCCGCAACGTTTCAGCGTTTTCCGGCGGGGCCAGATCAATTAGCGCGTTTGGCCGCAGTTGGTGGCGGTCAGTTCATCGCGCTTGGAACGACCCCTCTTGATGCGCAGGCCCGTCGGGCGATTGATCAGGTTTGGCTTGATGTGCGCCAGTTTGCCAATCAGTATCGCCTGCGCTTCAATGCCAGTGATATTGGACCTGGTGCAGCGACCATTACGGTTACGGCAGGGGGGGCAAGTGATAGTGTGCAGTTTAATCTGGATGCTATTCCTCCACGCTTTAATGTCGTAGTGGATACACGCAATTTTCAGGATCAGGTACGTCTGGGCATCCAGGTTGAGTTTCAGCAAGCACCAATTAGCCGGGTTGAGTATTTTCTGAATGATCTGCCCCTGGGTTTTTCGGAACAGGCTCCTGAGTTTACCTATCAGGTGAATGCCTACGATGCGGCGTTTCAACAACAGTTCCCGCCTGGTCACTATGCACTCACTGCTGCTGCGTTTGATGCGAATGGCAACCAGAACCGCAGCGAACGTCCACAGATGATTACCATCTTTGCCCCTCCGCCACCTCCTCCGCTTACCGAGCAGATTGTGCAGCTCTGGCCCTGGTTACTTGCTGGGGTGCTGCTTATAGGTGGCTTGGGCTTCTGGCTCTGGCGGAGTCGCCAGGCACCGACGGGCCGATTGCAACCCTCCCTCATACCAACCCCCGGTCGACAGGAAGTGCCTACCCAGGAACATCAACCCGTCGTTGTCTCGCTCGCGCCCAAAGCGCACATAGGAGACTCAGTGGCAGTGCCAGCAGCCCCGGGCGTGACCACCGAGTTTACGCCGCAGCCCACCAGCAATCATACGACTGAGTTCAAACCTCAGGGAACCAAAACTACACGGCTCCAAACCCGCTGGGTTGTCGAAGTGCTTGAAGGCGATCATGATGCGGGCCGTCGCTTTGAACTGGTTGGGATTGGTGATCAGCGTTATTTTGATATCGGACGGGCTGACCCTCCGCGCCAGGTGCCCCATCTGGTGCTGAAAAGTTCATTGGTCTCGAAAGGCCAACACGCCCGACTTGGTTTGCTCAAGGATGGGGTTGGGATCGAGTTAACCGCTGGTGAAAGCCGGAATGGGACGTTTATTGGTCTTGAGCAGCAGAAACTCGAACCGAATATGCGTCACATTCTCAAACATCATGATATTTTCTGGTTGAGCCCTGGGGTGAAGCTGCGTGTACTCGAGGAGGATGTGCTGTGAGTACCACCACCACCCTTGAACGGCTCAGTCCTGGTCAGCACCTAGGCCCCTTCGAAGTTGTTCAGTTGCTCAAGGAAGGTGGGCAGGCTACGGTCTACCTGGCTCGGATCGCAACCAGCGAACGGCCCCCCGTCGAACGCTTGCGCCGTCGCCTGGCCTGGTTTGGGGCCTCGCCTGCCCTGGTGGCCCGCGAAGGTTTGTGTGTGCTTAAATTGGCGGTGCCTGGCAAACGTGAGTCGCTGATTGATGAACATGCCTACCTGTTACAGCTACGAGCGGTGTCAATCCGCACTGGTGCTGCCCCCGCGAGTCTGGTGCAACTCTTCAGTTCACCTGAGCTCAAGACGTCGGATCGTCAACGGGGCCTTGATGGGATCTGGAATTCGCCGTTTGTTGATGCGGCCGGACATGCCCTGCCGTTTATTGCCCTGCCCTATGCCCCCGGTGGTGCCCTGGATAGTTTGCTCCGTACCCGTTATCCTCGACCTTTACCCCCAGCGGTGGCAATTGAAATCGTCTTTCAGGTGATCGAGGCGCTGACATTTCTGCATCAACAGGTTGATTTGGTGCATCACGATCTGGCACCAAGCAATATTGTGCTACGTGAGCCGCTTTCGCCATGGTTTGCCCGGCCACCTGCCTGTATGTTGGTTGATCTGGCTGCTGCTGACTCGCCGAGTCATCCTCGCTTGCGTACAATTTTTGGGCGCTCAAGCTATCTGCCACCCCAACGCTTGAAGCATAAGCTCCCAATCAGCCCCGCAATTGATGTCTATGGGCTGGGTGTGGTGCTCTACGAACTGCTCGGTGGGGCCTTGCCCCAACCCTCACTCGATCAGGCAACGGGTTTGCCACGCCCCTTGCCACCCCTGAATGAACAGCGCCCTGAGCTCTCACCCGAACTCGTCGAACTGGTGATGCATACGGTGAGTCATGACCAGCGGCGCTGGCCGAGCCTGGCCCAATTTGCCCTGAGCCTCAAGGCAACCCCCGAGGCCCGCGGTAATCCTGCCCTGCGTGGCCGCCTTGAGCGCCCGGTTTTGCTGGTTGTGCTGGGAAGTGCGTTTGCCCTCGTCTTGGTGGTGCTGCTGCTCTTGTTTAGTCTTAGCCCGCCTCTGGAGCCGCCATTAGTTGCTACGGCGTTGCCTGCAACGATCACGCCTCAGCCCACTCGCACACCTACTATGACCCCAACTCCGTTGCCTCCAACCTCAACACCTATAAGCCAGCCCTGACAACAAGCGGTCCGACCTTGGTCTGTGCTCCGGACCGTAGCGATCCTCCCATTCCACTGATCAACAACAAGAGGATGCGATGACAGCTTCGCGCCCTTCCCCGCGTTCGCAGCCAACCCAACCACGGATGTCCCAACTTCGCTATAGCACCGTTACTGAGCAAGGTCATCGCCCTCGTAACGAAGATGCGGTTGCCGCAACAGCGGGTGATTATGGTGATCTGCTGGCAATTGTTGCTGATGGTATGGGTGGCGGGATTGATGGCAAACGCTTTAGCGATAGTGCCGTTGATCGGGTGCAGGCTACATTCTTCAGCTCAACGGCAACTGATGGCGCAACCCGCCTGGCTGAGGCGGTGCGGGCTGCGTTGCGTGATCTGCACGCCCTCCGCCAAAGTGACCCGCGCTACCTGGGCAGTGGTACGACTCTGGTCTGTGCCTATGTGCGTCCTTTGTCCAGCGGGGCCGAAGTAACCTATCTGCATGTGGGCGATAGTCCGATCTACTATGTGCAGGCCGCCACACGCACAGCCCGTAAGTTGACGACTGATCATACCTACGCCGAAGCCCTGATCCGGGCTGGTACACCACCCGCCGAGGCCGAAGCCCATGTGCAGGCCGAGCAACTGACCCACGTGCTGGGGGCTGATCTGGTGCTTGAACAGATCCCTGGTTATGGCGGCCAGCGTACGATTATCCTGCGTCCCAATGATCGCCTTGTGCTCTGCTCGGATGGGATTAGCAAACTGTTGAGTCTGCGCGAACTCACCGAACTGACCCTGGCCCATCCGCCGGATCAGGCTGCAAACCAACTGGTTCAACGTGCTCTGCGCAATGGCTCGAAAGATAATCTGACTGCTCTGGTGATCCATTGTGCCCCGGCCACCCCGCCGATTCCTCAATTTGTGCTCTGGATCTTGGTGGCGGTGGTGCTGCTTGCGTTGATCGGCGGGGGGACGGCGGTGGCTCAGACGTGGTTGGGCGCAACTTCGACAACTCCCCCAAGCGTGAACCCCCTGAATACCGTAACCCCACTGCCCCCGACGGCAACGGGCTTGCCCTCGCCTACGATTGATCCGGCACTGACGCCCGAACCCACCTCAACCGGGGGGCCTTCGATCACGCCCACCGCGACCCCAACCAATACGCCGACGCTCACCCCATCCCCAACCAATACACGGATTACGGTGCGTTCGGTGGTGCCAACCTTGCTGGCTACCAGTGGGCCAGCCAATCCTGTGCTGCCCACGAATACGTTGCCGGATACCAATTCGACGAGTGCGCCGTCGCCAACCAATCCACCACCGCCAACCAATACGCCTCGATCGCCAGATACGTCACCACCGCCGCCCACTCCGGTGCCGCCCACCCCCGTGCCACCAACCCCGCTGCCACCACCAACCGACGCGCCACCAACCCCGCTGCCGCCAACCGACGTGCCACCAACCCCACTGCCACCAACCGACGTGCCACCAACCCCGGTGCCGCCGCCAACCAATACCCCGGTGCCCCCGCCAACAATAGGCCCTGGCCCGACAAATCCTACTGGATAGCTGTACAGTTTTATGAGCTTGGCATATCCCGATTCCCCCTCACCGGCCCCTCTCTCCCTCAGGAGGTTTAAGGGTAGACAGAAAATGCGTGCGACAGACGTCTCAGACGTCATTAGGATGACACAGCCTCGCCTCGAAGTTCCCCCGCTCCCGCAGCAGGGAGCGGGGGACAGGGGGTGAGGGCATTCAGCGCAGCACAACGCTGCAAATCCATACGAAGCCCAAACGTTGTTCTGTCCGTCCTTAAACCCCAGCAGGGGGAGGCTGGGAGGGGGGCATTTGGGTCAACCTAGCGAAACCGACCCTACCACTTATTGCAGGGAGTACTACCGTGAGTCAACGCCCCACATTGCTGAAGTTCATGCTGATCGGGCTTGTCCTGCTGGGTATCGCCGCCTGTGGCTCTGGCGCTGGAACGAGTCCCAATGGCGCATCGCCCAACCCTATAGCAGAGTTGCCGACCCTGGTGCCCCTCAGCCTCACCCCGGCCCGCCTGCCAACGAGTACGCCGGCTCCAACAATGGTCAATCTGGCGGCGCTGCCAGCGTTTGAGGCGGCCCGCGAGGATCTGGCGGCCCAGCGGTATGAGCAGGCGGTTGGCAAATTACGGCCCCTATTGCTCGATGCCCAGCGTCGCAATGATCCACGGGAAGCTAACGAGATTAC
>JBLWKA010000136.1:0-15027 GCA_048381555.1 Oscillochloridaceae bacterium umkhey_bin13
CACCCATCCGCGAAGGCTGGCAAGTCTATACCCAAGCAGAAACGGCCGCCAGGTCAAAATAACGAAGCGCCCCGGCAACGGGGCGCGTCCTATTCACTCGATGTAGTCCCTACCGCGTAGCGGTCTCCAGCCGCGTGACCGTATCTTTTTGCCACGAGTTGCGGTATATACGGTATGGACGATCTGCTGAACGACGATGATCAACCCGCTGATACCGCCCGCGTGCTGGTGGCAGTGGTGAACCAGCCCCGTGATCTGGAGTTGGCCCGGACGGCAGGGTGGTACCGCATTCCGCTGGCCCGTGCCCCAACCCAGATTGCAGCCGACTATCTGGCGTTTTACCAGACGGCTGCTTTTGGCCCCGAACGCTGGGCGGTAAGGTATTATGCGCCGATTCTGGCCTACCGGATGGCGACCCGGCTCGAACTGCTGCCAAGCGAGCCAGCCCATCCGCGCGCCAACGAAGCCTATTACAAGCTCGAACTCGGCCCGTTGGCGAGCCTGCCGTTGCCGGTTCCTGCCGCTAAACTTCGGCGGATCGCGTTTATTGCGACCACTTTTGGCGAACTGCGCCGCGCCTACGATGTGCGCGAACTGTTCCATCCCGCCGAAGATGATCTGCCGGACGAGGATCTATGGGGGGCCGGGTTAGCAGGCAAGAGTCTGCGCTAAGTCATTTATGGGCGCAAACCTTGTTCGCGCAGGTGTGTATCAAGCCAGGCCGCCTCGGTAGGATTCAAGGCCGGGGGCGGGGGCGGCTCGCGGTAGTCAATTTCGAGGTCATAACGCGCCCGGCGGTAGGTTTCGTGCAGGGCACGGCCCAGATCCAGCACGACCGGGGGATCGGGGTGACGCAACGGCACTGGCACGAGGGGAATGGCTGCCTCAAGCGCTAGCGGCCAGATCTCGATCTGCGGACGGCGCTGCATCC
This sequence comes from Oscillochloridaceae bacterium umkhey_bin13, assembly GCA_048381555.1. GTDB lineage: Bacteria > Chloroflexota > Chloroflexia > Chloroflexales > Chloroflexaceae > Viridilinea. The sequence continues at coordinate 932 of JBLWKA010000136.1, forward strand.
GACTCAGGAAAATAAAATAGGGTGCAGGCGGCAAGGGTCGGGCAACCTGGGGCCGCTGGCCGGCCCGCAACAGATCAAGCTCAAGCAGATGCGCCGTGCTCGAAAACAATTCCTGGCGCTTCTGCTCGTAGGCGTCGGCTCCATCAAGCCCGGAACGTTTATTGGCCGGCGAAAGCAGTTCAATTGCAGTGATCAATACCTGGTCGCGTACGGTGCGAATCTCGACCCGGGCATACTCGACTGGTACAATCATCAGGGCCGGCAAGGTCAACGGAGCCTCAGTTGCCACATTTGTTCCCGCACGCGCCATGCCAGGGTACTCACGCTCGACAATTGCCACATCAGGCACGGCCCGCCGTACCGGGGCAATCTCGATGCTCTCGAACACGACATAGGGTGTAATGACGGCCCGGTAGCCCGGCGTAAGTTGACTTTGGATCTGATCGCGGATCGTTGTAATCAAATCATGATGCAGATCAGGCCAGAGGCTTGGTGCTTCCAGATAGGGATCCATCCCCGGGAATGGCAACTCCATGGCGTTCCTCCCTCACGAATAGCTACCACGCATGATACCACCCTACCCCATGCGGTGCAGGAGTTCGCGCAGATCCTGGAGCAGCACGCGGGGGGCCTTGGCCCGCATACCAATGATTGCGTGATCAACGCCGGGATAGATCCGCAGGGTCGAGGCGGGGCGGCGTTCGTTGAGCAGATAGGCACTGCGCACCGGTACGGTATTGTCGCGGTCGCCATGGGTGATCAGTAACGGGCCAGGAATGGCAGCCACGACATCCAGCGGGCGGGGTAGCTGCACTTCGCCCAAACGAAAGCCGAGCAGTGGGGCGACCGGGCGTAGCCAGGGTGTTGGCGCAACATACTTGACCAGTTGGGGCCGCAGGCCAGCGGTGAGTTCGTAGTCGGCGGGGGCAGCCAGGGTTGCGACGGCATTGGGCATCGGGAAGGCCGGATCTGCCGCTGCCGCCCCCAGGGTTGCCAACGTAATCAGGCCTCCCATGCTCTCGGCAACCACGGCAACATAGCGATAGCCCATGCCACGGGCTGCCGCCAGCACCGCCGCCAGATCAAGCGCTTCGGCTCCGCCGAGACTAGCAAACCCTTCGCTCAAGCCATAGCCACGCCAATCGAAGGTCAAGACATCGTACGGCCCGGCGAGTTGCTCGGCCAGCCAGACAATCGAACTCGCATACTGGTTTGAGCCGAACCCATGACAGACGATCACCAGGCTCCGGCGGCGGCGTGGCAACAGCGTGGCTGCGAGATTGATCCCATCGGCGGTTGCGATCCGCAACTCTTCGACGGTTCCACTATGGGGGGCCTGTTGCAGGTGCGAAAACGGCACAAAATGGGCCAGCAAGCGCCGCAAGGCATAAGAAGAGCGTTTAGGCTGGGGCTTATGTGTCATAATAACCTACAATAGAGGGACAGGCCCATCAACCTGCACCAACCGGATGCTTGCCGTTTGCTCTTCCAAGGATACACGATGTTTCCGCAACAGTTGCACACACCGGATACGCGGCCCGCTCTGCTCGCCGTTCTGGCCCACCCCGACGACGAGAGTTTTGGTACGGGTGGCACGCTGGCCTACTATAGCTGGTGCGGGGCTGCGGTTCATCTGATCTGTGCCACTGGTGGCGAAGAGGGCTCGTACGAGCCGCACCATCTAGAGGGCTACGCCTCGTTGGCGGAACGCCGCCGCGAAGAGTTGGCCTGTGCCTGTCAAGCACTCGGGCTGAGTAGTGTCGAACTGCTGGGTTACCGTGATTCTGGCATGGCGGGCACCCCCGCCAACGACCACCCCGAGGCTTTGGCTGCGCAGGCGCTTGATACGGTTACCGCCCGCGTGACCAGCAGCATCCGGCGACTCCGGCCCCACGTGGTGATCACCTTTGACCCAATTGGCGGCTACCGCCACCCTGATCATATTGCCATTCAACGCGCCACGGTGGCCGCCTTCCATGCCGCTGGCGATCCCAACCGTTACCCGGACGGCCTACACCCATGGCAACCCCAAAAACTCTACTTCCAGACCTTTGAACGTCGCTCGCTCCGGTTGGCGGTACGCCTGATGCCCTTGTTTGGGCAGGATCCCCGCCGCTTTGGTCGCAACCATGACGTTGACTTAGCCGCGTTAGCCGCCGTGGACTTCCCGATCCATGCACGCATCGATTTCAGTCCTGTGACCGATGCTCAACAGGCCGCCGCACGCTGTCATGTTAGTCAAGGCGGCGAGCGCTTCGGCAGTGGGCCGCTGGCGCTGGTGAGCCGCCTGTTTGGCCAGACCGACACCTTCATGCGGGCGTTTCCTGTGGCCGCACCGGACCTGCGTGAAACCGATCTGTTCGCGGGAGTAGAGTGGTGAAACCGGATCAGGTGGCTCCAATTCGTGCCGTAGCACCGGCTGATGCCGCTGAATGGCTGCGCTTGCGGCTGGCGCTGTGGCCTGATGATGCCGCCGAGGAGCATCGCGCAGCCATAGAACCCTTGCTCAGCGGGACGGTTCCGCCGCCTGATCCAACCCTGCAAGCGGCCCTGGTCTGGGTGCGGCCCACGGGTGGGCTGGGTGGCCTGATCGAGTTGGGCTTGCGTCAGTATGCTGAGGGGTGCGACGACGGGCCAATCGCCTACCTAGAGGGTTGGTATGTTGATCCTGACCTGCGTGGCACTGGGGTGGGGCGGGCGCTGGTTGCGGCTGCCGAACACTGGGCCCGTCGTCAGGGGTGCCGGCAACTGGCTTCCGATGCCGAACTGGATAATCTAGCAAGCCAGGCCGCTCATCTGCGGCTCGGGTTTCAAGAAGTCGGTCGGAGTGTCCATTTCTGCAAGCGACTCTAACCTGACCCACCCCGCAGCGGGCACTCACGACGACACATGAGTTAAGGAGTGTAGCTGTGAAGTATGGTTTTGTACTGCCTTTTGGGGATGCACGGGCGGCGGCTGAGGCAGCCCAGGTCGCTGAAGCGGCGGGCTGGGATGGGTTTTTTGTCTGGGAACCGGTCTGGGGGATTGATGCCTGGGTCAGCCTGACCGCAGCGGCCATGCTGACCGAGCGGATCAAACTGGGCACGATGCTCTCGCCCGTGTCGCGCATGCGACCATGGAAACTAGCAAGCGAAGCGGCAACCCTCGATAATCTATCGGGGGGGCGAGTGGTTCTGGCGGTGGGATTGGGGGCGATTGATACGGGCTTTACGGCCTTTGGTGAAGTCACGGATCGCAAACAACGCGCCGAACTGCTCGACGAAGGGCTAGCCATTATGACTGGACTGTGGGCCGGGCAGCCCTTCAGCTTTACGGGCAAGCACTACACCGTGCACCCCACCGAATTTATGGTGCCACCGCCGCCGGTGCAGCAGCCCCACATTCCGATCTGGGTTGTCGGTGCATGGCCGTCGCCCAAATCGATGGTGCGGGCCGCCTGTTACGACGGCATCATCCCCAGTGTCGTGCCCCCCGGCGAACCGGCCCGTCAGGCAACCCCTGCTGAGGTGCAGGCGATCAAGGCGCAAGTGATCGCCATGCGTGAACCCGGTTTGCCCTACGAGATCATAGTCGAAGGTGAAACGCCGGGTGATGATCCCGTGCAGGCGGCCGCCCGCGTGGCCCCATGGCGCGACGCCGGGGCGACCTGGTGGATCGAGGCCAGTTGGAACCTGCAACCGACCGCTGGGCAGGAGCCGATCCTGAACCGTTTGCGCCAAGGGCCGCCCCGGGTGGCGTAGGGCTGATGCAACGTTCGGAATAGAACGCGGATCGCGCTGATCAGACGGCTTAACGCGGAGCTTTTGCGGCAGTGCAGCGCGAATCTGTTCCACATGCAGGAGCCGCGTGGAGGTGCCTGAGGCGACTTTGCTCAAGCCCTGCGGATTGCGTAAACATAGATTGCAGGGTTGCGGTTAAAGACGTTATAATTATAGCTTAACATCCTTTTAATGCTATGCTTGCCGTCTAGCCACCGCAGCCCCCAAACCTATGCAACATCGTCTTGCCGACCTTAGTGGGCCATTTTTTGACCCTCATAAGCCCTTCCGCAACTGGTCCGCGTTTCCGTTTAGCCAGATCGATCAGCCCGCGCCACCCTATGTTGATACGGCCCAGTTGCGTTGGGGGCTGGAGCGGGCCAAGGCCCACCTGCACACCCTGCATGCTCAGGGCTATACGGGGGTCGTGCTCGACAATCTGGCCCACCTGACGACCTTCGATGGCCCCGGCCCCGTGATCTACGCCCCGAACAGTCCGGTGCGCCTACGGGCCCTGGCCTATCGGGCTGCCATCGCCGAACTTGGTCAGGCTGCCGCCCAGTATGGGCTTGATCTGTTTGTGACCACCGATATGCAGTGGAGCACCCCCGAACTGCGGGCGGCAGCGGGGCCACTGGTGGCGACCAACCCCCAGTTGGCCGTGCTCAACCAGCGGGCGGTACGCGAACTGTTTGCGGCCCTGCCCTGGGTGCGCGGGCTGGTAGTGCGGGTGGGCGAGGCCGGTGGTGCCCATAACGAGGGCGAAGCGTACATGGGCCACCTGATCTACAGTTCGGTGGCCGCGTTACGCAGCCTGATCGCCACACTTTTGCCCATCTGTGAAGCGAACGACCGGCTGCTGATCATGCGTACCTGGAGCCTCGGGATCGGCGAATTGGGGGATCTGGTCTGTTCGCCTGAACGGTACCAGGCCGTCTTTGGCGACCAGCGCTCAGGGCATTTGGTCGTATCAATCAAGCATACCCCCGCCGACTTTTTTCGGCATTTACCACCCAACCCGACCCTTGGTCTGCCGGGGCCACGCCAGATCATCGAACTGCAGAACCGGCGCGAGTATGAACTGTTTGGCTTAGTACCAAGCGCGGTTGCCAAGCTGCATGGCAAGGCCCTAGCCCGCGCCCAGACGAGTCCCCAATCGGCGGGCCTGTGGGCCTGGAACAGTACCGGCGGCTGGGGCGGCGGGCAGGCGACGCTAGGCCCCCACGGCTGGAACCTTTGGACCGAACTAAATAGTGCGCTGACCCTCGCGATGGCTACCAACCCAGCCGGTGATGCGCCAGCCTTCGTACGCACTTGGCTGGCTACCCGCCTAGAGGGTGCGCCCGCGCTGGCCCAGGCTGCCACCGACCTCTATCTGGCCTCGGAGCGCCTGCTTGAGGATGGTTGGTACCTAGCTGGCCCTGAACCTGCCGGACGGATCGGCGGGGTGTATCTGGCCCCGTTGTTGTGGGTCTGGTGGATGCGACCGACCGCCGCCCTGCCAATCTGGGCCTATCTGGCTGCCACAGTTGGCCCGCCCGAAGTCGCGTTACGCCGGAGCGCCGCTGCGCAGAACTGTGCCGCCGAGTATGCCCAGCGCCTAGCCGAACTGGCACCGAGTCACCCCGACGGCCCGTTCATTGCCACCAGTGCGCACTACCTGGCGGAGGCCCTGGCACTGGCCCATCAGACCCGAGCCTTGATGTTGCCGCTGTTCCAACCTACGCACCAGCCTCAGCCCTGGGCGCCAGCCCCGTTACGGGCAGCAGCCCAGGCCACCCTGCACTTGATCGCGGCTCACCAGACGACCTGGGGCGCACGCCACGACTTTCCGGCCCTCGAATTGGCTGAGCTAACTCAATTTGCGCAGGCCCTGATCAACCAGCCCCAGCGCATGCAGTTGCAGATTCGCACTGCGGTGGCCGCCGTCGAACTGGCCCGCCATGGCCGCTCGCTAGGTTGGCTTGGCGCGGCTGGAGCCACCGGGCTGGCCCTGGCCCTGCTCAGCCATCGGCGCGGACGCATCGGCTTAGCGGGACTAGCAGCCGGCTTGGCGGTTGCGACCCCCTTACGGCGCCAGGCCGTCAGCTTGGCCCTGCCCTGGCTGAGCCGCCGTTTGCGCCTGTTGCCTTCGATCTTTTTCGAGACCGGGCCGGCGGTGGGTGAGTGGGCAGCCTAAAATATGGTATAACCTGAACGGTCAGTGGGCCGGTGCCAAAGCCGGGCCGGGCAGGGTTGGTCGCAATTCGCTAATGAGCAAAGTAGGAAGAGTTTCTATGAGCGTCTTGAGTGAAGCGGTGCGGGCGTTTATTGATGCGCCGCGGTTTGCCGTCTTAGCCGTCAATCGGAGCGATGGGGCACCCCAGTTGAGTGTGATGTGGTACGAGTTGCGCGGCGACGAACTGATGATGAATACGACCCCGGATCGGGCCAAAACCGCCAATCTCCGCCGCGATCCCCGGGTTTCGGTCTGTATCGAAGACGGCTACCGCTACATCACCCTGTACGGTACGGCCCACTTCCACACGGATCCTGAAGCGGCCCAGGCTGATATTGCCCGGCTGGCCCATCTTTACCAACCCGCCGAACAGGCCGAGCGCATGATCAACGATCAGTTTAGCAAAGAAGCCCGCGTGACCTTTACGATCACCATTGAACGAGTTGTCGCGCATTTATAGTACCGAATGTACCCTAATCCGTGTTATAATGCACGAATAATGTTTGAGCGACACGGAGGGATGCAACCGACCATGAAGCCGCTGATTGGGATTTCGTGTGGAACCTTTCACGACCGGGCCTGGTGCCCGCCGTCATTTGGCCACCGCAAGACCTATGTTGATGCTATTCTGCGCGCCGGTGGGGCCCCCTTGTTGATCCCGCCCGTGACCGATCAGGAGACCCTGCGCACGCTCTACGAGCGGCTGGATGGGGTGCTTTTTGCAGGTGGTGGTGATATTGCCCCGGCCTGTTATGGGGCCGAAGCCCATCCCCAACTTGGCACCACCGACCCGTTGCGTGATGATGCCGAACTGCCGATGGCACGCTGGGCGGTTGATGATGGCAAGCCCGTTTTGGGAATCTGCCGGGGGATTCAGGTGCTCAATGTCGCCCTTGGTGGAACGCTCTACCAGGATATTCCCTCCGAAATTGCGACCGAGTTGCACCACAATCTTTCCTACGAGCAAGAGGATTGGGCTTTGCTGGCTCATCCGATGCGTGTCGCCCCCAACTCACGCCTGGCCCATCTGCTGGGCGTCGAACTGTTAACGATCAATTCGCTCCACCACCAGGCGGTGCGTGATCTGGGTCAAGGGCTACGGGCGGTCGCATGGGCACCTGATGGCGTGATCGAAGCGGTGGAGGGTACCAGCGATGCGTTTGTGGTCGGCGTCCAGTGCCACCCCGAAGCGCTCCAGGCCAACACCGATCCCCGTTGGCAAGCCGTGTTTGCTGCTTTTGTGGCCAGTAGTGCGGCCTATGGCCGTCCAGCAGCCCTCGCCGCCTAAGCGCCAGACGGGCCTGCAATCCAAACTCAGAAACAACCCAAAAGCGTATGGCTCGTCCGATCATTGGTATTTCGTGTATGAATAGCGCCAACCCTGGTGGGGCGCTGATGGCTGTGCGCCCGAATTACCTGCGGGCGCTCGAAGCCGCCGGGGCTGCGCCACTGCTCATCCCCTTGACCGATGAGCTCGAAGTCGTGCAGACGCTCTATCAACTCTGTGCGGGTATTCTCCTGCCGGGTGGCGATGATCTTGACCCGGCCCTGTTTGATGAGCCGCCGCACCCTCAGTTGGGCAAGGTTGATCCCCAACGCGACGCCGTCGAGATCGCCCTCGCCCGCTGGTGCCAAGATGATCAGAAACCCCTGCTCGGGATCTGTCGCGGCATCCAGACGATCAATGTGGCCTTTGGGGGTTCGCTCTACCAGGATATCCCGAGCCAGTTACCCGGCAGCCTCGATCACCGCCACAATACCCACCTTGGGGTCTATGATGTGGCGGCGCATGCACTGCAACTGAGCGAAGATAGTTGGTTGGCCGGTCAACTCGGCGCTACCGAGGTGCTCGCCAATACGATGCACCACCAGGCGATCAAGGCCCTCGCCCCCGGTCTGCGCATTGTTGGTCATGCCCCTGATGGGATCGTTGAGGCCGTCGAAGGCACGACCGACCATTTTGTGGTGGCAGTGCAATGCCATCCCGAACACCTCTGGGATCGGGCCGAGCCGCGTTGGCACAAGGTCTTTAGGGCCTTCGTGGATCACTGCCGGTAAGCCGATGATCGGGTTGTTTGACTCAGGGTTGGGGGGCCTGTCGGTGGCCCGGGCGGTGCGTGCTGCGCTGCCAAACCACGACTTACTCTATCTGGCGGATAGCGCCTACTGCCCCTATGGGCCGCTCCCCGTGGCGCAAGTACGTGCCCGGGCCTTAGCTTGCGCCACCTGGCTCGTGGCTCAGGGTGCCCAAAGCGTGGTGGTTGCCTGTAATACGGCCACCTCGGCCGCCATCGAAACGCTGCGGGCGACCCTGGCTGTGCCCGTGGTGGGCATGGAACCGGGCCTCAAACCGGCCGTCGCCGCGACCCGTAGTGGCCGGGTGGCCGTGCTTGCAACCAGCGGTACCCTGCAAAGTGAACGCTTCGAGCGGCTCGTCAGCCAGTTTGCCACCAACGTGACGGTCGAAACCGTGCCTTGCCCGGCATTGGTTGAACTCGTTGAAGCCGGTGAGCTTACAGGAAGCCATGCCAGCGCGACCGTCACGGCCTGTGTGGCCCCCCTGCTTGCCACCGGGGTGGATACCCTGGTGTTGGGCTGTACCCACTTCCCACCCTTGCGCCCGTTGATCGCCGCCGCCGCGCCCGCTGCAACGATCATTGATACCGGGCCTGCTGTGGCCGCCCAGGTGGCCCGGATCGTTGCAGCCCACGGTTTGCCGACTGGTTCCGGCACGATGCGCTGTGCCACGACCGGCGATCCCGCCCAGGTTGCCCCGGCCCTGGCCCGGGTCTGGGGGGCGGCGCTGCCGCTTGAGGTGGCGCAAGGGTAGGGTTGTCGCAGCAGAACCGTGCTGCGCACGGTTCTGCTGCGAGATAATCAGGGAGAACCATGTTCTCCCTGGCCCACGCAGGCGGTCTTTGCTTCCCATCGCCAAGCCGTTCACGATCCTGCTGGCGAAGGCGATCCGCGTTCTGGCGACCCGGCGTGCCCGCGCAGTGGCCCGGCGTGCCCCCGTGGCGGCCACGATACCGCCACGATACCGCGTAGGGGCTGCCCCGGGCGACCACGCCGGGTCGCCCCTTCCATCCGCACCGTATCCACCGTCATGGCCCGGCGTGCCTTCGTAGGGACGCAGCGTGCTGCGTCCGCAGGCTAACCCTCGCTGGGGGGCGGCTCGGGGGCCGGTTCAGGGACTGGTTGCGGCTCAGGAGCCGGTTCAGGGGCCGGTTGTGGCTCGGGAGCCGGAACCGGATCGGGGGCCGGTTGGTTTTCCTGGGTGTCGGCGGGTGGTGGTTCTTCGACCCGCTGGATGGGCCGCCCATCAGGGCCAAGATCGGCTGGGTGAACCTCGAAGATATTGGGCCAAGGCTTGAAACGCGTCTCGAAGGTACGACGCTCCAACAGTTCGTCACCGCGCTCGACCACGCGCGTAAACTGGATCGTCATCCCGCCACGGGCGGTATCACTCTGCCGGATGCTGCCACGGGGCCGCGACGGCTCAGCCACATAGACGGGTTCGGTCGGAGCAGGCACCCGATCAGTAATTTCGCGGTTGGCCAGCGTGACCCGTCGGCCATCATCGGTGCCATAGAAACGAATTTCGGCTGTATTGCCCCGAGTGAAGGACTGGATCAGCAACCAGTTGCCAGTATCATTGACAAACTTCAGGTCAAGCGCTCCGGTAAAGATCGTTGCATCCATGCCGGGGCCATCGCCATACTCGCCAAAGGCATACTGGTCGTACCAACTGATATAGAACGAGTGGCCCCAGCGCTCGGTGATCGGCAGACCAGCCCAGAAAGCTGCCCGGAACATCGTGGTCGAGTCCTGGCAGATCCCACCGCCCCACTCAAGTTGAGTCCGGTTTCGGACAATTGCATACCCCTCGACAAAGCCATTCGAGGCGTCAATCCGTCCAACAGTATTGTTGAACGAGAACTCTTCGCCGGGGGCTAACAGAACCCCGTGCAACAGGTTCATACCGGCATTGATATTGGTGACGCGATAGGCAGCCGAGCCGGTAAAATCACTGCGCCCGACCGAAATCAATTCGCGCACGCCCAGATCAGCCAGCGGCAAGACACTGGCCGGGGAAGGGACGTCACGCAGCGGAAGCACCAGATCGCGCGCACTGGGCGGGGCCGCAAAAGCAGCCAGCACAAGCTTCTCGGCCTGGGCTTCATCAATGCGGGTGCCAGGCGTACCAGGCCGGATCATCAGCGGATTGCCATTGTTCCAATCGAAGCGGGGGGCCACACTTGGTCGTTCGGTGGCATCAGCTATCGCCGCCAGCCAGCTACGCACCTGCTCCTGATCAAAATTCATCCGTACCGCATCGTCCTGATCACTGCCCGAAGCCCGTTCAAGGCGCACCAGTTGGGCAAGGTCGGTCACTTCCCAGATGAACGGCCCCTCGACTCCAGGCACACGCAGCGCAATTGGGCCTGCCAGCACCTGATCAAGCGCCGCCTGGGCCTGAACCACGGCCTCGTCACTCAGCCGGGGCAAGACCTCACGGGTACGCAAGACCACATCCTGCGGCTCCAGGCTCTGAAGCGCAGCCGTCATCTCGTAGAGGGTTTCGTCAATTAGTACCTGGTGCCCGGTAACGGCTGGGGTAAACGCAACTGTGGTGCCACTCAGGCTCAGGCCCGCATCAACAGCTGGGCGATCAACCTCAGCAACCCGATCGACCAGATAACGCTGCATCGCAGCCTGATCAATCGTCAGATAGAGCGGCAGTTCCAGGCCATTCTGATAGACCGCCAACGCGGCCCGCAGATTCTCGAAGAAGCTGTAGCCACGCCCACTGGCCAGCGCCTGATCCACCGCCCGATCAACCTCAAGGCGAGCCCCAAGCTCGGCCAGACTCGGCGTCCAGGTGCGATCTTCATAGGTCAGGGTCAGTGGTTGGGCCAGAAACGGGGCAAACTGCTGGGAGACCAGCGCCCGTGCTGCGTCACGCTCAAGCTCACCAACCGCAACTCCACGAATACTAATATTCGGATAGATCCGATCGGCATAGCTACGATCAAGCGCATACAACGTGCCACTGACCGCGACCACACTGAGAATCACGAGGGCAATGAAGGCAAGCCAGAGCCGCCGCACCCAGCGATTAGGCGGCCGTTGAGGCCGAACCCGCATGGGGCCAGCCGTAGGCCCAAGAGAAGGAGAATGCTCAACCGACACCAGAACCTCCTGCACAGAGGACATCAGTGAAACTTAATTGCCTTAGCAACTATAAAGGGGATAACCGCACCCTGTCAATGAGGATCTGATGAGTTTTTGGACGATACGAGTAACCATCCAAAATCCAACATCGGATCACCCTTCGGCAGCCCCTTGCAAGCAGCGCACGGCCGCATCACAGAGGATCGCAACACCCTGGGGCAGACAGGCTTCATCAAGATCGAAGCGTGGATTATGGTGTGGGAAGCCGGTGGCGGGGCCACTGCGTGAACCGAGGAAGAAGTAACTCCCGGGCACACGGGCCAGCACCATCGAAAAATCCTCGGCCCCGGTGGTGCGGAAGGTGGTATCAAGCTGATCGGACCCCAGCACCTCGGCGGCGGCAGCATGGATCACCGTCGTTGGCAACTCCGCATTGATCGTCGGATCAACCCCCAGCTTAATCTCGACCTGAGCCGTGGCTCCCAGACTGGTCGCAAGCCCTTCGGCGACGGCACGGATTCGCGTATGGAGGAGATCACGCACTTCGTTGCTGAAGCTACGGATCGTACCACGCAATTCAGCGGTTTCAGCAATAATATTCGGGGCGGTGCCGGCATGGAACGCGCCAACCGTGACTACGCCGGTTTCGTTAGGATCGACATTGCGGGCCACAATCGTCTGCAACGCGACCACAATCTGGCTGGCGACCAGCACTGCATCAACGGTTTGGTGGGGGCTGGCCCCGTGGCCGCCCTTGCCCTGCACCAGGATCGTGAAACTGTCCGATGAGGCCATCATGGCCCCTGAGCGCACCACCGCCTTGCCCAGATCATGGCCCGAGGCGACGTGCAGACCGAGTGCCACATCAGGGCGTGGCCCTTCGAGCAGGCCATCATTGATCATCGCCATAGCCCCACCCAGCCCCTCTTCGGCGGGTTGGAACATCAACTTGATCGTGCCGGCCAACTGTTCACGGTGGCGGGCCAAGACCGTCGCCACACCAATCCCGACCGCCACATGGGCATCGTGACCACAAGCATGCATCACCCCGGGGGTCTGGGAACGGTAGGGCACATCGTTCTCTTCATGGATCGGCAGGGCATCCATATCAAAGCGCAACAAGACCGTGCGCTCGCCCGGCTGCCCGCCCTGCAACAGGCCAACGACACCCGTCGTGCCAACACCAGTCTGCACTTCGTAGCCGAGGGTGCCCAGCTTTTCGGCCACCATCCGGGCCGTGCGGACTTCCTGGAAACCAAGTTCGGGATGCATGTGCAGATCGCGCCGGATCGCTACCAGTTCATCACGCAGCGCTTCGGCCTCGGCCAAAAATGGGGCAGCCATGGGTGTCCTCTTCTGATTCAGTTACGCAATGCAGGGAATACTTGCTTTATCAAGTATAGCAGATCTCATGCCATCTTGGAGGTTCCTGATGCCCGGAGGTGGGGGAGGTGACGTTTTGCACGGTGATGACCCATCCCGTGTACGGTATCCGGCTGTGTACCGATGGGAAGCGGCTCCCCCTTCCGGGCCCCCCTCCCCCTCACGTGGGGGGAGGGGAGCCGGAGCGTCACAGCAGAATCGCCTGGTCAGCACCATCCCATTACCCGCCCAGGATTCCAGCGTAACCGCTCGCCGCTTGAACCCCAGCCCATGGACTCCCCCCTCTCCCTCAGAGGGCGAGGGGGGCGGGGGGGGTGAGGGTCTGCTCGGCCATGCAAGACGTTACGCCACACCGCACACAAAACCTGGGACTTACCCAATAACGCAGAGAAAAAATCCCCTGGATCGAGCTATTGTTTAGTGCTAAACTTTATCTCAGGTAAGGCTTGGTCGGCGGACGATCCGCTAGCGTTACCCTGATAGGAGGTTCCATCATGCAATTGACGGGCATTCATCATCTAACCGCGGTTTCGGCGCAGGTACGCACCAACTACCGCTTCTATACGCAGACGCTGGGCATGCGCCTGGTGAAACGCAGTGTCAACCAGGACGACGTGAGCGCCTACCATCTGTTTTATGCTGATGCGCAGGGCAGCCCCGGCAGCGATCTGACCTTCTTTGACTGGCCGGCCGCCCGTGAGCGGCGTGGAGCCCGGTCAATCACACGCACGGCGCTACGGGTTGCCGGAAGCGAGGCCCTGGCTTGGTGGGAGCAGCGCCTGCACGATCTGGGTGTACCGACGGGGCCGTTAGCCGAGCGCGATGGTCGCCTGACCCTCGCTTTTGAAGACCCCGAGGGCCAACGCCTTAGTCTGATTGACGATGGTGGGATCGGCTCGGCCTTCCCCTGGGAGCGCAGCCCCGTTCCGGCCGCCTACCAGATCCGGGGCCTTGGCCCGATCACACTGAGTGTGGTAGATCGGCTGCCCACCGATGCGATCTTGCAGCACGGCCTGAACATGCGCCTTGAACGCGAATACGCCTCGCCGGAGCGGCCCCAGGATACGGTGTATGTGTATGCGATGGGCGAGGGTGGGCCAGCCGCCGAACTGCATCTGGTTGTGCAGCCCGATCTGCCGGTGGCCCAACTTGGGGCTGGGGGGGTTCACCACGTGGCCTTGCGCACCCCCGATGATGCCTACAACGCCTGGGCCAACCGGCTCAATGCGCTGCGCATTCCCAATAGTGGCAAGGTTGATCGCTACTGGTTCCGTAGCCTGTACTTCCGTGAGCCAAACGGCATCCTGTTCGAACTCGCCTCGGACGGGCCAGGCTTTGCGGTGGACGAAGATCCGGCCACGCTAGGTGAAAAGGTCGTCTTGCCACCCTTCCTCGAACCACGGCGTGCCGAGATCCTGGCGAACTTGAAGCCAATTGAGTAAGGGATTACCTGTTTTGCGGGAGGGTTGTCGGGTTGGGCGGGACACCCTGCGCAAACAACAGTATGGGGGGGGGGGGGCCCCCCCGACGCCGCCCCCGCGTCGCCCTCCTATACATCCGCC